>JAUVGW010000349.1 GCA_030593565.1 Phycisphaerae bacterium | reverse complement strand
GCCATGGAACCGCACCATGGGGGTCCATGGCAATTTATGCGGCGTAGCGATGGGCGATAGAAAAAACCCTCGAATGAATCGAAAAAACCTACGACGGACACGCATGAACCCCCGAAGGGGGTGGCGGAGTAAAGCCCAGGGCGAAGCGCAGCGAGCCCAGGGTTCGATGCATACTTGCAACTGAACCCCCAACGGGGGTGACGGAACCGCATTCATTTATGGGCATTCCGAATGAACTCCAGCGCCCAGTTTCCGTCGCGCCCGTTGGGGGCTCGATCGACTTGGTACGTTATCCCAGGGCTCGCTGCGCTTCGCCCTGGGCTTTACTCCGTCGCCCGCTTCGCGGGCTGAAACCCCCGTCCGCCACACTCTAAAGCCGCCTAAACTGTCATGGACCCTTGTCGCTGTTCTCTCCCGTCACATAGGCGTTGCCCGCGGCGTCCACGGCCATGCCGCAAGCATAATCAAGGCCATGGCCTGCGCCGTCGCCAGTTGAGTCGATGATCTGGGTGATCGGCTGGGCTGCTGCCCGGCCGGACCCCAGGGCGCCTGCGACGATGAACGCAGCGAGCGTGAGAAGGATGCAACGTCTGTGGGGTGGTTGACATGTGCGCATGGGTCGGTCCTTTCGCGTTTTTTGGCCACGCGCAGGGGACCCACGCTGCTACGCCGAAGCGCCTCTCTCCTCCCCAACGGGCCGTCCAGTTGGAAACGTCGCCCGCCAGTATATCATAATCCCCGTCCGAATGCAACTTGGGTTCGAGGGCGGTCTTGTGGCTGAGTGCGTGACGGTGTCGGCGGGACGCTTCAGGGCCGCGAGACGTAGCGTCGCCCCCCGGTGTAGCGTCGGCCCCCCGTGGCCGACGTGAAGTACCGAGAGGCTTCTACACGCATACGTCGGCTGACTCGGCTGTGTGCTGCCCGGAATTTTTTTGAGAACGTTTTTTCTGGTCGAGCCTGTTCCTGGCGTCGCGTCTTGTTTGATCTTCCGTTTGCAACAGAACAAGTGCGAACCGCCACAAACGGCCGCGAATTCTTTGGGTCGCGGTGTCGTGTGCTTTGTGCGTGACCACGTCGCGTCCATTGGTCAGTCTTGTTCGGCGCTTCCGGTGGTGAGGGGGCTGTTTTTCTTCTGTTTCCAGGGACGGCTTTCGGGGCTGAGGACGACCGAGGAGGAAGCCTGAAGGACCGCTATAGACGCTTGCCATGGACTGCTCGCGTGCATTTGGGCCTTGGACATGCTATAATACCTTACTATATCAACTCGGTCACGAAGTATGGCGTTGGTCAACAGGTACAGTGTGGCCAAATAGAAGCTGCTTGGCGACCGGCAGTCGATTTGATGTAAGGAGGATGAGATGTTCGGGAAACTCAAGCGCCAATCGCAGAGCCAGGAATGCCCTGAACTCCTCAGACAGTTCTTTGTCACCCTGCGGGCCGAGTACGAGAAATGCAAGAAGACCCCCCAGGCGGGGAACTTACCGGAGATCTGCAAGCGGATCGACGACATCTTCAAGGAAACAGGAGCAGCGACCTGTTGGCAGGAGGCCGCCAATAGCGGATGCGAGCCGTCCTGGCGTTGCGCCTACGAGATCGAGCAACTGCTGGTGGTGCTCTTCGACGAGCCAAGGCTGAAGGCTGAACTTGCCAGGAGGTTGGTCGAGGCGAGCAACAACCTCCTGCCTGAGAAGTACGAAAGTTACAAAGCCGAGTGTGACGCTACCACGGACGCTGAGGTGCGCCGAGCCTTGCTGAACCGGTTGATCGACGACCTGCAATGGCGGTACTCGATCAGGGATGAGAAGCGGAATCTCTCGATGGCTGCTCGGACGCGGACCGGATTGCTTGTTGTGTCAGCCATGGTGGGCTTCTTCGCGGCGCTGATCGTACGTAGGTACTGGGCCGACTCCGATCTCCTGGTGGCATGCGTGGCAGGCATCTGGGGCGCCTCTTTCAGCATGCTTATCTCACTCAACCGCCGACTGGAGGAAAGCACGCTGGATGATCTGAAGATCTTCCGCCGTTGGGGCTACATCGTCTCCCGCTGCATCATCGGCGCAGGTGCCGCCACGATCCTATTCTTCTTCCTGCAGGCGAACCTGGTCTCCGGCATGGTGTTGCCCGAGTTCAACCATGGCAGGCCCGCCTACGAAGCGGCAAGGGCTGCCGTGATCGACTCCTTTGAGCATGTCGACATGGCCACGGAATTGTACGAGAAGATGGAGGTTCCAAAGGATGCCTGGGAAGCGGCGATCGAAAATTACCTGGCGATTTTCGATCAACCTGAATCGAGACTCATGTCGGCTATCACGCAGGAAACGAAGCGGCTTGAACGCGAACTCCTTACAGACGAACACGTCGACAAGCGAGTCAAAGCTAGCTGGGCGGTGTTCACGGAAGAACTGTCGCGACGATGGAAGCTGCTGGCACTGCGGTCACATCGCTACCTGGACGCCGTGAGTCTTGCCCTGCTGATTGTCTGGTCGTTCCTGGCCGGCTTCTCCGAGCAGTTCGTGCCCAATCTCCTGCGCAAGACGGAAAAGGAAGTCCAAGTCCGCAAGCCATCGGAACCCCAACCGCAGTAGGATCATTCGGGGGGGGCCACCGCCTGAATGCGGCGTTGTCGCTGCCGGTTCTCTGGCAAGCGGTGGGGTAGCGTCAACCATCGTGCAGTCCGTCATATCCAGTCCTGACGGGACAATAGCACGCCGTTACAATCGCGTGCATGAATGCGAAAACCGCCAAAGCCGCCGTCATGCACGCCTTCAACCAGCCGATCGAGGTGCGCGAATTCCCCCTGCCGCAGTCGCTCGAACCGGGCGACATGCTTGTCGAGGTTGCGCTTGCGGGCATGTGTGGAACCGACGTGCATCTGCACAAGGGCCGGCTCGATGTGCCGCTGCCGTTGATCCTGGGGCACGAGACCGTCGGCGTGGTGACGGAAACGTGCGGGCAAGTGGATGATTGGCTCGGTCATCCGCTGATCGCCGGCGATCGCGTCTCGTGGACCGTGGGCAGGGCGTGCGGCCGCTGTACATACTGTCGCCAGTATCAGTTGCCCAGCCGCTGCCCGAATCGCAAGGCTTACGGCGTCAACACGCCGTGCGACCAGCCGCCGCACTTTCTTGGCGGCTATGCACAATATCATCACCTCCGCGCCGGCACGGCCATCTTCAAACTGGCCGACGATCTGCCGAGCGAGGCCGTCATCGGCGCGGGATGCGCGCTCGTCACCGCCGTTCACGGCTACGAGAACATGCCGCTTCGCTGGGCCGAGTCCGTCGTGATTCAGGGGGCGGGACCGGTCGGGCTGGCCGCGCTGGCCGTGGCTTCCGACGCCGGGGCGCGGCCGATCATCGTCATCGGCGGCCCGGCCGATCGCCTGGAACGCTGCCGAGCGTTTGGTGCGGATGTCGTCATCGACATCGACGAGGTGAAGGACCCCAACGATCGCCGCGCGTTAGTCCTGGATCACACCGGCGGAATCGGGGCGGATAGCGTGGTCGAGTGCGTCGGCGCCCCGGCAGCCGTAGCGGAAGGCTGCGACCTGACGCGCGACGGCGGCCGATACCTCGTCCTCGGCCAATACTGCGATGCCGGCCCCACCGAGTTCAACCCGCACGCGATCACCCACCGCGAACTCGAAATTCACGGCTGCTACGGCTCCGAGCCGCATCACTGGGCCAGGGCATTGTCGTTTCTGCAAGCCCGCCGGAACCGCTACCCGTTCCACGAGCTGATCACCCACCGCTTCAGCCTTAACCAAGTGAACGAGGCGCTTGAAGAAGTCGCCCACTGGCGGACGGGGAAGGCTGTGATCTGTCCGAATGGGTGACCCGCATCGCCCTGCCCGCCGGATCTTCACCGAGGTGCGGCCGGCTGGTCTTCCTCGCCTGCGTGGCGAGGTTCTCGGATTCGGCCCGAAGACTGGCTAGATAGGTCGCGTCAATCTATCGCCAACGCGGGGTCTTGTGTGCATAGGGGTGCTCCCGGCGCAAATTTGCGATTATTCTCCTCTAGAAGAGCCCTGCGCCTCGGATGGGCTTCCATCATATTTGCACGGTGCAAACATTCGGTCGAAAAAGAATAATTGCCCGGAAATGAATTACTAATATAAAACCAGAATCTTCAGAATTAGTATTGCAACCAGTCACCCAATTGCTTATACTAAATCTGTATGTTTTAGTAATAACTTGGTAATTCTTGCGTTTGCTCGCAACTTCTTATAATTGCGTATAAATTCTTGCAAAAAGGCAGGTTAGACCCATGCGGTCGCCAGAAAGCCCTCCGCCACTATCGGTCCTCCGCGATGAACTTGTGAAAGCGGAGCGGTTTTTCCACGCTATTCGCGAGGTTCAGGGGTGTTCGGTTGATGGCAAATACCTGCACTGGGACAAGTTGCAGTACCGCAAACCACCCGGCGACTTGTCTCATCGTGAATGGTGGGCAGCCCTCAAAACCAGTCGAAGCTTCCTGTATCAGCGAGTTCCGCTGACGGACAAGCACGCCGTCCGTTTCGTGTTTCTTCCGGCGGATCCCATCCCTGAAAGGCTCCACTGGATCGATCTTGGTGCCGGCGGACTGATCCAGATGTCAAAGCAGATCACAAATCCGGACACGCGAGACCAGTATTATGTCAGCTCGCTGATTGAGGAGGCGATTACGTCCAGCCAACTGGAGGGCGCGGCGACAACTCGCAAAGTCGCCAAGGAAATGCTCCGTACCGCGCGACCGCCGCGCGATTCAAGCGAGCGAATGATCTTCAATAATTATCAAACGATGAGCCGCATAGGAAAACTCAAGAACGAGCCGCTGACCCGAGAATTGGTTTTCGATATCCATCGGTGGATAACGGAGAACACGCTGAACGACCCAGCCGATGCAGGGCGGTTTCGTCAAGAAGAAGTGGTCGTGGACGACCATTATGGTGAAGTGTTCCATGAGCCACCGCCAGCCGATCAGCTTGAAGAACGCATGACGGCCATGTGCGATTTCGCGAACGGCAAGACACCCGATGGTTTCATTCATCCCGTCATTCGGTCGATCATTTTGCACTTCTGGCTTGCCTATGACCATCCATTTGTTGACGGCAACGGCAGGACCGCAAGGGCGCTCTTCTATTGGTCGATGCGCAAACACGGCTTCTGGCTTTTCGAGTTCATTTCCATCTCGCAGATCATCTTGAAAGCGCCTGCCAAATATGGCCGGGCCTTTCTCTACACCGAAACAGACGACAACGACCTAACCTATTTCATCCTCTATCATGTCGAGGTGATCCGGCGAGCAATCGAAGAAGTCCACAACTGGATCAAGCGGAAGGCCGAGCAAGTCCAAACGGCAGAGCGAGAACTCAGCGGAATGCGGGCACTGAACCACAGACAACGGGCCATCGTCGGACATGCACTTCGCCATTCAGATCAACGTTACACGATCGAGTCCCATCGTTTCAGCCACAATGTC
>JAUVGW010000256.1 GCA_030593565.1 Phycisphaerae bacterium | reverse complement strand
AATACCGATCGCTCCCCAAATCGCCTGAACACCGCCCGATCGATGCCGTTCGGAATGACGCGCACTCCCAACCCCCGCCCCGCGACCTCGTCAGCGAGGTCCGCCAACGACTGCGATACCGCGATCAGCGCGTCGGCGCCGAGCAACATCTCGCGAATCTGCCGACGTTTCGACTGGTATTCGATCTGACTGACCAGCTTGCCGCGAATGGTGCAGACGAATGGAATCCCCAGCATCCGCGCGACCCGCCATGCCCCGACACCGTCAGGCCAGACGAAATGCGCGTCGACCAACCCCGGCCGCTCACCCCGCGTCACCCACCGCAAGCCCCGCTCGAATGCCCGCGTATAAAAACGCCCGTCAAATGCCTTCATGACGCCGGGGACATAAAACATCCTTGGTCTGTACGCAGGCGGCTGCTCCTCGACCCCTGTGAGCCGGGTCGTCCCCGACCCGGTCGACCGGGCGCAGGACCGCGAGCACAGTGGAAACCACGGAACGGGCGAAACTACTGACACCGGCATCAGTCGATGAATCTCGCGCAGCCGGCGCTGGACGAACACGCCCATCGTCGGCGCGGCCGGACGTGGATAACAGAGCGTTGTCGAAACAATCGACATTGCCCCTGACCATACGATGATTTCGCCCCCACGAGAAGACCCGGCGAACGCCATTTCGGTTCACCGTCGGCATCTCGCTGCCGGCAGCCCGACCGCCCTGTTCAGGCCCCCGCTCCCAGCCGTCACGAACGTGTCGATCAGTTCCCCGGACGCCGAGGTCGCGATTTCTTCCGCGCTCTGGCGTACCATGACCGATATGACAGCCGCAAGATTGCTCATCGACCCGCCCATGCCCGGCGCGATCAACATGGCCCGTGACGAGGCCCTGCTCCAGTTATGCACCGACCCGAATGCCCGACCCGTCGTCAGGTTCTACGCCTGGGACCCCGCGACCATCTCACTCGGCTATTTCCAGGACTATGCCGAATACCAACGCCTGCCGCCCCCCGCAGGCGACCTGCCCGTCGTCCGCCGCACCACCGGAGGCGGGGCCATTCTGCATGACCTGGAATTGACCTATTCTATCGTCATCCCGCTGAAACACCCGCTCGTTGCGGGCCGGCCGAACGACCTTTACACGCTCGCACACGAAGCGATCATCGCCGCCATCGGCCACGGTGTCCGGATGCTCGGCGACGCTCGCGAGGCCGACCCAGGCACCTCCCCAATCCCCAATCCCCAATCGTCAATCGTCAATCGTCAATCCGCCCAACGCGGCCCGTTCTTCTGCTTCGCCCGCCGCCACGGCTTGGATGTGGTCGTCGACGAGCCGCGGACTTCAGTCCGCGCGGCCCGGCAGGCACCGGCCGCCTCCGCTGCCGTCTCGAAGGTCGCCGGCTCGGCCCAACGCCGCACCGCCACCGCCATTCTCCAGCACGGCTCGATCATGCTTGCCACGCGGAACCGCCAACAGTCTGTCGCGACGTGGTCACAACTCGAAGGCCGATTGAGCGATCCTGTCACGTTCGACGAAGCCGCCGCTCGCCTACGGCCGGCCTTCGAGGAGGCGCTTGGGATGCGGTTTTCTGAATGCGCGTGGCAGACGGAAGAACTCGCCGCAGCAGAAGCGATCGAGCGGCAGTATGCGAGCGAAGGCTGGACTGTTCACAGAAAGCGATTAGGCATCGTGCAAGAATAACATGACCGATTGTGCCGCTAGACTGGCCTGTTGGCTTGCCGTTTGGCGGATCAACCGTTCACGTTATTCTTGCGCTACTCTTTACCGATGTTTCCGACATCTTGGCCGGCGACGACTGATCTCCCCCATACCCGTGCCGAGACGGCCTCCTCAGTACGGGCATCCTGACGACACCTTCCACCTCCGCACACCGCAGATCCGTCCAGTTTCAAGGCGAGTGCCGGAATGGTCCGACGCTCGCCCCCGCGTATCGATTTTGGTATAGTCTCCCCGTCGAACTGAAACAAACCAGGCCCTCTGTTCAGCAACATGGAGACGACAAGATGTTGATGCCCTTTCGCCCTGAGCCCTACGTGAATTTCACCGAGGAAGGCCCGCGAGCCAAGATGCTCGAAGCCCTCGCGTTGGTAAAGTCACAGCTCGGCCGCACCTACCCGCTCCGCATCGGCGGCAAGAAGATCGACACCGCGAACACGATCAAGTCCATCAACCCCGCCAAGAACGACGAGGTCATCGGGCTCGCCGGCAAGGCTTCCGGCGATCAGGCCCTCGAAGCCGTTGCCGCGGCGGACCGGGCGTTCAAGACGTGGTCGCGCGTCGAGGCGGCCGCTCGGGCGAGGTATCTGCTCAAGGCTGCCGAGATCCTGCGCAAGCGTATCTACGAGTTCAGCGCGTGGATGGTCTATGAAGAATCCAAGTCCTGGATCGAGGCCTACGCCGACGCGTGCGAGGCGGTGGACTTCCTCGATTTCTACGGCCGCGATATGATGCGGCTCGGTCGTCCGCAGGAAGTCACGCCGTTCCCTGGCGAGGAAAACCAGTATCGCTACATCCCGCTCGGCGTCGGCATCGTCATCCCGCCGTGGAATTTCCCGCTCGCCATCATGGCCGGGATGACCACCGCGGCCATCGTCACCGGCAATACCGTCGTCCTGAAGCCCGCCAGCACCGCGCCGGTCATCGCCGCGAAGTTCGTCGAGATCATGGAAGAAATCATGCTGCCGGCCGGCGTGCTGAACTACCTGCCCGGCTCCGGCGGCGAGATCGGCGACACGCTCGTCGAGCACCCGCGCACGCGCTTCATCGCCTTCACCGGCTCGCGCGAGGTCGGCATCGGCATCCACGAAAAGGCCGCCAAGGTGCAGCCGGGCCAGATCTGGCTCAAGCGGACCGTCCTCGAAATGGGCGGCAAGGACTGCATCGTCGTGACCGACAAGGCGAACATCGACTCCGCGGCCGAGGGCGTGGTCGCGGCGGCATTCGGCTTCCAGGGTCAGAAGTGCTCGGCGTGCAGCAGGCTGATCGTGGACGAGGCCGTGCATGACGAATTGGTCAAGAAGGTCGTCGAGCGGGCGAAGAAGCTCACCGTTGGAAACACGACGGAGCCCGAAAACTTCTTCATGGCCGCCGTCATCGACAAGCCCGCCTACGACAAGATCAACGAGTACATCGGGATCGGCAAGAAGGAAGGCAAGATGGCACTCGGCGGCACGAAGGTCCCCGGCGGTGGATACTACATCCCACCGACCATCTTCACCGGGATCAAGCCGAGCGACCGCCTCGCCCAGGAAGAAATCTTCGGGCCGGTCCTCGCCGTCATCAAGGGCAAGGGCCTCGATGCCCTGCTCAACATCGCCAACGGCACCGAATACGGCCTGACCGGCGCGATCTTCAGCAACGACCGCATGGAACTGGAGCGAGCCCGCCACGAGTTGCACGTCGGCAACCTATACCTCAACCGCAAGTGCACCGGCGCGCTGGTGGATGTCCAACCCTTCGGCGGGTTCAACATGTCCGGCACGGACAGCAAAGCCGGCAGCCGCGACTATCTGCAACTATTCATGCAGGGCAAAAGCATCACGGAGCGGTTATGATGTGATGGCGAGGCATTCTGATGGTTTGCCGTCTGTTGACAGATCACCGCGATGCAATCCTGGCAATCGCTGCGCGCTATGGCGCGAGCGATGTGCGCGTCTTCGGGTCCATGGCTCGCGGCGAGGATGATCCCGAAAGCGACGTGGACTTTCTCGTCAGCCTCGATCCCGGCCGCACGTTGCTGGATCACGTCGGGTTGCGGCAGGACTTGGAGGACCTTCTGGGACATCGTGTGGACGTGGTCGTGGATGGAGGTATCAGTCCTTATCTGCGCGATCGTATCCTGGCCGAGGCGCTCCCGTTATGAAAGACGACCGCGTCTACCTTCAACACATCCGCGACTCCCTGGAACGAATCTGCGCCTACACGGTGAGCGGCCGGGCAGTCTTCTTCAAGGATGCCAAGACGCAGGACGCCGTCATGCGGAATCTGGAGGTGATCGGCGAAGCCGTGAAGCACCTGTCGGACGGCTGTCGGCAACGGGCGCCGGAGATTCCCTGGCGAAGGATCGCCGGGATGCGCGACGTGCTGATCCACGGCTACTTCGGCGTCAAGATGGAAACGGTCTGGGAGGTAGTTGAGAAGGAACTGCCGCACTTGAAGGGAGCGGTCGATCAGCTTCTGCGCAAGTCGGCGCCGTGAGCAAGCGGCTCACCGAGCCGTCAAAAGCGGACCTCCAACGCGAGCATGACGAATCGACCTTTGACGCCCCGTGGGGAGGAAAGAATAACCTGCCCGCTTCAGACCGCCGATATCTTATCCGAGTGCGGATTCCGCGCCGGCGGTGGACGCCCCCCGCGGATGGACAGCGGACCACTGATGTTTGACCACCCCAACCGGAACAGAAGAACGACCACATGACCATCTACGATATCACGCCTGCTATCACGGAGCATTTGTCGGTCTGGCCCGGCGACGCACCGCTGACGCGCGAACTGCTCAGCGATGTCCGCCGAGGCGACGTCTGCACGACGTCGTCGATGCGGGCGACCGTCCACCTCGGCGCGCACGCCGACGCCCCCGGGCATTACATTCCTGACGGACTTTCGATCGGCGAATGCAACCTCGAGCCGTTTATCGGCCGGTGCCAGGTCATTCGCGTGGCGGCCGATCGGGGGTCGTGCATTTCGCCGGATGCCCTCCAGACGCCGGTCATCGCCCAGCGCGTTCTGCTGGCCACGGGCACCTTCCCCGACGCCGAGCATTTCAACGAGGATTTTGCCGCGTTGTCGCCGGAATTGATTCAATCATTTCAGCAACATGGCGTCGTGTTGGTAGGCGTGGACACGCCGAGCCTCGATCTGCTCAGCGTCGATAATGCGCCGACCCACCGGGCCGCCTTGGAACAAAACATGGCCATCCTCGAGGGGCTGATGCTGGACGATGTTCCGGAGGGAATCTACGAGCTGATCGCGCTACCACTGAAGCTAATCGGTTTTGAAGCAAGCCCGGTTCGCGCGATCCTCCGGTCCGACGGCTCGCAGTGAGGCCGAATGTCGTGGCCGATGACCCGTCGTTCCGCGGATGTGTGGCACGGACAAGCGGGTGAGATGAGGCAACGTTAATACCGGAAGACGGTGCTCAATCCAGGTACGCGTCCGGCAGACCGGGACGCGGAGCTTGTCCGTGGACGCTCCATGCAGCCAACGGCGACGGAACACGGACAAGGATCGCCCTTGAAGCCTGTTCGGCCGAATCGCAGCCTCCTCATGGGCGATCCTTGTCCGTGCCACACCCCGACCTTCGTAATCCGGAGCCTGCGTTGTTCTACAATGATGATGTTCGCCCGCCGTCGACCGGCAGGTTGATGCCGTTGATGTAGCTCGCCGCGGGCGATGCCAGGAATCCGACCGCAGCGGCGATCTCGTCGGGACGGCCGAGCCGGCCGGCGGGAATCCGCGAGATCATGTCTTCGCGAACAACGTCTTCAGAATCGCCCGATTCCGCCGCCCGAGCCTTGATGAGTTCGTCGAGCCGCGCCGTAGCGGTGAAGCCCGGCAGGATGTTGTTCACCGTGATACCGAAGGGCGCCAATTCGCCGGCCATCGTCTTGGCCCAGGCGGCCACCGCCCAGCGCGTCGTGTTCGACACGCCGAGCCCGCGAATGGGCTCCTTGACCGACGTCGAGATGATGTTGACGATCCGCCCGTACTTGGCCTGTTTCATGCCCGGCACCAATGCCTGAGCGAGCATCTGATTGCACACGACGTGCATCTTGAACGCCTCGACAAAGGCCTGCGGCTTGGCGCTCACGATCGATCCCTGCGGCGGCCCACCGGCATTGTCCAACAACACCTGAACCGCCCCCCGGTCCTTCAGGTGGTCTGTCACCCTACCGACGAGCGTCTCAGGATCGCTGAAGTCGGCACAGACGTAGCTATGCTCCTGCCCGGAATCCGTCGGGAGGTCCGCCCGAACCTTGATGAGCGCATCCTCGCGACGCGCGACGAGCGTGACGGCCGCGCCGAGCCGGGCGAACTGCATCGCGCAGGCATAGCCGATGCCCTGCGTGCTGCCGCACGCGATCGCCCGCTTGCCGGCCAGGCTGTACATTTCCGGGATATCCATTGTTTTACCTCACGAGCACTGCGATCCGATGCCGGGCACCGCTGTATCCTACCCGGCAGAATGACGTGCGGCCAGGAGCCATGCAATGGCCCCCTATCACAAGGTCCATGACAGTTTCGGCGGCTCGCGAAACAGCGAAGTGGCGCGTGACACCACCCGCGTCGAGTACCGGATCAGAGCCCCGAGCGTAAGCGAGCGGGCCCAAAGACCAACGGTCTGTCCACGAAGACCCCGCGCTGACGCTTGGGGCTCTGATCAGCCCCGCCGATAGTGTCACGGAACCCCTATCACATTTCGGCACACGTTGCCGCCCACAACTCGTCGAGCGTCGGCTCGGCGCCGCATTCGGGACACCGCGTTTTCTTCAGGCCCTTGAGCATGTAGCCGCACTGCAAACAGACGGGACCGTCTTCGGACATTTGGACGCCCATCGCGCGGAGCCGCCACAGCCACATCGTCGCGGCCATCCACAAGCCCCAGCCCAGCAACGGGAGCATGCACAAGGTCGGGTCTACTCGACCGCTCGGACCGCTGAACAGGTTGGCGAGTAGAGTTCCGGCGATGGGAACAACGAGCAACACCGCCGTGGCGATGCAGGTTCGCCGCTTGACGCCGGGAAACCACTCGATCCGGTGTCGCCAAATGATCAGCCAGGAGGAAACCGCCACCACCGCGGCCAGCGAATACGACAATGTGATGACTGATACCCAGGAAAGACCGGAGACATCCCTGAACAGCGTGGCGATGATAAAGAAGCAGCCGACCGTGAACGGAATCGTGCCAATGGACGCGACCACGGGTTTGATGTTGCCGGTCATGCGAGTTCTCCTGTCGGGCGGTCCGGCCGCCCGGTTCAGCGATTCGAATCGCTCCCACCCCCACCAAATCCAGATCATCAGCCAGACCCAGATTCCGATGCTGATCTGCTCCTGACTGACCTGAAGGATGTCGTTGCTGATGCAGCCGGCATCCCACAGGGGCTCTGCGATGATCACCTGGATGAACGGGACCACACCGACAACCGCCGTGAGAAACCGCCGGCCGAGTGTCCAGATGATCACGGACCGCCAGATGAGAATCGAGGCGAAGACCGTGACTGCGGCGAACACAAAGTTGAACACGCGGATTTCGTAGGTCGAAATGCCGGCGAAGGGAGAATTCGGACACCATTGAACCGCTATGATGGCCGTTGCGAAGGCGATCGGGATCAACGACATCGCACAGACCATCCGGCGCACCACGCCAACGGGGCCGACGGTTCGAGATGATCGCGTGTCCACAGGGTTTGCCATGGCACGCCGCATGGTAGGCCGCTTTTGTCGCCGTTGCGAGTGTGTGGCGGCGTGACAGACATTGCACCGCTCGTGCGAGATTCCCATCTCGCACGCATTCTTCGCAGGATTCCCATCCTGCGGGACCACGGGAAGGGATTCCCGTCGGAATGGGTGCGAGAAGGGATTCTCGCACCAGCGGTCAGTGCTGCGTGATGTAGCGTCGGCCCCCCGTG
>JAUVGW010000447.1 GCA_030593565.1 Phycisphaerae bacterium | reverse complement strand
GGGTCCATGACAGTTTAGGCGGCGTAGCGATGGGCGATCGAATAAACCCTCGAAAGAATCGAATAAACCTCCGACGGACACGCATGAACCCCCGAAGGGGGTGGCGGAGTAAAGCCCAGGGCGAAGCACAGCGAGCCCTGGGTTCGATGCATACTTGCATCTGAACCCCCAACGGGGGTGACGGAACCGCATTCATTTATGGGCATTCCGAATGAACTCCAGCGCCCAGTTTCCGTCGCCCCCGTTGGGGCTCGATCGACTTGGTACGTTATCCCAGGGCTCGCTGTGCTTCGCCCTGGGCTTTACTCCGTCGCCCGCTTCGCGGGCTGAAACCCCCGTCCGCCACACTCTAAAGCCGCCTGAACTGTCATGGACCCTCTCGGATCAGTCGCCCCGCGAGGTACCTGTCGCGAGTACAACTCGTCGGCTAGAATCAAGCACTATCCAACCGGTTTGCCTCGCCGGGAGCATCCCCGATGCACACGTTTGCGTCCCTAGTATTGTTTCCAGTTAAGTGGTTTCGCGTTCGAGGCGTCACGTCGGCCGCGCGGAGCCAACGCGGATCGATGGCGGCACTTGCCGCCGTTGTGGTTTGGTGCTGTTTACCTGCGCTCGCCGGCTGTGGGACGGATTACTACCTGCAACTTCTCGTGGGGGAGCTCGCCAGCCTCGCCAACACGATTCCGGTGGCTGACGCGCTGGGCGACACGGATCTGACGGATGACGAACTGGCGAAACTCGCGCTGACCCAGCAGGTTCGCCAATTCGGCATCGACCGCATCGGGCTGTACGCCGGCGACGCCTATACGGTTTTTGAGGCGAACGGTTCGGAGCCTGCCGCGTACGTTTTGTCGGCGAGCGCGAAGGAGAGCCTGACGCCCTATCGGTGGGACTTTCTGGTCATGGGTCCGATGGAAACGAAGGGCTTCTTCGATCAGGGCATGGCCCAGCGCGAGGCGGACTGTCTGGCCGAGGCCGACTACGACGTTTACCTCGCCCGCGCGGACGGCTTCTCGACGCTCGGATTCTTGCCGGACCCGGTTCGCCAGTCGAATCTCGCGCTGGACGAGATCGACTTGGCCGAGTTGATCCTGCACGAGATGACGCATTCGACGGTCTTCAAGTCTTCCGATCTCGATTTCAGCGAAAGCCTGGCGACCTTCATCGGACGCGCCGCGGCTCAGGAGTGGTTCAACCAGACATTCGGCGACGAATCGACCGAGGCCAAGGCAGCGCGCGTGCGATTCGCGGACAAGGTCGTGATCGATGAATTCGTCAACGACTTGTTTGCCGAAGTGACGCGATATTATCTCGATGCCGCAACGGGCGGTGAACAGCGGGAGGTCGTCATTGCCGGGAGGCAGCCGGTGTTCGATGCCGGTATCGCGCGGTTTTCCACGATCTACCAGCCGCGCCTGCAAGACCCTGATCGGTGGACCTACGTCGGGGAGTTGGAACTCGACAACGCCCTACTGCTGGCCGCTATCCGATACCAAGACTCCTTGTCGGACTACCAAGCCGTGCTTGATAAGGCGGGTGGCAGCTTCCCGGACGCCCTGGTCGTCTTCCGACAGGCGGTTGAAAGCCCAGACGGCCGAGAATTCCTCCGGGAATGGGTCTGGCAGCCCTGATACGCGGCAGATGCTGCTTTCTCCTTACTTGCGACCCGACCCTGCCCGATGTTAGGTTGGTGGGTTGGCTTCCGCCAACACTGGTAGTAGGGAAAACGGAAGCAGGAGCGCGTTATCGTGACTCGCAAGGTGGGAATTATTCTGGGGGGGTTGGTCTGTGCGCTGGCGGCAAGCACGGGCTGCGCTCCCGGCAAATCGGGCATTTCGCAATTGGGACCATACCTGGGCGCTCGGCCGGACCGAATCGGTCGCCTGCCTCCAAGGCCTCGCGTCAGGCGTCCGCGCGTCACGCAGGCCGGTCCGGGAAGAGGCTGGACGCCGGCCCGCGGTATTTCGAACCGTTGGCAGTGCGTCGTCATCCACCATTCCGGCAGCGACAAGTCGACGCCGCAGGGAATGAGGGATTGGCACGTCAATGGTCGCGGTTGGCAGGCACTCGGCTATCACTTCGTCATCGGTAACGGGGTCGGCTATGGTGACGGCAAGATTTACGTCGGCGAGCGATGGGGAAAGCAGATGCACGGCGCGCACTGCAAGACAAACAGCAACCACTACAACAACCACGGCATCGGCATCTGCTTGATCGGCAATCTCGATGCCCATGGCCCGACGCCGAAACAGGTCAGCGCGCTGGCGCGGTTGGCGTCATTTTTATCGGACAAGTGCGGCATTCCGAAGTCGCGCGTTTACACACATGGGGGGGTGACGAACAAGACCGCCTGTCCCGGCCGATACTTCTCACTGTCGCCGGTGCTCCGGCAGATGTCGGTCGGTGGGGTCTCCGCTTCGTCGAAGTGACATGAAATGCTGCTGCAATACTGACGCACGGTTGGTCGGCGGATATGCCATCATCATCGCCACGTGGCTGATGATGGCTATTTGATCCGTACCCGGTCGGAGTGGTTGCTTGAACACCCCGCGCGCGGGTGCCACTGTCAGCTTGTCTGCCAGTGCGGGGTTGGTGTTCACACTCCCGGCCTCTGTTGCAACACCATTTCATGTGTTTTTCCCTCCGGATTATAATATAGCCACGCCGTTTTGTGTGTTTTTCTCCTCGGAAGGCTATGTATTTATCGGTTCTTCACGGAATACCGGGGAATGTCGAAGCCCCGAGAGGGGCGATAGAGCATAGCCCACGGCGTGAGCCGTGGGGGTTGAACGTGTGTGCGGGCGGGTGAGCCCCGGAGGGGCGACAGAGCCGATCAACCTGCATCTTCCGCCCCGCTGGGGCTAAGCAGCACGTGTGCTGATCGGACCCCACGGCTGATGCCGTGGGCTATCATCTCACGCTACTCCGTGGCTTACCTCGCTGTGCGTTCCCCGATATTCCGTGAAGAACCTATTCAAGGGGCCGATGGGGCCGAAAAAAGCACATTCCGCATTCGTCCGGCCGAGCCGAAATCCCAGGGCAATCGCAAGAATGGCCGGGCGGTGGTCTTTGCAGCGGGTTGCTCGCTCGTGTAGCGGCCGACCCCCGTGTCGGCCGTTGGAAACCGTTGGTGTTCTACGGCCGACACGGGGGTCGGCCGCT
>JAUVGW010000342.1 GCA_030593565.1 Phycisphaerae bacterium | reverse complement strand
ACCGGTTTCGGGCAGGTGTACGCCTCATACAACATCCGCGCAAGCCGCAAGGAGTCCTGGTAGTTCTCCTCGTAGCTATAATTGACAACGCGCTTCATCCAGTGCAGATCGGCCCCGGCGCAGAACGATCGCCCTTCGCCCGTGAGCACGACAACGCGGATATCGGGATCATCGCGAACGGCCGCGAAGGCATCGAGAAGGTCCGCGAGCATCTCGTCGTTGAACGCGTTCCGCACATCCGGACGGTCCAACGTCACACGCGCGACAACGCCATCTCGTGAAAGGCGTACAGTGCCGTGCGTCATCCGAGACTCCTCAAAACTGCGGATGCTCTGCGCCTGCCAACCGTGCGAGTTAGCATGGTACGGCGGGGTGATATGGTCTTCTGTGGGGTGACATGGTCTTCAGTGGGGTGGCATGGGTTAACGGAGCCCCGGCGCACCGGGGCGCAGTTTACCCGTGTGTCTCCATCCCAGAATGTCCCCACAGCTACCGCAACGCGAATCCGCGGGACTACTGCCGAATCGGCACAGCCTTATGCCCGTAGTGAATCACGCCGGCATCACCTTCGGTGTACAGCCGCCGGAATTCCATCTGAACAGGCAGACCGATCTTGAGCTCGTCGAACGAAACATCCGCAATCTGGGTCGTCAGCCGCCCGCCGCCATCCATCTCGACAACGCCGACCGCGAAGGGCGCCTCACCGGAAAACTCGTCCGAAGGCGTCCGGATGATCGTGTGAGTCACGACCTTGCCGGTACGCTTCATGTTGAAGCGATCGAACTCCCGTTCGCCGCACTTGTTACACACCAACCTGGGCGGGAAGGAAACCTTGCCGCACTTCTTGCATCGAGCAGCTTCCAGCCGGTAAACCTGCGGATACGCTCTCCATGATCTCGCTGGTGGCATCTACATCACCTCCAGAATATGCACGACGGAGCTTCCGCCGCTACCGCCCATGTTCTGCGCCAACGCAACACGCGCGTTCTTGACCTGACGCGGACCGCCCTCGCCGCGAAGCTGCTCCGTGATCTCAACCACCTGGGCAATGCCCGTGGCCCCCACGGGATGCCCCTTCGACTTCAGACCGCCGCTCGGGTTAATCGGCATTCGCCCGGTCAAGCTGGTCTCACCCGACTCAGCGGCCGGACCGCCTTTGCCGCGCTCGAACAAGCCGAGGCTCTCCGACACGATGATCTCGGCGATGGTGAAGCAATCGTGCACCTCGACGAAGTCCATATCGCTCGGCCCCTTACCCGCCATCTTGTACGCCTGCTCCGCCGCAGCATTCACGGCAGCCAGCGTCGTCAGGTCCTCACGGTCGTGCAGCGCGATCGTGTCCGTCGCGTGACCGCTGCCCGTCACCTTCACGCCAGGCTTCTTGAACTTCTTGACCATATCCGCCGGTACCAGAATCGCCGCCGCAGCGCCGTCGGTGATAGGCGAGCAATCGAGAATGTTCAACGGATCGGCGACCTTCACCGAATTGATCACGCCGTCAACCGTGATCTTCATCGGGAACTGCGCCCGCGAGTTCATGCTCCCGTTGTCATGGTTCTTGACGGCAACATGCGCGAGCTGTTCCCGCGTCGTGCCGTACTTCTCCATGTGGGCCACGGCCATCATGGCGTACAGCCCCGGGAACGTCACGCCGCTGACGCCCTCCCATTTCATGTCCGCGGCGGTCGCGAGCGCGTGTGTCGCATCGCTGCCGCTGATGTCCGTCATCTTCTCCACGCCGCCGGCGAGCACGATGTCGTGCATGCCACTGGCGACATCCATGTAGGCCATTCGGAACGCAAGGCCACCGGACGCGCACGCGGACTCGACGCGCGTGCTCGGAATGTTCCGCTGCCCCAGGTAGTCCGCCATCAAGGAGCCAAGGTGCTCCTGTGCGTCGAACACGCCGGGCGCCATACACCCGACATACATCGAATCAATCTTGTCAACGCCGGCATCATCCATGGCGAGCAAGGCCGACTCGACGAAAATATCTCGCGCCGACTTCGCCCACAGCTCCCCCCACTTCTGCATGCCGACGCCGATTACGGCAACATCTCTCATAGGTATATCCTCCCAGTGTGATATCTCAGAAATGTAGCGATTAAGGCAGACGTCACATCATGGCTTGCCGTTTGGCGGATCCTCAAAACCAACGTTCGGCGCTGGCTTTCACATGATGCGATCTGCATGAATCACCACACTAGTGAGCCGCCAGGCGGATCTTCCGCCGCAGCTTGGCGTATTCGCCGTATTCCAGGTACGTGACGTTCTCGTCCAACATCCACCGCGTCTTCGGCGCCAGGTCCCGAACCTCACGCACCCGGTCCTTAACCGTCAACACGAACGCGTCGCTGCCGGCGCCCGAGCCGTACGAGCACATCAGCACCCGGTCGCCCGGTTCCGCCACATCCAACACGGCCGTCAAGCCGAGCGGCGACGCCCCCGAATAGGTATTACCCAACGTCGGCACGAGACGCCCAACGTCGATCTGCTCGAAATTGAACCCAAGCTGCTTACCCGCACGCTTCGGGAACTTGCCGTTGGGCTGATGGAAGATGACATACTTGAAGTCGCCCGGCTTCATGCTCGACTTCTCGAGCATGCCCTTGATCGCCCCCGTCACCGTTCGGAAGTAGGCCGGCTCACCCGTGAATCGTCCCCCGTGGGACGGATAAAACTGGTGCTCGCGGCGCCAGAAGTCCGGCGTGTCCGTCATGAATGAATACGAATCGTCGATCGTGGCGATCATCCGATCGTCATCAGCGCCCATGATGAACGCCGCAGCGCCCGCAGCGGCGGAATATTCCAGCGCGTCGCCCGGCGCGCCCTGCGACGTGTCCGCCCCAATGCCGAGCCCGTACTTGATCAAACCCGCCTTGACCAGCCCGTACGCGACGAACATGCCCTCCGAACCCGCCTTGCAGGCGAACTCGAAGTCGGCGCAGTGGCAATCCGGCGTCGCCCCGATCGCCTCAGCGACCGTCACGCCCGACGGTTTCACCGCGTACGGGTGCGACTCACTGCCAACGTAAACCGCGCCGATGTCCTTCGCATCAATGCCGGCCCTCGCCAGCGCATTCCGCGTTGCCTCGACCGACAGGGTGATCGTGTCCTCGTCGAGGGCGGGAACCGATTTCTCCCGCAGTTCCAAACCTTTCTTGTAGCTTGGTGCATCCGCTCCCCAAACCTTGGCGATCTCCTCGACTTTGATTCGCCGCCTGGGAAGGTGAGCCCCATAGCCGATGATTCCAACAGCCATACATTCTCCTTCGTTCTTCTCTCCTGACCGAGCCCACGTGGGGGAACGGCCTTCAGATAACCTACAAGCCTCGCGTGCGGTCGGATAGCGGCGACCTGACCCGCCAGCCGGATTCAGAACGCACAAGTCTACCGTTGGAATCAAGGCCCGTCAACGGCACATGAGCCCAGCGAGCCGGCCTTCCTACCACCGCCCATCTGTCGCAACGGGTGCCACTGGCGGCTTGTCCGCCAGTGCCCCATCGGCTGCCGTATTCGCCATTGAGAGCCTCTCCGCGGACCAATCCTCGCCCCCCCGCATGGCACTGGTCTCCGGCCTGTGATAGAACATCGCCTGCGGAACCCGTACCCCGCAGCACCATGAGGCCGGCGCGTGGGAAACCCGATCGACGACATGCCGAATACCGACGAAGACAAACCGACCGAAGAAGCGGAATCCTCGCGCATGTCGTTCGGGGATCACCTCGATCAACTGCGCAAGTGCGTCATCTACTCGCTTCTAGTCCTGCTCGCGGCCGTGATCATCTGCTTCAACCTCGGCGACCACATCATCGCCACGCTCACGACCCCCTACAAGATCGCCATGGAAGACCTCGGGTTCGACCCGCGAATGGTGCAACTCAAGCCCATCGAAGCCTTCATCGAGTACTTCAAAATCTCACTGAAATTCGGCCTCGTGGCGGCAGCACCATTCATACTCGTGTTTATCTGGCGATTCGTCGCGACGGGCCTTTATCCGCAGGAACGCCGCATCGTCAGATACTTCGCCCCGACCTCGATCTTCCTGTTCCTTCTCGGCTCATCCTTCATGATAACCATCGTCCTGTCGGGGCTCATGAAGTTCCTGATCGGCATCTCGATGTGGTTCCCCCTGCCCGGTGAGGACAACTGGCTTCACCAGTGGTTCCAGTCATCCAGGACAAATCCCGTCGTAGCGACACAGCCGGCCCCGCCGCCCATGGAAGTTCCGGTTGTCGTGGTCGACCCCGAGGAGCCGATCGAGGGCCAGATCTGGTTCAATCCGACCACCAGCAGGCTGAACGTCCACCACGAGGACGAAACGTTCTACTTCCGAATGCAGAAGAAGAGCGCCCAGCAGTTCGTCCAGCCCTTCTTCAGCATCTCCGAGTACCTCGGCTTCGTCGTGAATCTCGCGCTCGCCTTCGGGCTTGGATTTCAGATACCTATTGTGGTCGTCTTCCTGATCGCCATGCGCATCATCAACGCCAAGATCATGTCCCAGGCCCGCAAATGGGTCATCCTCGGCGTCGCCATCCTCGCGGCCATCCTCACCCCCACACCCGACGTCGGAACGATGCTGCTCCTCGCCGTCCCCATGATCGCCCTATTCGAAATCGGCCTACTCATCGGCCGAGTCATCGAACGAAAACGCGCCAAGGAATAACTGGGGTGGCACACCCCTGGGTGGCACACCCCTGGGTGGCACACCCCTGGGTGGCACCGGCGTCTCGCCGGTGGATTCGATGATTCACAAAACGTTCGCTCCCTTGCTCCACAGGCGAAACGCCTGTGCCACAGTTCTGAAACAGTTTCTAACCGGCGGAGCTTACCCGTGGTACCGCGCAAAATGAAGGACCCGCCACCGTGTGACGGGTCCGCTTAGGCATCCCGCAGGATAAACATGACCGATTGTGCCGCGTGGCTGTGTGCCACTTCTTCAAGCAGTGTTTCTCTGCCTGCTGGCTTGCCGTTTGGCGGATCAACCGTTCACGCTATTCCCGCGCGACTTCTTACGACTTCGCGAGCTTCGCGGCGACACTCCTCGCAGCCTCGTACTGCGCCTTGGCCAACAACCCCCGAGCCGTCACCTCGCACTTGGTCTTGTCGTCACAAACGACGAACTCGACATTGCCTGCAGCCTTGGCCTTCGGGCTCACCTTCGACGAACTATCTACGGCAACTCCGTCAACAACATAGGTCATCTTGACCTTCTGGACGGTCGCACGTGCGTCGTCGCGTGCCTCTTCAGCGGCCTCGCGGCTGGTGAACTCGCGCCCGAGCACGAAGAACTTCGAGCACTTCGACGGATCACACGTGCCCTTCGCCAGTTTCACCTTCTTGCCCTTGGACGAACAACAGCCCTTGCCGCCGGCCTTGCCCGACTTGCTACAACAACCGCCCTTGGCGGAGGCTTTCTTCGCCTTGGAACCGTAGGTCGATGCACAAGCCGACGCCGACTTGTCATGAGGTAGGGTGGAATCTTGTGGAAATCGAAATGCGGGGGCATCCTTCTGGGATGTGAAACAGGAACTTTTTCCACAGGAGGAGCCCGATGGCTACTACAACGCGCAGGCGACGGATCGTCAAGTCGAGGAAATCACAAGG
>JAUVGW010000412.1 GCA_030593565.1 Phycisphaerae bacterium | reverse complement strand
ATCATCGACTTTGTCGAGAGCATGGTCGAGCGGATTCCGATGGTGGCCACGGTCTACTCGGCGATCAAGCGGATGGTACAGTCGTTGTCGGGCGGCGGGACGATCGGTGGTGAAGAAGGAGGAGACGAGCAGGTCGTGCTGATCGACTTCCCCCATGAAAATATGAAGGCCATCGCGTTCATGACGAACCTCGTGACGGACCGAGAAACGAAGCAGAAGCTGGCAACCGTGTACATCCCGACAACGCCGAACCCAACGAGCGGCTACATGCTGATCGTGCCGTTGGACCGAATCACAAAAGTGGACTGGACGAAGCAGCAGGCCTTGTCGATGGTGCTGTCGGGCGGTGCGACGGCGGGGCCGGACGTCAGCCTGTCACAGGGCGGTCGGCCGCCCGCCATGTTGGGCGATAGCAAGGCGAGCAAGCCCACCGGGAAAAAGCGAAGGCCGCACAAGGAGGGGGCGCATTAGGAGCCTGTCGGGCTTATGTCGGACGTCATCGGCCAATCTGGCGCGGGTAGCCCATAGGTTGACGCCGCTGATTCGTTCGAGCGGTGTCGGAAGAACCGCCGAGCCACCGAGCCAGCTTGTATCAAGCCGGTCTTCCGCTCGGAGGCTTCGTTCCAATCTGTCGTAGGTCAATCGCTCGACCAAGGTCGGGAGTGCCTGGGCGCCGGCGCCCTGCGGATAACGGACAACGGCGAAACCATGAATTTCTTTGAACACCAGGAACAAGCCCGCAAGAAGACCGGCCGGTTGGTCATT
The DNA here is from genome assembly GCA_030593565.1 of Phycisphaerae bacterium. Taxonomy (GTDB): domain Bacteria; phylum Planctomycetota; class Phycisphaerae; order UBA1845; family UTPLA1; genus JAFGQA01. Next base: position 3,367 of record JAUVGW010000412.1, on the reverse strand, counting down.
CTGTTCGGCCTGACCGTCCTCGCCATCATCGCCGCATGTTACTTCCCGGGCCTCGTCGTCGCGGCGGCCATCGATGCCAAGATTACCGATCAGGAAGGTTTCGTGTTCAACTGGTGGCGGTGGGACGTCCTCGCCTGTGTCGCCGCGATCACCGTCGTGGTCATCGCAATCGGCAGTCTGTGGAAAACCCACACCTTGTCGGGCGGCGGGGCGGTCGTCGCGACGGAGATGGGCGGCAAACTCGTAAATCCGCACACCGACGATCCCGACGAGCGAAAGCTACTCAACGTCGTCGAGGAGATCGCGATCGCCTCCGGCGTGGCGGTCCCGCTCGTCTTTGTGCTGAACGAGGAAAAGGGCATCAACGCCTTTGCGGCCGGCTACACTCCGAATGATGCCGCCGTCGCCGTCACGCGCGGTTGCCTGCAACTGCTCAACCGAGACGAATTGCAGGGCGTCATCGCCCACGAGTTCAGCCACGTTCTCAACGGCGACATGCGGCTCAACATTCGGCTGATCGGCATCGTCTTCGGCATCCTGGCGCTTGCCGTCGTCGGCAAGACGATCCTCTATTCCATGGCACACGGCACACGCGTCCGCTCGAGCCGCCAAGGCGGCGGAGCCATCGTCGCCATCATGGTGCTGGGCGGGCTGCTGTGCGTCATCGGCTATATCGGCGTCTTCTTCGGCCGGATCATCAAGGCCGCCGTCTCGCGACAGCGGGAATTCCTCGCCGACGCCTCCGCCGTGGCGTTCACGCGAAACCCCGACGGCCTGGCCGGAGCCCTCAAGAAGATCGGCGGCTACAAGCACAGGGCGCACGTCCTGGCCCCCGCCGCGGAAGAAGCCAGCCACATGTTCTTCGGCAACGCCATGTCCGAGTCGGTGCTGTTCGCCAATGCGATGTCCACGCACCCGCCGCTGGCCGAGCGCGTGCATCGAATCGACCCGTCGTTTACCGGCGAGTTTCCGAAGGTGAAGCCGCCCAAAGCACGCCCGGCGTCACGCAAGAAGGCGGGCAAGAAGGCCGGTGCGAAGGCGGCCACCATGGGCTTCCTCGCCGCCGACACCCTCCATGTCGATCCGGGCCAGATCGTGAACCGGGTCGCCGTGCCGACGATCGACCATCTCGCCTACGGCGCGGAACTGATCGCGGCCATGCCGTCGCCCGTCCGCTCGGCCGCGCATGATGCCGTCGGCGCGGTAGCCACCGTGTTTGCCCTGCTGCTGGATTCAGACGAGGGCGAGCGATCACGGCAAATCGCCATCCTGCGCAAGTACAGCGAGCCGGTCTACGTCGAGGAGATGCTACGGCTCGCGGCGAAGGTGGCAGAAGTTCATCCGGGCGTTCGCTTGTCGTTGGCCGGTCTGACCGTCCCCGCCCTGCGCGGGCTCACCCCGACGCAATACGAGGCCTTCCGCAAGAACGTGGTACGGCTCGTCGTCGCGGACCGCAAGATCAGCATCTTCGAATTCGCCCTGCAGAAGCTGCTATTGCGCCGTCTGGCGGCGTCGTTCGGCAAGGCAAATCGCAAGGATGTGCGTTACAAGGCGTTCAGTCCGTTGCTGCCGGATTGCGTGCTGGTCTTGTCATTCCTCGCTCGCGCCGGGCACGACGACGTTGCCGCGGCCGGCCGAGCCTTCCAGAAGGCCTCCTCGCGCCTGCCAAAAACCGAGACGACGGCCCCGACGATCGTCCCGCCCGAACAGTGCGATTTCAAAGCGCTGGACCTGGCCCTCGATCACCTGGCCCTGGCCTCGCCCATCATCAAACAGCGCGTGGTCGACGCTTGCGCCCGATGCGTCCTGGCCGACGGCACGGTCACGGTAAAGGAGGCGGAGTTGCTGCGCGCCGTCACCGACACGCTGGACTGCCCCCTGCCGCCATTCCTGCCCTCAGCAGGCAAGGCGGCGGAGTAACGTCGGGCGCCACTGGCAGCTCGCTGCCAGTGCGATCTTGTGGGCGATTCCGCACAAAACACTGGCGGACAAGCTGCCAGATCAGTAGGGTCCGCTGTGCGGACCAATGCGTTTGCAGACGTTTCCTGCGAGGTGCGGTCCGCACAGCGGACCCTACGTGCCTAAAGTTGGTCGTTAGGCGAAGAGAAGGATAATGCGGATATCTGGTTGCGGACAAGAAACATTCTTGTATCTGAATGGGCTTGGAGTCAGAAGAGCGCTTCAGCTTGGAGACAACATCGAGCTGTTGCCCGCACACTGTTCCCCTGAGCCTCTTGATATTATTAAAGTCTCGAAGAGCGAGGTGGACATAGGAGTTGCTTCCCTCTTTCTAAGGCAAGTGTATAGCCAGCTCCACATCACCGCTGGAGACTCAAAAGCTCTAGCAATACGTGCGTGGAATTCGCTTTGGGATGCCTTGTTGTTAGGCGCGATACACAACTGTGACGCAGTGTGCAATTTCCAGTGTGACAAACCTGCAGAAGAATTCAGCGCGGAATGCAGATTTGAAGTCACAAATTACAACCTGCACGGCCTGACGCAGACAGTCCACGAGATTGACGAGGAAGAGGAATCATGGATTGAGGCGGATTTTCAGACAGCCAAGACACTTCTCGACAAGTCTGAGTTTCAAGGTGCCGTACACTGCCTCGCAACGTATCGATGGCATACTCATCCGAGAGCCAGCCTCGCATTGCTCTGGTCCGGAATCGAAGGATTATTCCATATAGAAAGTGAATTGGCCTTCCGACTTGGGTTATACACTGCCAGATTCTTGGCACCGAGTGATGAAGAAGCAATGAAGAAGACATTCTCGAACGTGAAGAAACTCTACAAGCAGCGTTCCGCTGCAGTACACGGCTCACGAATCAAAGGCGACATGGGTCAAGCTGTCAATGCCACAGGCCAATTGCTCAAGACATTACTCCGGCGGTGCATTGTTACTGGAGACTTACCTCGTGTTGACGAATTGGCACCGTAGTCGGGTAGGTCGCATATGTAGGTCGCGCTTTGCGCGACGCTTGGCGGGCTTTGTCCGCCAAGCCCTGGCTGCTCGGGCCTCGCGCGTCTTGGCACCAAACGCTGCTGCGCGGCCGCCCGCGACTTCTTCGCGTCAAAGCCAGGTAGGTCGGGTCCGCAGACCCGACACAAGGGATTGTGGCGTTTTCATGAATTGTCGGGTCTGCGGACCCGACCTACACGACTTGCATACGGTCGAGTGATCGACAGAGCGGGCGCAGTTCCAGGGGTAGTGCGCATCAAATGAGGAGGTAGGGTGGAATCTTGTGGAAATCGAAATGCGGGGGCATCCTTCTGGGATGTGAAACAGGAACTTTTTCCACAGGAGGAGCCCGATGGCTACTACAACGCGCAGGCGACGGATCGTCAAGTCGAGGAAATCACAAGG
>JAUVGW010000232.1 GCA_030593565.1 Phycisphaerae bacterium | reverse complement strand
CCTTGTGATTTCCTCGACTTGACGATCCGTCGCCTGCGCGTTGTAGTAGCCATCGGGCTCCTCCTGTGGAAAAAGTTCCTGTTTCACATCCCAGAAGGATGCCCCCGCATTTCGATTTCCACAAGATTCCACCCTACCTCGGGCTGCTTGCCACCAACCCCTAGACCCTAACTGAGCATTGCTCAAAAGGATAGTGGTACACATCTTCTAACCGATGGCTTCCGCCACCGGCTATTGGGGCTCAATGGTGACGAGCGGCGGCGCGCTTCGCACGCTTGGGGCGGCGGAGGGCGCAGGCCAAGGTGAAGGTCATTACGGTGCCGATGAGGCACCACCAGGGAAAGGCGAGGTATTGCGTTTTGCCGTCCGGGCCGGTGCCGGCTTCGTATTGGTGCAGGCAGACGATGGCGAGGGTGGCGACGACGATGGCGGCGATGCGGGTCGGGGCACCGGCGGCGAGCTTGAGCAGCGCGAGGACGAGGACGGCGGCGGAGCCGAGCCAAACAATCCAGTCGGAAATGTCGATCGGCTCCTTGAACCAGGCGACGTTGACGTTCAGGTTGTGTTGCGAGACAGCGAAGACCGCGAGCATGGCCATAGGGACGGCCCAGGTGAGGCCGGCGTCGCTACGTTTGATGCCGAAGAGGGCGAGCAGGAAGATGCCGAGCAGGGGGCCGTAGGTGTAGCCGACGAGTCCGAGTGCCAGGTCGACGGCATTGTCGAATTGGTCGGCGATGACGATGCAGGCGGTGGCCATGAGGCACAGGACCGCGCCCCAGGCGACGACGAGCACCTTCGACAGGGCAATCTGCGAGGAGATGTACTTCCGCCAGCCGGAGCGTGCGCGGCGTTTGATGGGTTGGATGAACGCGCTGGCCGTGGATTGGGAGAGCGCGGCGAGGGCGGAGTCGAGGCTGGAGACGGCCGAGGCGAAGACGGCCGCGATGATGATGCCCCTGACGCCGACCGGCAGCGCCTGGACGATGAACGCGGGGAGGAGCGTTTCCCTGATGTTCTTGGTGTCGAAGGCGGCTCGCTCGCCCGGCGTGTAGTAGGCGTAGAGGGTGACGCCGACGAGGAGCATCAGGAGCGCGATGCCGACGCCGACGCTGCTGACGAGGATGGCCTTGCGGGCGTCGCTTTCGTTTCGACAGCAGAACATGCGCTGGGCCATGACCTGGTCGGTGCCGAGGGCGGCGAGGTTCAGGAACGGCGCGGCAAGCAGGCCGCACCACAGGGTGTAGGCGGTGGCGGGATTGAGGCTGACGTCGAGGAGTTGGAACTTGCCGACGTCGGCGGCGTCGGCGACGAGGCTGGACATGGAACCTGGCGCGGCGGCGATGGCGAAGCCGAGCACGAGAATGGCGCCGACGGTGAGGACACAGAACTGTATGACGTCGGTCCAGATGACGGTGGTCATGCCGCCGAGGAGGGTCCAGCCGACGCTGAAGATGCCCATGATCCAGATGGAGGATGTGAGGTTGAGCCCTGTGATGGCGCTGAGGACGAAAGCGGTGACGTATATTCTGGCGCCTTGGCCGAGGATCGCGCCGACGAAGAACAAGAGCGTCGTGATGGTCTTGACGCGTGGTCCGAGTTGATTGCCCATGTAGTCGTAGGGGCTGTAGATTTCTCGCTGGTAGTATCGGGGAACAAAGTAGTACCCGATGATGATTCTGGCGAGGATGGAGCCGACGGCGAGTTGGAGGTAGGTGAGGTTTCCACCTTCGGCGAAGCTGATGGTGGGGACGGCGATGAACGTGACGGCGGAGATCTCCGTGGCGATAATGGAGCCGCTGATGGCCCACCAGGGGAGTTTGCGACCACCGAGGAAGAAGTCACGGATGTTGGCCTGCTTCCCGGCGAGACGTGCGCCGAGGAGGGTCGTGCCGAGGAGATATAGGGCCACGACGATCCAGTCCGCCAAGGCGAAGCCGCCTGCGGGGCTGGTTGCTTCCGATAGGATCATCGCGGAACTATGGCATGAAGCGGATGGGATTTCGAGTGGAAAAGCACGGCTTCCGTCGCCCCCGTTGGGGGCTGGGAGTCGGAGATCCGGTGCCCCAGGGCTCACTGCGCTTCGCCCTGAGCTTAATTCCGCCGCCGCTTCGCGGCTTTCCGAGGCGGGCGCTGTGGCGGACTGGAGGCAATTGTAGCGTCCGACCCCCGTGTCGGACGTGGAAGGCCATCGGCGTTCTCGGCCGACAGGGGCGTCGGCCGCTACATTCAGGGGCGTCGGCCGCTACATTCAGAGGCGTCGGCCGCGACGACCTCGGGGGGCGCTCCCCTGTGGGTCGCGGCTAAACGGGGGATTGGGGATGGCGGGAATCGAGGATGAAGAGGGGATGTGCTCGGTGCGGCGGGTCCGAGAAAGATGAGACGCGCTTGTTGACTGGGTTTTGGGGCCAGAATAGAGTAAGATATGCAAGCAACGTCGTCCTCGGGACATACGGACGGCGCCCAAAGCCGCAGCCGATCGGGTAAGACGGTCGGAGAAGCCCTCCGCGGACCAGCGTAGCATCGAGAAGGTCAAGAGGTAACGGTCCCGGTGGGGGCGTTTGACGGAGACGGGGGATTCAACTGTGTTGCGGCGCGCCTTGCACGGCCCGTGGTGTTGGACGTGTGACGTGCGTGTTGTGACCATCGACGTGAGCGGCGCGTCAGAGGACACCCGGCAGTACCGGGTCGGGGACGACCCGGCTCGCAGAGCGTGAGTCATTGGGGTCGGCGGTACCGGGCCGGGAACGACCCGGCTCGCAGGGCGTAAGCCGTTTCGTCGTGCGGGCGCCCGGCAGGAGAACATCATGGCTGCCAAGTTACCGGTTTGGGGGATCGACGTCGGTCAGTGTTCGTTGAAGGCGATCAAGCTTCAGCTTTCCGGCGAGCAGGTGGAGATGGTGGCCGCGGATGTGGTTGAGCACGAGGCGATCCTGTCGCAGGCGGAATCGGATGCGCCGGGGATGGTGAAGAAGGCGATCGAGACGTTCCTGTCCCGGAACGACATCAGCGATTCCCAGATCGTCGTGGCCGTGCCCGGGCAACAGACGCTGACTCGTTTCACAAAGATGCCGCCGGTCGAGGCGAAGAAGATCCCCGACATGGTTCAGTATGAGGCGAGCCAGCAGATACCGTTCGACATGGACGAGGTGGTTTGGGACTACCAGGTTTTCACGGCGGACGATTCGCCGGACGTTGAAGTGGGGGTCTTTGCGATTCGCAAGGAGTTGATTCGCAGTCATTTGATGCACTTCACGGAGGAGGGGATTGAGCCGATCATCGTGCAGACGAGCCCGATGGCGTCATATAACGCGGCGCAATATGAGTGGCCGGCGGAGGACGGCAAGGCGGCGATTCTGCTGGACATGGGGGCGCTCGCGACGGACCTGATCGTTTTCGAGGGACGGCGGATATGGTCGCGTCCGGTGCCGATCGGGGGAAACCGTTTCACCGAGGCGTTGGTTTCGGCGTTCAAGATATCGTTTCGGAAGGCTGAGAAGCTGAAACGGACGGCGGCGACGTCGAAGTATGCCCGTCAGGTGTTTCAGGCGATGCGGCCCGTGTTCGCGGATTTGGTGTCGGAGATTCAACGATCGATCGGGTTCTACACGTCCACGCACCGCGAGGCGGCGATCACGCGGGTCATCGGGATGGGGAACGCGTTCAAGCTGCCGGGTTTGCAGAAGTTCCTGAATCAGAATCTGCAAATCGAGGTCAAGAAGACGAGTAGCTTCAAGAAGATCAACGTGGCGAGCGGGGTGAAGTCGGAGGCGTACACGGACAACGTGCTGAGCTTCGGCGTGGCGTATGGATTGGCGCTTCAGGGCTTGGGGCTGGCGTCGGTGGAATCGAATCTGCTGCCGGTGGAAGTGCGTCGGACGCTGTTGTGGCGAAAGAAGCGATCGTGGTTTGGCGCGTCGGCGGCGAGCCTTGCGTTGGCGGCGGGTTCGTTGTGGGTCGGGAACGTGATGACGACGAACCAGCTTCGTGGGGCGATGGGCGACCGGCCGGATCCGAGCCATCCGAAGGAATTGAAAGTCAGCGGGGCGGACGGGAAGCTCGTTCGAGACACGGGAAAGGCCGCGCAGGTGGTCCGCAGGCCTCCGACCGCCGAACAAGTGGCTTGGGCGGCGGAGGTTTGTGACGCGGCCAAGACGCTCGAATCGGAGTATCAGGACGTGGCTCGCCAGACACCGGGTGATGTGCCCCTTTTGAATCTGATGGCGGAACTTCCCGGAAACAGCGTGCTGGTGCCGCGGATTGTTGATGTGATCCGGCGGGCATTTGCCGCAAATATCGGCGAGGAGGTCACGTCGATCAAGACGGCGCGCGAGTACGTGGCCGCCGCCAGGCACTGCGGGCGTGTGGAACGTGCGGAGGTGTGGATCAAACTGCTTCAGATGCAGTATGACCCGAAGAATGCGGCGTCGGGGTTTCCGAGGGAAACCGGCGTCAAGAAAAAGATCGCGAAGAAAGCCGGCTGGGCGGTCGCGGTCGTTGGACGAACAACGGAGTCTGATAAGGCGAAGGTGACGCGGTTCATCGATCCGGAGCTCGTCGATCTTCTGGAGCGGCTTGGAAGGGAACCGGGGCGCGGTTTTCACATTGCGAAGGTCAAGTTCGTGAAAACGGCGCTGAATTCAGATTCGGATCGAGACATGGTCACGCCCTTCAAGCGACAAGGGGCAAAGTCGAGTGGTTCGCGCGGGGGTTTGCGTGGGGGCACTCGTGGGGGCATCCGTGGGGGCATCCGTGGCGGCACGCGCGGCGGCACGCGCGGCGACACGCGCGGGGGAACGCGTGGGAGAACGCGTGGGGCGGTGCCGGGGGGATTCGGTTTGCCGGGCCAAGGCGCGAGCAAGGGGCCTGGGGCAGGCTTGCTGGGATGGGAGGAGCGCTTCCGAAAGGAAGATCCGCTGACCGGGGAGGACATGACGGGGGATCAGCAATTCCTGCTCCAGATTGTGATTCATAAGGGAGACACGCCGGAGAACCTGATTCCTGATGAATACAAGCCGAAGAAGGATGAGGACAAAGCGACGGGAAGCTCGGGCAAGGATACGTAGCCTCCGAACCGCGGGCCGATGTGGCGGTCGTGCGGCGGCAAGCGTGGAGCACGGACGATGGCGTTCTTGAAAGCGAATTTGATACTGATCCTGGCGGGCGTGGTGGCGCTGTCGGCGGTGGGCGGAGGCGTTCTGGCGATCATGAGCAGCGAGGAAGCCGACGCCCGAATGAAGGAGGTCCACGGTCTTGTGCGTAACCTCCAATCACTTCAACGGAAGGCTGCGAACGAGGAGACGATCACAGCCAAAGCTGAGGAGATAGCCCAGAAGAAATTGCGGTTCGACAGCACGATGGAGCGTGCGTTAGCGATGCAGAAATACAACGCGTTTTACGAACAGGTTGATTCGGGGGGGAAGGCTACGCGGGTGGAGCGAGCACCATTGGTGGCGGACGCCCTGCCGGACGCGAAGAAGCCCGGGCCGAAGGTCGATTTCCAGCAGCGGTACAGAACAGCCTTCAAGAAACTGGCAGAGCGGCTGCATGGGCGTGACAAGCCGACGACGGTGGAGATTCTGCGACACGAAAGGCACATGGAGCTAAAGAAGGGCCAGTCCGAGGATGATCGGGCAAAGGGCCCATGGGTGCCGGCTTTGACGAAGCGCGAGGATGGCACGGACGACGCGGCGGAGGGGAAGGAGCGGAGCCTGGCGGATTTGCTTCGGGAGAGCGCGAATGCCAGCGCCGCGGATGAAGTTGCCCGCTCGATCCAAATGTACGTGGACGAAGGCGCGTTGGGGATTCACGACGTGGCGACGGCGACGACGACGCTGACGGCGACGGAGATCTGGCAGGCTCAGATGGGGCTGTGGATCGAGCAGGATATCGTGACGGGCCTGGCGCGATGCAACGAGGCTCGGGCCGCGGCATTGGAGGCCGAGGGCGTACCGGGGCCGTACTGGGTGGCGGACATGCCGGTAAAGCGCTTGGCGAAGCTATGTATCGATGACGTTCTTGGCGATGGCGGCGGGCTGAACAGGTGTTCGTTCGCCGAGTCTTTTACGGGCAAGCAGAACAACGAGAAGATGTTCGTGGTGCAAGTTCAGTTGCACCTTGTGATCGAAGCCGCAGCCTTGACGGATGTGCTGGAGAAGCTGTGCGACATCGGGTTCTACACAGTGGTCAACGTGGACTATCGAGCCGTGAAGCCGGATCCGACGTTCACGGGCGACTCGGGGGGTGCGCGAGATATTTCGCATCACTTGTACATCTATGGCGAAGATCCGGTGATTTACGTCACAATCGATCTGGAAGGCTACTTCTTCCGCGAGGTGTTCGAGGCATGGATTCCGAAGGGGTTGAAGGAGGCTCTCGCGAAGGATGGTGCGAGGACGACCAAGGGGCCGGGTTGATGTAAAGGCCTTGTTGGGGGATTTCCCTCTGTTTTGGTCGTTGGGGGGAACACCGGCGGGACGCCGGTGCCACAGGAGAGATGGAACACCGGCTTTGGCGCCGGTACCACAGTGTGGAGAAAACCGGGCACACGGTCGCGCGTCGAGGCATGACGGCGGCCGCTCCCGAAATGGGGTAGAGTCATGGCGAGACAGAAAGTCGGTTTCGTGCATGAGCACATCGAGAAGGTTGTGCTGGGGCTTTGCGTGGTGTTGCTGTTGGGCGCCGCGGTGTTTTCGTTTGGTGGTTTCAGGTTTTCGATTGACGGCAAGAGCCCCGGCGGGCTGTGCGACGAGGCCCAGCTCCAGGCTGAGGCATTGGCTCGATCCGTCCAAAGCGCGAGACCGAAGACGAACAACGCGGGGGATGACGACGATCTGACGCCGGCTCGGGAGGAGTTGGCTCGGTGGTTTGGAGAATCGGCGGAGAAGCTGGTCGCGGTTGCCGGGATCGAGCGAGAGCCGGTGAGGACGCAACCGTTTCCGCCGTTGTTGTCCTCGATCACGGGGATGCGTCCGGAGGACCGGCACAATCTAGCGCGGATTGTGCCGCCTGGCAAGCCGATTGTGACGACGGGGCGTTCCGCATTGGAGCTGCCGGAGAAGCTCGCTTTCAACGAACTGACGGGGGCCGGGGTGGACAGGAGCGCTGCGACCCAGTCGGAGCGAAGCTGGGTGCTGGCGGCGGCGCAAGTGGACCTGGTAGCACAGGATGTGAACTTTCGGGCGGAGAAGTACCCCGCGGGTTCGTACTTGACGGTTGTGGCGGTTCGTTTGCAGCGAAAGGACGAGACGGAGCAGTGGCGTGATTGGGAAGACGTGAATACCTACGTTCCGTTCCAGTCCTTGGAGAGGCCGTCGTTGAATGAGCCGGCGGATGAGATCGAGACTTTCCGGCGTGAGTTGGACCAGGGCAGCGAATGGGTGGCCCGCACGCCGCCGCCGCGTAGGCGGCGAGGAGATACGGTCCGGCTGCCGGCCATGCCGTACCTGGACAAGCCGCCGAAGCAAGCTATGGAGGAGGAAGGCCCGGACGAGAAGAAGCGAACGCGAGATGCGAATCGGCTGGCAAGTAAGTGGGTCAGCCTCGCAAAGAAGGCGATGGATGCAAAGCCTGGCGTGCAGGACCTGGATGCGGCGTTGATGCTGATCAAGGCTGCGTTGGGCAGTGGCGCGTCGATGGTGGAGAAGAAGAAGGCGGAACAGGTGTTGCGAACGCTTGCCAAGAAGCTGCCGAAATCGCAACGTGACGACGCCCTGAACGAGCCGGCCCGGACGCCGGAGAAGCTGATGCCGCTAACGGCGATGGATTTGGACGCGCGGGTGGGCCACACGTATCGATACCGAATGCAGTACGAGGTCTGGAATCGATTCGCGGGTATTCCCGGCGAGTTGAAGGATCCGTCGCAAGCGGAACAACTGACCGTTCTGAGCGGTTGGTCGCAGCCGAGCCGGCCCGTCGAAATCAAGAGCGATGTGTATTTCTACCTGGCCAAGGCAGACGGAAAACAGAAGGAGGCGACGGTCACGATCTATCGCAAGACGCGGATGAATTGGAAGTCCAAGGACTATAAGATCAGGATCGGCGAGGAGATCGGCAGGGACGACAAGATCGTGAGAAAGGCGGATTTCAGAACGGGTGCGGTCTGTGTGGACATCGTGGAGAAGGACGGCACGGTAGCATTGGTGTACCTGGATACGCACAGCGGCATCCTGCGCGAGCGGTTGTTGTCGGTTGACAAGAAAGACAGGTTTCGGAAGAAGCTGAACGGAATGCGGAACGGGCGGGGGTAAGGGAAGTCGTCAGTTGCCAGCTTTCAGCGGCCAGCGATCGATGTTCATTTGAATTCCAATTGACGGGCTTGTCGTTTCGTGGTTTGCCGCTCCGTCGGCGCGCGACAGAACCAGTTCGTAGTGGTTCACTTTGATCGACGGGTGCCACTGGCAGCTTGCTGCCAGTGTCGGCACTGGCGGTCAAGCCGCCAGTGGCACTCAAAGTGAACCACTAC
>JAUVGW010000085.1 GCA_030593565.1 Phycisphaerae bacterium | reverse complement strand
ATCGGATCAGGCCCGACATCGTTTTCCGAGCCCGACCGAGCGGTCCCGCTGCGCGTCGCGATGCTCGGTTTCGGTACGGTGGGAGGCGGCGTGTTCGAACTTCTCGAACAGTTGCCGGAGCACTTCGATATCGTCGCGGTGGCGGTGCATGAGCCATCGAAGCAGCGTGTGCCATCGGTGCCGCGAAGTCTCGTCACGGCGGATGTCGTGGCGGCGGCGACGTGTGAAGCCGATGTGGTGGTCGAGGCGATGGGCGGCGTCAAACACGCCTACGCCGCTACCCAGGCCGCGTTGCGGTCGGGCCTTCACGTCGTGACCGCAAACAAGGCATTACTCGCCGAGCATGGACCATGCCTCGCGGGCCTGGCGGATTCGCACGGCGTGTCCCTGCGTAACTCGGCGGCGGTCGGCGGGAGCATGCCGTTGCTCGAACAAATCGGATCGCTAACGGGGAAGCACATGCGGTCGGTGCGTGCCATCATCAACGGCACATGCAACTTCGTGCTTGATCAGATGTCCGACGACGTGACTTTCGATGAGGCGGTGCGTTCGGCTCAGCACCGCGGTTTCGCCGAACAGGACGCGTCCCGCGACCTGACGGGGCTGGATGCCGCCGACAAGTTGTGCGTCATCGCCCACCGTGTCGGCGTTGCGAGCCTTCGCCCTGGGGACGTTCAATGCGACATGCTGTCGGCCGAATCCGTACGCCAGGCGCAAATTTCAACCGTAAACGGCGATGTCGTACGGCACGTGGCCACTCTGCAACTCGACGCGAACCCACCAACGGCCGACGTACGGCTATTGCAACTCGGTCCCGACGATCCGTTGGCGAGTGTACGAGCGGAGCAGAATGCCGCATTGATCGAACTGAACGACGGAACCTGTGAACTCGTTCGTGGTCGTGGCGCCGGCCGATGGCCCACCGCCGAAGCCGTTCTGGCCGATCTGCTGGAAGTCTCCCGGACATTGGCATCGGCGCGGAATGGGGCTGAGACCAGACCGATCCACGAGCCTCACAGACTCGCATGCGCAGAATGATTACCGCAGGCAATGCCGAGTGCGGGCCGTGCCCCAGTGGACAGCACGGCCCGCCGTGCGGCATCGGCCGGGGCTGTGTCGGCTTGCGCTTGCGACGGGGGCGCCCCGTGCCCCCGCGCCGCCGCGGAGCGGGGCCGCTTCATCCGACCGACAGCCACGCATCTCAAGTCGCCCGCCCCAACGACCGATATCAAGCTGGTTGGACCTGCTGCGGTGCGCATGATGCTACCCCGTGGTGTCGTTGCCGTGCGCGCGGTCCGTGGCGGCCGCTGAGGATAACGTTTGATATGGCTGCTCCCATTATCCGCGTGGATCACGTGTGCAAGAAGTTCCGGCTGGGCGAGCAGTTCGACTCGCTACGGGATCTTCTGGCGGCGCGCATTTTGCGCCGTCGCCCGCGCAGTGGATTGCAGCAAGCCGAGTTCTGGGCGCTGGACGACATCAGCTTCGAGGTCGCCCCGGGCGAAGCGTTCGGCATCATCGGGCCCAACGGTGCCGGCAAAAGCACGATGCTCAAGATCCTTGCCGGGATCATGCGGCCCAACCGTGGGGAAATCGAGATTAGCGGTCGCGTCTCCGCCTTGATTGAGTTGGGCGCCGGTTTTCACGGCGACCTGACGGGCCGTGAAAACATCTACCTGAACGCCAGCATTCTCGGGATGCCGCGGCGCGAAGCTCGACTCAAGTTCGATGATATCGTCGAGTTCGCCGGCATTCGGGATTTCCTCGATACGCCCATCAAGCGATACAGCAGCGGGATGCACGCCCGCCTCGGCTTTGCAATCGCCGCTCACGTGAATCCCAAGGTGTTGCTTGTGGACGAGGTCTTGTCTGTCGGCGACCGCGTCTTTCGTGCCAAGTGCATGGAGAAGATGCGTTATTTCCAGAAGCTGGGCACGTCGGTGGTCTTTGTCTCGCATGATCTCGGGGCGGTCAGTAGATTCTGCAACCGCGCGATGGTGTTGACACGCGGACGGGAAGCATTCAGCGGCTCGGCAGGCGAAGCCGTCAGCCATTATCATCAGGTTTGCACCGAGGACGTGCTCGTGAAGGATCGTCAGCAAGCGCCGATGGCCCGTGCCTCGGATATCACCGTCACGGGCCGCGACGGTTGTGAGGTCTCCAGTTGGCTGCCCGGCGACGTCGTTCGCTTCGAGTACAATCTCGCTACGGACGTCGATGTTGAATTCCCGTCTTACGGTTTGTCGGTGATACGTGTCGAGGATCATTTGACGCTGTTCGAAACAAGCAGCACGCGCTTGGGATTCGAGTCTCCGTCGTTGCGGACTGGTGATCAAACGCGAATCCGCTATGAATTCACGGCCAATCTGCCGCCGGGTGAATACGCGGTCGGCTTCCACGTGCGAGACCGTGACGCCCTGCGTTACCTGATCCAGGAAGGTTACGCAGCCCGGATCATGATCCAAGGTGCGCCGGTCAGTGGCGGCATGGTGCACCTGGCCCCACGCGTCATGGTCGAGGATGCATCCCCCAGTACGTTGGTCACAATGGCGTAGGAAACTGCGCGCGGTCATCGCGGCCTGATTGTGAAAGACGCGTCATGACGATCTTCACCATCCCTTCAACCGCGTCGAAAACCACGTTCAGGCTGCGAGACATCGACGTGCGGTCCTGGCGGCCGGATGACATCGAGGGGGTCAACACACTCCACAATCATCCCGAGTTCGGCTCGGTTGCGAAGTTCCCCGGCCACACCGCCCGAACTGCGGCGGAATGGAAATGGGAGTTCGCGTCTCATCGCCCTCAAACGCCGCCGTACATTATCGCAGCGCATGGACCCCGCATCGTGGGCATGCAGGGATACATCCCCCTCGAATTCCTCCGTGACGGAAAACTTCTCGCCACCGGCAAGAACGAGGACATCCTAATCCACCCCGACTATCGCGGCGTCGGTCTTTTGGACGAAATGTACCGGCTGCTGTTTCACCGTGCCGCGCTCGACGGCGTTGCATTCCTTTGGATCTTCACCAATACCGCCGCTCGCGCGGTCATGCGCAACGGTTTCGTTTCGCTGGGCAAGTTCGAGGCGATGCGGACGCGATTGATCGACGGTCCGACCTGCGGAGCGCCCGGCAGAACAACCAGTGCGCACCTCCGCGCCGTCGGGCACCCATCCCAAGACTGTGGCAGCGGCGTAGACTGTGGCACCGGCGTCTCGCCGGCGTTTTCACCGCCGAGACAGCGGTGCCACAACGACAGCAAGGTCGTCATTAAGCCGTTGGTCCATCCTGACGAACGGTGCGATCGGTTCTCGTTTGAATTCGGTCGTCACATCGGCGGCATCACGATTCACTTGTCGGCACGATTCCTTCGTTGGCGGCTCTATGACAACCCGTATCGGCAGTACAAGGTGTTCGCCGCCTTCGAGGACGATCGCATCATCGGATTGTCGGCGTTCAAGATGGAAGACCACGAAGCGGTCGGCTATGTCTCGGAATTGGCGGCACTGCCGGGCAAACGCCGTGACGTGCATGCCGTGCTCGACGGCCTGCTCGAGCCGGGGCTCGACCTGTTTCGCGCCCGCGGCTATCGACTGGCCGAGGCCCGACCATCGGGCGGCCATCCCTACAACAAGCTTGTTCGTTCCGTGCTCGCACGGCACGGTTTCGCCGATGCGCCGAGGCATCAGGCGATGGACATCTTCGTGCGGCCCATTGCGGTGAGCGATCAACAAATCCTTGACCGTGACCAGTGGCGGTTTTGCGAGATGATGCGGGAGTACTGAGATGGCGATCGCGGAAGCTCCGCCGACATCTGACGCGCATGCGCCGGCTGCGGCGCCCGCCATGCCGAGTCGGGGCAGCGCCGGCATGTAATTCGCCCGCGTGACACTCCCGACGGGTTCATTCAGCTTTGGTACGCGGCCATCAACCCGTACGGCGGGCTGTACAACAGTCAATCGTGAAATGCGATAAACCGACAATCGGGCAAAGCCGCGGATCCGGTAGGCGACAGCTACTCGTCCTCCGTGGCGAACTCCTCGGGGTGCATGCGCTCCTCCGCTTCCTGCCGGACACGTTCTTCCTGGGCGTCCGCCCGGCGTTTGACGATTCTCCGTAGGGCAAGGTTGGCAAGGACACAAAGGAGCATGCCCCATACGGCCATGTGGTAGATTGTCAGGCAAACCAGGCCTGCGGCGATGGTCGCCATGGCAGCGGCCGCGAACCAGCAGCAAACAACCCAAATCGACCGCCCAAGCTTCAAGGCGGCATCCCCGCGCGAGAAGATACGATCCGCCATGCCTGTCGCGACGATGGCTGCGAAGGCAACATACGTCGTCGACACCGGAAGACCCAGGGCCGATGCGGTAGCGATCACGCACGCCGAGACACACACGATCACGCACGCTCGTAGCGGGTCGTAGTGCAAGGTCTTGCCGCGTTGCGTCTTTGTGATGACCGGCGCCAACGAGGGCGCCGCTTTCTGTCGCCGGAGGAAGGCGCCTGCGATTCGAATACACCAATGAGGTGCCCACAGTTTCACGTGGTCGCCGGCGCTGCCGGCGCGTACCGCGGCGTGCGTCACTCGTTGTGCGCCACGGGTCATCATACCGAGCGTCAACAAAACGCCGCAGCCCAGAAGTGATAGACTACTAATCGGCACCTCGCTGATTGCCGCCGTCGTCAGCCCATCGCGATGCCCGCTAATGAGCGTCAGCGCGGCCAGCCCCGGCGACGCACAGTTTGCCAGATCGTTCTGGCCGAAAGCAAATGCCATGGCCGCCATGCCGATCACGGTCATCACCGGGAACAACCGTTTGGCCGCCCGCTTGCGATAGACGACCAGCGTGAAGTGAATCACCATCGCGAAGAACACCCACAGTATGCCGATGGAGACGAGGGCCTCGGCCCCCCCGAACGTCGCCTCCAGTTGGCCCTTGATCTGTTTGACGACCGCCACGTTCTTCATGCCCTTGACCATCATGAAGTACGCCAAACCGGCCATCAGCCCTCCGCCGATCCAGCCGCCGTGTAACAGGAGCGTCGCCAGCCCGGACCACTTTTCACGGATCGCCCCACGCGCAGCGCGCTGTAGGAAAAAGCCCATGGCCCCGGACAGGAAGATGGAGCAAACGATACCGGTCATCACCTTGCCGGCTTTGGCCCAGTTGACGGCATTGATGGAATCGCCTTCTTTGAACAAGCCCAAAAACAACGACGCCCCGAGCAACTCGAACACGAGCGTCATCGTCGTGCTGACAGGCATCCCGAAGGCTGAGTACGTGTACAGGAGAATCGTGTCTACGATATAGACTGAAATATAAATCGCCAGGGCCTGCTCGATCGTGAACTCCCCCGGCGTGAAGATCCCCTTTCTTGCGGTCTCGATCACGTCGGACGACATGCATGCGCCCAATATGATGGCAAGGCCGGCAATGCGAATCGCCCACTGCCGCGAAAGAATGCGGGAGCCGAAGACGGCATTGATGATATTCGCGGCGTCGTTGCGCCCGACTTCGATCGTGTCCCACAACAACATCACGACCGCGAGGATCGCGGCGCCATATAGGAACGGTGTCATCGCCCCGACCGTGCCCGCGGTGGCGTCCGCCTGGGCTACTAGCAATGCTTCCACGATGTTGTTATCCACCCTGCCGCATGTCCGTCACGCCCTCGGAAAAGACAAGCCTGACAGTCGAATCTTCTCACTCGCTTACCTGGATCCGCCGCCGTAGCTCGCCCTCCCTGGCATTGCACGTCACCCGGCCGCTACTGCGACAGCATCCGCCGCAGCCTGTCGGCGATGTTCTCCGCATGGTTGGCCAATCGGCCCAATTCGAGGAAGACGCGCCACCACAGCATCAGGTCCGTCGTCTTGATCTCGTCTTCCATCGCGAACAGGGACTTGCTCAAGGCGTATTGCGCCTTGTCCGCTTCCCACTCCGCCTTCTCGACCGCGCGGATCATCTGGAAGACATCGTTGGCCACATCCGCTCGGAAACCCCGCTTGACCAATTCTCGCAGGTGTTCGTTCATCTCCTGCACGCGGTCGCACACACGCAGGATCGTGTCAACATAATCGAACACCTCGTCTACGAGCTTGGTCGGCAGCCTCAACTGCTTGATCGTCAGTAGGATCGCCAGGTCCTCGACCTCGTCCGCCATGTCGTCCTGGAGCTTCAGATAGCCAAGCAGGTCGCCACGATAGACCGGTAGGAAGAAGTTCCGGGGGATCGTCTGCCGAATCTCGTCCTTGATCAGGTCCGCTTCGTGCTCCGTCCTGAAGGTCTGTTGGACCAGGTCTTCGAGCTTCGCCCAGTCCGCGTCCCGCACTGCTTCGAACATCGGACGTACCAGTGCGGTTCCCGCTCGAACAGTCTGAAAGTGGTAGATCAACGGTTCGAAGGGTGAGACCTCGAACAACTCCTCAACCGATGCCATAATTTCCTCCCGCCTCGCCGTACCGGCGAGGTGTTTCGACCGCGGCAGGCTAGCCGATCCGCCTGTCTCATGCCACCGCTAGCGCAGTTTCAATCCAAGTGTAGCGAACTATAGCGGTTTGCCTTTTCTCGTAGCGGCCGACGCCCCTGTCGGCTGGCGGAAACCGTTGGTCTTCAACGTCCGACACGGGGGTCGGACGCTACGGTTGCCCTGAATCTGCTCTAGACAGCGCCTCCGATCAGCGCGTGCGCCTTGGCCTTGTCCGCTAGCCATTCGGCCGCCCGCGTGCGGACCGCCTTGACCTCGGGATTCGAGCCGGGGTCCACACCGATCAGCCTGGAGTATACAAGCGTCGTGTCCGCCCACAACTGACCCAGCCACGCCGATGTCGTCAGGCCCGCCTCGTCCACCGTGATCAGGACGGTCGGCATCTTCTCGCTGCACCGCTTCGCATTGGCCAGCGTTAACACGAGGTCCACATCGGCCGGTCCGAGCCCGGCGTGCGCGGGATTCGCCGGATCGACCTTGCCCAGCAGCAGGCCGTGTGATCCCAGATCGCCGGTTCGGACAATAAACACCGCCATCTTGCGTTCGCAGGTCCCGAGAATCGCCTCCAGATTTATGTGCGAATCTCGCGGCAGGCCGAGGTAGCGGGACATCGTGATGTCGTTCCCGTCCCGGTTCACGCCCTCGTTCCAATACTGACAGAATTCATCTGCGCTGAACCGCAGCAGTGGATCATTCGTTCCCAGGTAGATGTGGTTGATCTCGCGGCGAAGCTGTTGCAGCCGGATGTACTGCGCCAGCACCACCGGAGCCGCCGCCCGATCACCAACGTCCATCGCCTGACACGCCTGCTCGATCGTGGACCAGTATTTCTCGATATCCAATCCCGCCACGTGCATCGGGGCCATCAGGATCGGCGTCTTGTTTCGGCCGTACCGCCCCGAGACCTCGCTCGGCAGCTCCAGCAGCAGGTTCCCGTCGCGCTCGGCGAGGGCTCGCAACGGGCCCGAGTTGGCAAACACGACACGACACGCCTCACGAGGCGTCAACTCGTGCAGCTTGATCGTCTCCTCCGTGATACCGCTCCGCGAGAACTCCATGAACAATGTGTTTTCGACTGTCGCGTCGGCCGGCAGTTGCGTTACCGCCTTTGGTGAGTTCGCCAGCAACCACGTCATCCGTCGGTCGGCTCGGGCATTGGCCAGCGCCGCGACGAAGTAATTGAACTGCTCGTTCGCGCCGATGCCGCTGTTGACGAGATACCGTGGCCCGGCCTCGCCAAAATGCTCGCGGATATAGCCGTCGATCTTCGGCGCCTGTTCCTTCAGGAACTTCGCCGCGAAGGCTGCCGGTTGTACGCGGTACAACATGCCGAGCGCGTCGCTGGACGCGTCGGGGAGGAACGACGCCAAGCCGGTGGCCACCGATGCCAGCACCGCCGGTGCCGCCGCCATCTGCTCGTCGAAGCCGGGGTTGATCGCGCGAACCGTCACCTTACCTCCGGCCAGCCTCAGCACGGCAGCCGCGCTCAACGGTTCTCCGCGAGCTTCATCCGTCACCTCGACCGTCGTGTCCAGACGCAAACGCGCCAGAATGCTGCCAAACCCATGTTTTTCCAGCAGCGCCCGCGCATCATCCGGCGATACCCGCCAAGCCTCGGCGAGGTTGTCGATCAGCTTCTGGGGGGCGACCGCGCCCGACAGTGCATCATCCAACCGCCGCTCGTCCACAGGCTCGATCCCGAACCGTTCACATGCCGCCTGCGACGCCTGCGTCAAACGGGTGGTGACGGTCGGGGACTTTCCTGTCGTCATTGCACGATTCTCCAATGGCAATCCCAACGGAGCGATGGCTGCGGGCGTTTAGCCGCGACCCGTAGGGGAGCGCGCCGCCGGCGACGTCGCACCGTCACGCTCAGTCCTATCGTCACGCCGCGATCTCCGCCGGCGCTGCACTGATTCCAGTTCCAGGAATCGGAAGTTAATCAACTGCACGATGACGCCAATGCTGCACGCGCCCAGGCTCATTGCCAACGATGTACCTGACAACACCATAAGCGCCATCCGGTAAGACGATCCGGGCGATACCCAAAACTTCGCGACCGCCGCCAGCGCAAGGCAAATCAGAAACAGCTTGATCCCGATCACGCCGAAGAACGTCAGCGGCTTGTACGAGCGGAACACGCTCAGAATACGGAACAACACGCGCAGGCCATCGTGGATCGTGTTCAGCTTCGACACGCTGCCCGCCGGGCGATCCCGATAGGCGACCGGGATCTCCCGAATCACCCACCGACGGTACAGGTAGTGCAGCGTCATCTCGGTCTCGATGTCGAATCCGATCGCGATCACCGGCAGATTCATGGCCACCTCGCGCGTAAACGCGCGATAACCGCTCATGATGTCCTTCAATTTCGCCCCGAAAATCACATTGATCAGCGTGCGAACCAGCCAGTTGCCGAAGACGTGGAAACGTGGATAGGCCTCCGACCGATCCACCGCTTCCCGTTGACCGACGACCACGTCCGCCTCGCCAGCCGTCAGCGGCGCCAACAAATCGCGCACCCGATCCGCCGGATACGTGTCGTCGCCATCGACCATGACGTAGTAGTCGGCGTCCACTTTTTCCAGCATGGCGGTGACGACGTGTCCCTTGCCCCGTTTCTTCTCGTGGACGACCACCGCGCCGGCCTGCCGGGCGATGTCGCCGGTACCGTCGGTGCTGTTGTTGTCAAACACGTACACAGTCGCCTCGGGAATGGCCTGCCGAAAGTCCCCGACGACCTTCGCGACCGTGGCGGCTTCGTTGTAGCAAGGCACCAGGATGGCGACGCGTGATGCTGGTTCTTCAACAAGTGTCGACATTCGGTACCCTCATGCTCTCCCGGCGATGCGATGTGGAATGCGTCCTGAATCCTTGTGGCACCTGAAATCCCTGTGGCACCTGGGACCCCTGTGGCACCTGGGCCCCTGTGGCACCGGCGTCTCGCCGGTGGGGACACAGGCCGGACGCCTGTGCCGCACCCTGGTTGCGGCCAACGGCCGCGTTGCGCCACAGGGCTCTGGTGATGCACTTGTCCCCACAAAGGCGACAGCTCGTCGCAATACTCGTACGACACTCGCCGCACGTCGCTAGCTTCGGTCCACATCAGCTAACTGTCAACGGGGCGCATCCGCCATTTGTGGTTCCGCGTGTTGGTTGGGGAAAACCAGTCACGGGCGAAGCCGTGTGTCAGATCAGCAGGCCCGACACACGGATTTGTAACGTGAATACGAATTGGTAGGTATGCGGACCCGGCCTGTAAGGCCGCCAGTGGTTGCGGCCTTCTTGCCAGACAGGTGGCGGCGCCACTCCTTCCTGACGCCCTTTCCGCTCCTATGGGATTTGAACGGTTGTTCCCTGCCCCGTCGTCGCAGCGTTCGAGATGGGGACGAATGCCGCCCGGCCGGACGAACCGCTGCTTTGGCCCGTGAGGCTGCTGATGAACAGTTGGATTCCGTCCATGAAACCTTGGATGACGTCGAAGGCCTCGAACAATATCTGCTCGAGCGTGTCGCGGAGGAAATTCGGGGGCTCGTCCGGCACGCCGGTGAAGAATCCCGTGGTGCCCTCGTGCACCGCGATACCCTGTTGGACGTACAATCCGGGGCGGCGGTTCTGGATCGCTCCGCCGGTTGCGGCGGTGAACTGGTTGGTGACGATCGGTTGTCTTCCGCTGACCGGCGCGGTGCCGGGACCCTCCTGTCTGTCCTGAGCCTGGGCCGCGCTTGACCCGAGAAAGGCACACGCGACCGACGTGAGGATCCAGAATAGCGGTCGCACGGCATATTTGAGGTTCATCGTATCGCTCATCGTCTCCTCCTGACGCGCGAGGCTGCCATGTTGCCGGGGCGGCCTCACCCGGAAGGTTTCTTCAGTTGGCCCGCCACTCTCATTATACAGCTTCGAGCGGGCCTGGTGGCAGCGGCGCGGCGGGATTCTGCCATTGCCGGACGCACCACGCCTGTAAACGTAAGTATCGGTTGGATAAGGAGGAAGGTGTGAGCTTCAGGGCGGACGTTTGCGACCGTAATCGGTGCCGCCGGCACCGAGTGTAAGGGAATATGGTATTCGCCTTATGGCATTTCACGTTTGCCTGTGGCACCGGCGTCTCGCCGATGGGCACACCGCCGAGACGGCGGCGCCACAGATATTGGGATGGGCTCGTAGCACGACAACGCCTGGCGCAACAGAGCTAAGCCCCGCATACCGCAACAGTTATACAGCCCGAGCCCGCTCGGCAGTGCTGGGAAGCGGGTTCCTCCCATGGGAAGTGGATTGCCCGCGAGGAGGTGCTCTGTCAAGGCTATTCGCCCAGGCCGCGAGGGTGCAGCGACTACTTGTCCCCGTCGTCGGGCTCCGGCGTGGTTGCCGCGATGACCCGCTGGATCGCCGACCGGGCGAAGGTGATCTTCGTGTTGTTGGACTCGTCCACCTTGAGCGTGATTTCGTCATCTTTGACGGAGGTCACCGTGCCCAGAATGCCGCCGATCGTGGCGACGCGGTCGTTCTTCTTGACCGCTGAGAGCATCGCGGCTCGCTTTTTCTTCTCCTTGCCTTGCGGGCGGATCATCAGGAAATAGAACACGGCCCCCATCATCGCAAACAGAATCATCTGTTGCGGGCCGCAGAACGATTGTTGCGCGCCTCCGCCGTCGCCGCCGCCTTCTTGTGCGATGATCGTCAGCAGGTCTAGCATTTCGAGTCCTCGTTTTCGGTTGGTTCCGTGGCGGATTCGAATTCCGCCGCGAGCTTGTCAAATGCACCGGACGCGATCGCATCGCGAATCCGCCGCATGAGGCGGTGATAGTACGCGATGTTGTGGAGCGACACCAGTATCGGCCCGAGCATCTCGTCGGCCAGGAACAGATGCCGCAGATACGCCCTCGAAAAGTCGCGGCAACAGGCACAATCACAGCCATCTTCGAGCGGCCTGTCGTCGGTCTTGTACCTGGCGTTTCGGAGGCGGATGAAGCCGGTTGGGCTGAAGGCAAACGAGTTTCTGCCGTTTCGTGTCGGCAGGACGCAATCGAACATGTCGATTCCCGCCGCGACGGCACGGACGATGTCCACAGGCCGCCCTACCCCCATCAGGTACCGAGGTCGGTCCGCCGGCATGTGTGGCACAAGCGATCGCAGCATGGCGGCCATTTCGTCCGGATGCTCGCCGACGGACAACCCCCCGAGAGCGTAACCCGGGAAATCCATCGCGACGAGCTCATCCAGGCAATGCCGACGCAGATCAAAGTCGAGTCCGCCCTGGATGATTCCGAACAGCGCCTGATCTTCCCGTGTCTGAGCCGCCTTACAAGCATCGGCCCATCGGATAGTGCGATCGACGGCCCGACGCAGGGCGGCCGGGGTTGCGGGCAACGCCGGGCATTCGTCGAATGCCATGATGACGTCCGCGCCAAGTTGTTCCTGAATCTCGATCGCGCGGGCCGGGTCCAGGCGCACGAGCTGTCCGTCGATGTGCGATTTGAACGTGACACCGTGGTCATCGATGTTCGTCAGCGTCGCCAGGCTGAACACCTGAAAGCCGCCGCTGTCGGTCAGGATGGGGCCGGGCCACGCCATGAATTGGTGCAGCCCGCCGAGGTCGGCGACGACCTCGGCTCCCGGTCGCAGGGCGAGGTGGTATGTGTTGGCAAGCACGATCCGCGTGCCTGCCGACCGAAGTTGCTCGGGCGTCAGGCCCTTGACGGCACCGCGCGTCCCGACTGGCATAAAGACGGGAGTCTCGATCGTGCCGTGGGGCGTACACAGCTTCCCGGACCGGGCGCCGGTGTTTGGATCACGTTCAACGATGTCAAGGCCAAATGGCAATATCACACCGTCAGCACGAGCGTTGCGGCATCGGAACACCGAGGCGTTGCGGTGAGGAAATCCGCTCTGTCGACGCGATCGTCGCCGGTCCGCAAGGGAGCGGGATTTCGAGGTTGCAGCGCAAAACAATCCAGGGCGGTCGCACGAGACCGCCCGACAAAGGGCCGATTAGGGTGAATTCAACGCGATTTCGCCGGGCTTGACAAGGGCGCCGTTTGGCCCTATTCTTATAGGGCTCTGTACAGTCGACCGCCACACACGGTCGCTGTGCCGATGGATGCCGCAGGCCGACCCACGCATCAAGGGGGGATGAACCGGTCGGCGGCTCGACATTCAGGAGTGTTGGAGAGTATGCCGTGGTGAAGCGTCGTGTGACTTCCAAGGCCGGCAAGAAGCCGGCCGCCAAGAAGCGTCGTTCCTCGAAGGACAACGGAGACGGCCGTGTATCCCGCCGCAAGATCGCGGTGCCGTCCACCGCTGTGGCCAAGCCTGCCGCGGCTGAGCAAGAAGAACAGCCCATGCCGAAGAGCCGGTTGAAGCCGGACGACCTCGATGCCTTCAAGCGTCTACTGCTCGAGAAACGCAACCAGTTAGTCGGGGATGTCGGTCATCTCACCGACGAGGCGCTGAAGCGAAACCGGTCCGATGCGTGCGGCGATCTCTCGATGATGCCCATCCACATGGCCGACATCGGCACCGACGCATACGAGCAGGAGTTCACCATCGGCCTGATCGAGAACGAACAGGAAATCATGAAGGAAATCGATGCGGCCCTGCAACGCATCGAGAACGGTACCTACGGCATCTGTGAAGCCACGCACAAACCCATCAAGAAGGCTCGGCTCAAGGCCAAACCGTGGGCGCGCTACTGCGTGACTTACAAGCGAAGTCAGGAAGAAAACAGGCGGTGAGCCGGCCGCGAATTCGCCGATATCCCTGTGATGTCAAAACCTTCCGACGACAGTGGAAATCCGGCCTCGCCGGCTGAATCCGACGTGCGATGGGCACTCGGCCACGCGCCGAGTCATTTGCGCCTATGGATCGTCGCGGTTTGCGGCGTCGTCGCCGATCTGTGGACCAAGGATCTGGCTTTTGAGAAGCTGGCGCCGGGTCAGTCCAAGGTGCTCGTCGAGAACCTCTGTAGCCTGCAAGTTTCGCTGAATCCCGGCGCACTGTTTGGGCTGGGAGCGGGATTCGCGCCCGTGTTCGTCGGTGCGTCGGTGCTCGCGCTGATGTTCGTGCTGTATCTGTTCGCCAACTCCACGGTGAAGCACCGTTCCATGCACATTGCCCTCGGGCTCGTCCTGGCGGGGGCGATCGGCAACCTGTACGACCGTGCGACGCAGGAAGCCTACGTGGCCCACTTCCCCGGCAAGGGGCGCGTCATCGGCGTCTTGCACGAACAGACGAAAGATGGTCTGACCATGGGGGACTTTCCCGACGGCGCGAACCCGAGGCTCTGGCGAGGCCAAGTCGATTCCGCCACATCCGGCGTGCAACCCGTTGTTCGAGACTTCGTGAAGATTGAGGCGAAGATCGGCAGCATCTCGTTATGGCCGTGGGTTTTCAATGTTGCCGATGCGCTGTTGGTCATTGGGGTGGCGGTGCTGCTGATCAACTTCTGGTGGGATCGAAAGCGGTACCACCGCAGCAAAGGTGCTTCCGGGCAGCCTGCCTGACGCGCGTGGCACAAACCATGAGAGAGCATTTCACATTTTTCCGTAGCGGCCGACCCCCGTGTCGGCCGTGGATTGTTGATCATGCCACGACCGACAGGGGCGTCGGCCACCACACCACAAAGTGATATGATCTGGGAGCGTTATCCCCTAGCCCCCCGCGGAAGCGGGGGATTCTCACGAGTCTGCACCAATCCACAGACCCCTCGCTCCCGCGAGGGGCTAGCCGCCGCCTTCTGCGAACGCAATCTACCCAGTGTGCATTGCGTGGAGCACGAAGACCCAGTATTCTCCCATGTCGAGTCGAAGCATCAGACCAACACAGCCCGTAAGCACGGATTCGCAACGATGAGCCGACGGCGGGTGGCCCAGGTTCTCCGAACCTGGGGGAGCGATTGCCTCGCGCCCGATTGTGGAGTCCCTGATCCTGTTGGCAGCAAGATCGAATCGAGACCCCAGGTTGAAACAACCTGGGCCACCCACCAAATACGACGGATGCTGTTTGGCCCAGCATCAACGTGATAAACTGAAGCTCTCCGGAGGATCGCACTGGCGGGCAAGCCGCCAGTGGCACCCGGCACCACGCCGACGAGGATTGCCATCGTGCCAACGAACTTCGAGCCCGTTTCCCTGGCCAAAGGCGGCGCGAGCCCGCGGCCGTCTTTCCTCCGGCGGCGCCTTTCTGTGTGGTATTACCGGGTCCCGATCAAATGCTGCATCTTCCTTGCGGTGACGTTTGTCGTGCTTTTTCCGAAGCCCGGCCAGTTTCTGCGTCACGTCGGTCATAGTCGTAACCTGGATGCCATGGTCGAGCCGGACGCGCCGGAATTGGCGATGTGGGACGCGGAATTGGAGAGGCGGTTGCTGGATGCCCGTGGTCGTCGGGAGGACGGCGGCGACGCAGCGAAGCCCGTGCTTCGAACACTCTCTCCGCACGAGACGCAACGAGAGGTTCAGCAGTTTGTCTACGCGAAAGTGAAGTACGACTGGGACTGGAACGTCTGGGGATCGGCGGACTACCTGCCCACCGTCGCCGAGATGTTCGCCATGGCGGCGGAACGGGAGGACGGGCAGATCTACGAGGACTGCGACGGTCGAGCGGTCATGGCGGCATCGCTGATGCGCCGCCTCGGGTACGATTCCCACCTCGTGACGGATTTGCGGCATATGTGGGTCAAGACGAGTCAAGGCGACTGGATGGGCCCCGGTAGAAAAGAGACTATCGTCTCCACGCGGGACGGAAACAAGATCATCGTCGGGACCGCCCTCCAGAATTTCATGGCGTCGCTACCGTACGGGATTGCCGTGTTTCCGCTATGGCGGGAGATCATCATTCTGTTGGCGGCGTACGTCCTTATCCTGCACCGCCGGATGTCATGGCGGGCCGCAGGTCTGGGGGGATTGCTACTGGGGCAGGGGTTGATGTTCATGCAGTGCGGGGTGCTGTCGCCGCTACGCCTTTCCGGTTTCGGCGTTCAGTGGCCTTCTTGGGTAGGCATGGCCCACGCCTTGGCTGGATTCGCCCTGTTGTTCGTCGCGTCGCGCCGGGCGCGACG
Organism: Phycisphaerae bacterium; assembly: GCA_030593565.1. Lineage (GTDB taxonomy): Bacteria > Planctomycetota > Phycisphaerae > UBA1845 > UTPLA1 > JAFGQA01. The sequence continues at coordinate 1,751 of JAUVGW010000085.1, read as the reverse complement.
TAGCGTCGGACGACGCCATTGAGGCGGCGCTATCGCCGGGACCACCGACAGTTGCGGATCTCCTTGAACTTCGCAGCTCGCATACCGCGAATCGCATGCTTCATTCGTGCGTGGCTCCCAAGTGCTCCGATTCGTTCCGCCGTGCCGCTTCGACCACTGACAGGAACAACGCCTCCTCCGCCTCGGACAGCCTGCGATGGCGGCGGGCGACGACCTTCCTGGCGACGGCCAACGCGCGGGGTGGGTCGTTCGTCGCCATCCCCTCGTCGGTCAGCCAACTAAAGCTCGGTACGAACGTCGGAACGGTGCTGCTGAGGAAGACGCTGGAAGCGAAGCCGATCACGCAGCCGGTCGGCAGCGTGGTTCGGATACCCGTCTTGACGTGGTCGCCGATGAACGCGCCGACGAACGTCAGACCCGTATCCGTCGGCCGGCCGTTGATCGACACGCTGACCGGGCCGTAGGTGTTCTTCAGGTCGCTGTTGACCGTATCCGCGCCGAGGTTCACCCACTCACAGACGTACGAATGGCCGAGGAAGCCGTCGTGCTGTTTGTTCGCAAAGCCTTGAAAAATCGTGCCCTCGATCTCGCCGCCAACCTTGCACACCGGTCCGATGCTGCTGCCGCTGCGAATCGACGCGCCGGGCTGCACGACACAGCCGTCGCCGATGTGGCACGGCCCGGCGATCGTGACGTTCGGATTGACCACCACGTTCTCGCCAATGTCGATCGGCCCATTCTCGGCGTCAAGCACAGCGCCGGCCTTGATCCTCGACCCCGCGCCCACGGCCACCACGCGCTTGTTCAGCAGACACGCGCCCGCATCAATCTGCCCAATGATCGACCGTATGCCCGTAGCGAACTGGCGAACGATCTCCGCCTCGTTTTCGTGGACGAGTTGCCACGGATAGTCGATCAGGACGCCGGTTTCGATGGGCAGGTCGGCAGCCTGACACGCGGACAGGACCGACTTGAGTCGGTCCGGATCCCCGAGCACATCAGGCATCAGCGCGGCGGCGGTCTTGGCGTCCAACCGGGCGGCGAGCAGGGCGTCACCGTCCCAGGCGGCCGCGCCGATCGGCAAATCCACCCGCTGCCGCAGCAGCAGGCGGCCGTTGATCCACAGTTGATCGTCGGCGTCCAGCGCCCGATTCACCGGTCGCCCCATTCGCTCCCCGACGACGGCGACCAAGTCGTCGCGGACGAACAAGGCGTCGGCCGGCAGGTCCATCGCCAATTCGATCTTGTTCAGCAGACGATCGAGCCCGCATCGAAGCTCGAACGCCGGGCGCGCATAGACCAGCGGCAGTAGGTTCCGAACGCCGACATCCTCGAAAACGACAAGCCGCATGGTCGCGCTCCCGTTATTCGTGGGTTGCACAGATCACCCGATGGCGACCATGATGTACACCGCCGGGCGGCGCCACGCAAGACCTCGGTCTCGAATAGCCCGGGGGGGTACGTCAGAATAGTAGGCGGATTCTCAGATGGCGGGGTGGCATGGGTTAACGGAGCCGCCGGCAGCGGCGGAGTTTACCCGTGGGCATCCATTCCCGCGGTGTCCCCACGGGTAATGAACGCCCCGCCCTTACAGGGCGTGTCGTTCGTTACGAGGTAGGGTGGAATCTTGTGGAAATCGAAATGCGGGGGCATCCTTCTGGGATGTGAAACAGGAACTTTTTCCACAGGAGGAGCCCGATGGCTACTACAACGCGCAGGCGACGGATCGTCAAGTCGAGGAAATCACAAGG
>JAUVGW010000376.1 GCA_030593565.1 Phycisphaerae bacterium | reverse complement strand
AGTGTTGCCGAGGCGGATATCCTTGTCCGACATCGTCACGGCCATCGAGGGGCCGATGCGGGTGATCCCATGCGCCGGGGGGGTCCGCAGGCCAACCGCTCCTTGTGGCCTGGCCGAGACGTGCCCCGTGACGAGACAGGTGAACCGGGTGCACGAGAAGATTGAAGCATTTCTGAAGAAGATGACGCTTGATCAGATTGCCTGTGATGAGGAGTACGGTGCCCCGACTCGTGACTGCCTGCGTAACGCGGCAACGACGGAATCGGAGCCGCCGCAATGAAGCTGCCCATCTACATGGACCACAACGCCACGACGCCCGTGGACCCACGTGTGCTCGATGCGATGTTGCCCTACCTTCGCGGGTCGTTCGGTAATGCCGCGAGTCGGAATCATTCGTTTGGCTGGGAGGCGGAGAGGGCCGTCGAGCAGGCGCGGGGGCAGATAGCCACGGTGATCGGCGCGTCTGCCAAGGAGATCATCTGGACCAGCGGCGCCACCGAATCCAACAACATCGCGATCAAGGGCGTCGCGGCGATGTACCGCGACAAGGGGAACCACATCGTCACGCAGGCAACGGAGCACAAGGCCGTCCTCGACCCGTGCGAGTACATTGAAGAACATGGATGCCGCGTCACCGTCTTGCCGGTGGATCAATACGGCGTGGTCGATCCCGGGCAACTCCGCGAGGCGATCACCGACCAGACGATTCTCGTCTCGATCATGCACGGCAACAACGAGATCGGCACGATTCAGCCGATTGGCGAGATCGGCGCACTCTGCAAGGACCGAGGCGTACTGTTTCACACGGACGCCAGCCAGTCCTTCGCGACGTTGCCGATCAACGTCGATGAGATGGGCGTTGACCTACTGAGTTGCTCGGGGCACAAGATTTACGGCCCGAAGGGCGTCGGCGCCCTGTACGTGCGGCGGAAGCACCCGCGGGTGAGGTGCGAGCCGGTCATCCACGGCGGGGGCCATGAACGGGGCCTGCGGAGCGGCACGTTGAACGTGCCCGCCATCGTCGGGATGGGCAAGGCGGCGGAGTTGTGCGGTGAAACGCAGGCCGAGGAGATTCAATGCATCACGGCATTGCGGGATCGTTTCAAGGACGGCTTATTCACGCGACTCAGTGATACCCACCTGAACGGCCATCCCACACGGCGGATTCCGAACAACCTCAACGTGAGTTTCAAGTACGTCGAGGGCGAGTCGTTGATGATGGGCTTCAGCGATATCGCCGCCAGTTCCGGATCGGCGTGCATGAGCGCTCCGCTGGAGCCGAGCTACGTGTTGGAGGCGTTGGGCGTGGGGGAGGAACTGGCACAGGGGGCGGTCCGGTTCTCCATCGGCCGGTTCACCACCGAGGAAGAAGTGGACTACGCGATCGAACGCGTGTGCGCGACGGTCGAGAAGCTGCGGGCGATGAGTCCGACGTACGAGATGGCCCGGGAGAAAAAAAGGAAAAAAAGGGGTCAGGCTACTTTATCAGCCGGATCGCCGCTCCCTCCGAAAGGTCCATCGAGATAAGGCATCGCGCAGGTATGACATGGCTGATTGTGCCGTGTGGCTGGCAGCCGGCTTGCCGTTTGGCGGATCAACCGATTAAGTTATCCCTGCGCGACTCCTAAGGTGCTCCCTCTTTTTTTGTCCGAAAGGCAACGCGCCATGCCGCATACGAACATGCTGGAAGAACAGTTCGCCGCGCTGGTCGTGGTCGACGTGCAGGAGAAGATGCTGGCCGCGAGTGGGACCAGCCCGCCCGAGGCGATCATCGACAAGATTCAACGCCTCGTCCGCGCTGCCGAGATTCTGGATGTCCCCATCATCTACACCGAGCAGTATCCCAAAGGGATCGGCCCGACAGATCCGCGGCTGACGGCCTGCTTGTCATCGGCGACGGGCCCGATCGAGAAGACCACTTGTAGCTGCTGGCGAGACGAGGCTTTCAAGGAAGCCCTGCGCAAGACCGAGCGAGAACAGATCATCATCGTCGGGCTCGAAACACACGTCTGCATCCAGCAGACGGCCATGGACCTGATTCGGGTCGACTATCAGGTGTTCATCGCGGCCGACGCCGTCGGCTCGCGATTCCAATTGGATACGGACACGGCTCTCCAGCGAATGCGCGCGGCCGGCGTGGAAATCTCGACGGCCGAGTCATTGATCTTCGAGTTGGTGGAGCGCTGCGACCATCCCAAGTTCAAGGCAGTCCTCGAGGTGGTCAAGTAGATGGCGCCGTTCGGTGACGAATACGATGACGACGACGACCTGCCGCTCGAGCACGACCTCGACGACGGCGGCGATCTGCCCGAGGTCGCGTGCCCGTCGTGTGGTCAGATGGTGACCGAGGACACGCAGAAATGCCCCTATTGCGGCGACTGGATCACGCCGCGTCTGTCGTCGAGCCCGGGCTGGCGCCGGTGGGTGTTCTTGGCAGGGATCCTCCTGATGCTGTACGCCGTGCTGCGCTGGACGTTCTGAGAGTTCACGTGAGAAGTCAATCGTCTGGTCTGCCAACGCATCTCTGCGATCTCAACGTGCTCTGTGGTCATGATTCGGGACAGGGGCGACACGCGCGCAAAAAAGGGACGGGCCAGCCTCGCACTCTGACCCGTCCCAAACACAACCGACCCATTTCTGGGTCTGGCACGATTGAACCGAGGACACGTTTTCCCGCCGTGTCGCGTCGGGGAATACCGTTGCTCGCGATCATCCTCTCGCGGGCCTCCGCAGGCGACGCCGAAGGCGACCCTCTCAAACCCACCCTCGCATCGCGTCGCCCCAGGCCTCGTTGCCTGGGTCACCCATCCCTATCGCAACCCCCGTGCCAAAGGAATGCACCACCCGCCCCACCATGCGACGACAACGTCTAACGGCCGTCAAACAAAAGGTTTACATCAAAAAGGAAAACCCCGCCCCCGCCCTCGCCCCCCGCCGTTCACTGGTGGAAGGTCCGCTATTGGGCACCAGCCACCAACCTCCCATTCCCCACCTGGGCACAATTACCCACTCCCTCGCGAACAGGAGCGGCCGGGACGCACCCTACGGAATTTTTTTCGTTTGATCCCATTTTTCCTTCGCATGAGTAGGCGGGCCGCGCCCAGATTCGGGCGTTGTTCTTGCGTTTGCAGCAAGATTTCTGCAAACCGCCGCAAATTGCCGCAAACTCTTCGGACAATTGTGTCCGAACTTGCCCGGCCGTGTTTTCCTGCCCCATGAGTAGCCTTGCTCAGCGCTCCGCGTCATTGCGTCATGACGTCAAGCCCTGCGCGGAGACGGGCGTGGGCCGTTGTCGCCGGTGCGAGAATCCTTTCTCGCACCACATTTCGGGGGAATCCGTTCCCGCTGCCTGCCAAGATGGATGGGATGCAGGATAGGAATCCTGCCGAGAGTGGGGACGAGATAGGAATCTCGTTCCCAGCCGGTCTTGTTGTTGACCTACCGCCGTCGTCGCAGCAACGACAGGCTGCCGAGGGCGAACAGCAAAACGGTAGTGGGTTCGGGGATTGTCACAGACAATTGCGGTCGAAGCGATGGGCTCGGCCAGTCAGATGATGCAAAGGACCATTGCTCGTTGAGTGGCTCTATGAAGAACACCCACCCATGATTGCTGGCCCCATCAGACCAAGCCTGAACGCTGTTGGTCACGTCAATCGAACGCGTTCCAGCCGGAATCGGGCCGGGTATCGTCACGTCTGGAGGTGAGACTGCTTCGTCTGGAGTCTGAATGCCACCAATCCCGTTGTGCGGCGGAATGCCATCCCCCCAATCGTCCCATGTGTCTGAGTCACTCCACGTCCCCAACATTCTATGCATGTAGACATCCGCATCTGCGCCGTGGCCGCTCGCATCGATCACGCGGACAGTGAGTGTTGCAGAGACGATGCCCGAGCCCAGAGGAACCCCGGTCGGGCCAAAAACATTGTCGAAGCGCAAGAGCCCGTGTTGAATGACTCCCGTGTTAAGATCGTCAAGTACGAAAACTTCGGGTTCGCTTCCGTGAGAACTGGGATCGTTGTTCTGCAAGTAGGTATCCACCGTGTCGTAGTAGTCGTCGACGCCCCGCTGAAACGTGAAGACCGGATTCCCTTGGACGTTCGCCGTGATCATTAGCACTGCTGCGACTGCGGCAAGCGTTGTGTGTCCCTTGTGCATTTCCATGACCTTCTCCGTGTACGTGGGGTTTCCCAGGTAACCTTGCCCGGCTACACCGCCGGGTCGTATTTTGTTGTTGTACGAAGCCCCATTCCTCCCTGTGCCACCCCATCATCGAGCGTACTGAATCTCCAGGTCGCTCCGATGACAACGCAATGCTACTTACATGATGGCCAGCGTAATCCTGGCCTGCTTTCATGATGCTCGGGGCTCCTCCCTTCCTGACATGTTGTTCCTCCTCGAATGCCTGCCATGATGAAGAGAACACGGTAGGAAGCCTATCCTGAACGATTCAGGCCCGTGCCGCCTGTACGTGCGCCATCCAGGCGGGCGGGGCGCAGGAAAAAACGGTTCTTCACGGATTATCGGGGAGCACACAGCCAAGTCAGCCACGGAGTGGCGATAGAAGATAGCCCACGGCGTTAGCCGTGGGATCCCGTCGGCACACGTGTTGCTCAGCCCCAGCGGGGCGAAAGATACGGCTTGGTGGGTTCTATCGCCCCTACGGGGCTTGCCGGCCCACACAGAGGTAGGGTGGAATCTTGTGGAAATCGAAATGCGGGGGCATCCTTCTGGGATGTGAAACAGGAACTTTTTCCACAGGAGGAGCCCGATGGCTACTACAACGCGCAGGCGACGGATCGTCAAGTCGAGGAAATCACAAGG
>JAUVGW010000053.1 GCA_030593565.1 Phycisphaerae bacterium | reverse complement strand
ATGCATACTTGCATCTGAACCCCCAACGGGGGTGACGGAACCGCATTCATTTATGGGCATTCCGAATGAACTCCAGCGCCCAGTTTCCGTCGCCCCCGTTGGGGGCTCGATCGACTTGGTACGTTATCCCAGGGCTCGCTGTGCTTCGCCCTGGGCTTTACTCCGTCGCCCGCTTCGCGGGCTGAAACCCCCGTCCGCCACACTCTAAAGCCGCCTAAACTGTCATGGACCCCGCTGTCCGTGCCACACCTCCGCATGGAGCGTCCACGGACAAGCTCGGATTTCCGGTTCGCCGGACGTGTGCTTGTATTGAACACCGTCCTCCAAATCAACGTTACCTCGTCTCGCCCGCTTGTCCGTGCCACCCCGCCTCACCGGCGAGACGCCGGTGCCACAGGCAAGGGGCTAACGCACGCGCAGGACGGCGTAGAAGTACGCGTCTCGGTTTGGTTTGTCCTCGTCGCCGGGGGCAGACTTCGCGCTGATCCTGATCTTCAGGCGGACGCCTTTCGTGACGGCTTCGGGCGTGAGGACCTTCTCGAGGTCGCGGGCGCTTCGGATTCGCTCGCGGTTGACTCGGACGATCACCTGACCCGGCAGCAGGCCCGCCGCGTAGGCTTCGCCCGTGGGGACGACGTGCGTGATGACGGCCCCGTCGCGGAGGCGGTCGTTGAGATTAAAGCGTTTCTTCAGTTTGCGGGAGACCGTGCCGACCCTGAAACCCAGCGTGGCGAAATCGACTTCCACCCGAGACGCTTCTGTGGCGTCGTCTGGCTCTCGGTCGCCCCCGGCGTCAAGCACGGGCGGCGCAGCTAAGCCTTCGTCGTCGTTGTCGCCTTCGTCGGCGTTGTCTTTCCAGCGATAAAGGTCACGGATCCAGCCTCTCGCGGAGAAATTTTCCGGCTGGGCGCCGATGACGATCTTCTTATGAAGAGCGGCGCCATCGCGCCAGATCGTCATGTCAACCTCGGTGCCTGGTATTGTGGCTGCGACGATCTGCTGCAAGCGTTCACGTGTGACGGTTTCCTCGCCATCGATATCGAGGATGATGTCTTCGTCCTGGAGGCCGCCTTTCTCGGCCGGCGAGTCCGGGCCGATGTTGCCGATGAAGGCTCCGCTCGCCTCCTTCAGCCCGTATGCATCCGCGAGCTTGGGCGTGACGGGTTGGATCGCGACACCGAGGTAGCCACGCTGGATTTTCCGGCCGGTCTTCAGTAGCTCCGCGATGCGGACGACCGTGTTCGACGGTATGGCGAACCCGACCCCTTGGTGGCTGCCCCGTTCCGTGGCGATGGCGGTATTGAGGGCGACGACCTCGCCGCGGGCGTTGATCAGCGGGCCGCCGGAGTTGCCGGGATTGATCTGCGCGTCGGTCTGAATCCAGTTCTGGTAATCGATGTCGACCGCGATATTGGATCTGCCGAGGGCGCTGATGATGCCGTGCGTCACGCTGTGTCCCAGGCGGAACGGGCTGCCGATCGCCAGGACGATGTGGCCGACCTTCATGCGGTCGGAATCCCCGAATGTCGCGGGGTGGAGCCGGTCCGCATCAATCTTGATTACGGCGAGGTCCGTCATCGGGTCCGTGCCGATGCGTTCGGCACGGAAGACACGGCGATCGGCGAGCGTGACCACGATGGTCTCGGAGTCGGCCAGCACGTGGTTGTTGGTGACGATGTGACCGTCCGTATCGAGGATGACGCCACTGCCCGTTCCGATCGAGGGTCGCAGTTGGAAGTTTTTTTGGTCCAGGAGTGCTTTCAGCTCACCGCTGAGGTCGCGTGAGGACAGGGCCTCGATGTTCACGACCGACGGCTTGGCGACGTCTGCGATGACGCTGAAGGCGTGGGAAAGCTGCTCGACGCTCGCGATGTCGCCGTCGTCGATCGCGTTGAGGTGTTGCCAGTCTGCCTCGATCCGGCCGCGTTCGACCGCGTAGGCGACCCGGCCGATGATGTCGGTGTGATACAGGGCGGCGACGAGGAGCGTTGCGAGGAGCGCGACGATCCAGACTCGTTTTGCTTGGGCTTGTTCCCGCATGGGCTGTGGTCCTCCTGGACGCGCCGGTTGGATATTGGGCTCGCTTGGGGCCGGCTGCGCGTGTCGTCGCGTGCCCCGTGTCCCGGCATTCGGGTCGTCGGGGCGTGACGGTCCGCCGATGAATCCATCGGATGATCGTCCGGCTTCCGCCAATATGATAGGCCAGAATTATCGGCCTTGCCGGCGGGTGCACACGGACAGACATTTGAGACATGGCGGTGTTGATTTGGAAAACAGCCTCGATGACAGCCCTCCGCGGAAGCGGGGGGTTTTCGCGCGTTTGGATCAACCCATGAATCCCTCGCTCCCGCGAGGGGCTAGTGCACCGCCACACATGAATCCGCGGGTGGCGTCGGCCCCCTGTGGCCGAAGTAAAATGTGGAGGCTGTCCTCCTCGCATACGTCGGCCGCAGGGGACCGACGCTACTACCCGCACTTTTTCGCGTGGTGATGCACTAGTGCTTTGTCACACATGAATTTGCGGGTAGAGCAAAGATCCTCTTTGCTCCCCTTTGGCGACAAAGTGGAACTTTGTCGTACCTGGAAACCCGAAAAAACGGGTGTGACGGGACACTCGTGCGCCGTCACACGCAATTTTGCGGGCAGTAGCGCCGTCGCCACACCTACAGGGACGGTCCAAAGGCGCCACGAGCGATCTCACCCGGATGGGCGGATCGCTCGTGTCCCATGTCAGCTCGTGTAAACGGCAGGCATTGACTCGATCGTGATGTCCCTACCTGCGGACCGTGACGCCGATGCCTGCCCGCACCGTCGGTTTGCGGCTTGTCCGCCGTACCGTGCGTGTCGAGTGGCGAACATTGCGTTTCTTGGTCGTTTTCTTGATCGTTCGCTGCTTGGTCGTTTGGCGCTGTTGCACGGTTTGGCGGCGTTGTGAACGAGCGGCGCGTCGTACTTCGCCACCGCGGCGACATTCCGTGCCGCTGTGGAGAGCCCCGCCACGGCACCTGTCGCAACCGTTAGGCGCGATCGCCATGCGCGGCGTACGGCTTGTTTCGACCTTGATCGTTGCATCGTCGCGATCGAAGACGCGGCCGCTGTTGCGACCCACGACCTTGGCCTGGATCCGCAGACGTTTGGCATTCCAGGGCATGGCGTGGGGTAACGGCAGTTCAAGCCGTTCGTCGAACTCGAACTCGTCGTCGTCGATGTCGGTCGGACGATTGAGCGGCACCCGCACACGGACCGGCCGGCCTCGTCGATCAGACAGTTCGCGTCCCCGCTCGGTCACTCGCAGCCACAGGTCGAAGCGCTGACCGGGCCAAGCGTCTTCGATCTCGACTTTGCAGCGAACCTGAAGTACCGAATCGTTCCAGCCGCCGAGCAGTTTCGCTTTGAGCGATTCGATGTCGACGTCCGCGCCGGAGCCGCGGTAACCGCCGTGGCGAGGAGCCCGTTGTCCCCGGTCGCGATCGGCGAAGACCGGCTGGGCGAGCGCCATAGTGAGCGAAGCCGCCAGCATGAGGTTCAGTTTGTTGTTTCTCCCGGACATGTCACACCTTCCTTTCCGTCACGCGTTTGATGCGGTGACATTTCACTGTGGATAGACACGGAGATGCCGGGAAGGTTGGCGGGAATCTGGACCGACGTCCCTGTCGGCCGCCGGAAACCGTTGGTATTCAACGTCCGACACGGGGGTCGGACGCTACGTTTTCTCTGGAACTGCTCTAGCCGAGCGTCGCGGAAAACAGGTCGTCGTTGAAGCCGACGAGTAGCGTCTTGCCGCTCCGGATGGTCGGTGCCCGGAGGTTGCCGGTGGGGCCGAGCATTGCTCCGAGCAGCGTTTCGTCGTCAGGGCGGCCGTCCTTCATGTCGAAGGTCACGACCTTTTTGCCCTTGGCGACGATCACACGGTCCGCATCCTGCGCCAATGATAGCGCGTCGGCGCGGCCGAATTTTTCTTTGTTGGCAATGACGGTGTCGGTAATCTGGATGTCGTTGTCCGCAAGGAACCCCTGCGATTTTCCGCAGGACACTCAGCCCTTACGGTGGTAGTACCAGTCGATTCGTTTGGCCATGTATGCCGCTCCCTTTGCCAGGTTGTCGGCCGGGCCCGAACATACGGGCGACCGAGTTTCGCATTATAGCGGTGCTGTCGTGTCGTTTCAGTTCGGTCGGCTGATGTCGACCCACGCGTGACACTCGGTACTGGTATCGTTTGCCAGACGGGTGCCACTGGCAGCTTGCTGCCAGTGCCGGCACGGGCGGACAAGCCGCCCGTGGCACCCAAACGATACCAGTACCTGACATTCCGGCCGATCTCGCGGTTTCGTGGCGTCTGCCCTACAATCTCGGCATGGACGTCCCGGCTCGATCCCTGACGATGCTCGGCATGAGCTGGCGAAACTTGTATCGCCAGCCCCTGCGGACCATCCTGACGGCGCTCGGCGTGTCGGTGGGGGTCGTGGCGATCGTGGCGTTTGGGACGATGGCCCGTGGCTTTTGGCGGTCGACCAATCAGGCCATCCATTTCGGCGAGGGGGACATGATGGTATTCCAGGCCGGTGCCGCCGCCGACCTTCTCAGCACGCTCGACGAAGAGAAGACGCGAGCGGCACTCCTGTCCGATCCCGACATCGCGAAGGCTGCGCCAACACTGTTTCACATCCTGCCAATGAAAAAGATGCAGTTCGGCATGGTCATCGGCTTGCATCTCGACGAGATCGCGGGGCACGGTGAGCATCTTGTGCGGGGTCGGAATCCCGAGTCCGACGACGAGGTCGTGCTTGGAACGATCGCGGCGCGTCTGCTCAAGAAGGACGTGAGCGACACGCTGATCCTGGCGAGGCACGCCTTCCGCGTGGTCGGCGTGTACGAGACCGAGGTCGTTTACTTCAACGGCGCGATCACGATGCCGTTGTCACGCTTGCAGGAGATCGCATCGAAGAAAGGCCAAGTCACCAGTTTCCAGGTGAAGGTTCGCCGAGGCGCCGACGTAGCCGTCGTCGCCGAGCGGATCGAGCGGAACCACCGCAATCTGCTCGCCATCGCCAGCGCCGAACAGTACAAGAAAGTGGACCAAGGCCTGGAAATCATGAACGGCATGGTCCATGCCGTGTCTTTCATGGCCATCGTGATCGGCAGTGTGATCGTCACGAACACGATGTGGATGACCGTCCACGAGCGAACACGGGAGATCGGCGTGCTGCGGGCCGTCGGCTGGGCCAGAAGGCGCATCATCACGATGATCGTCGTCGAGGCGATAGGCGTGGGGCTGCTGGCGTGCGCGGTGGGCTGCCTGTCCGGCGTCGGCCTGGCGAAATGGAGTACGAACCTGCCGTTCGCGGCCCAATTCGTTGACCCCGTTTACGACTGGCCTCCGTTCGCAACGGCTCTGGCTGTGGCAATCCTACTCAGCATCCTGGGTAGCGCATTGCCCGCCTGGCGCGCGGCCAGAATCTCACCCGTCGAAGCCCTGCGCTACGAATAGGGAAACGTCGAAAGTCGAAAGTCGAAACGTCGAAAGTCGAAAGTCGAAAGTCGAAACGTCGAAAGTCGAAACGTCGAATAACGAGCCATCAGAACGCCAAGTAGCGTCGGCCCTCCGTGGCCGATGTAAAATGTGGAGGGGTTCCGCCTCACATACGTCGGCCACGGGGGGCCGACGCTACCCGCAAAATCACGTGTGTCGCTGCTGCGCGCCGGTACCACGCGGTTGTCGTCGGTTTTCACAGGATTGACTTGAACGTCGCACAAACCTCGTCCACCTCGGCTTCGGTCAGGCCGCCGTGGAACGGTAACGCAATCGTGCGGGCGGCGACGCGCTCGCAAATGGGGAAATCGCCTTCTTTGTAGCCGAATTCGCGTTTGTAGAATTCCTGCAGGTGAATCGGGGCGAAATAGTTATTGCAGCCGATGCCGCGCCCGCGCAGTTTCTCGATGATGTCTGCGCGGTCCTGCTCGGTGTAGTCGTCAGCGAGCTTCACGACGAAGACGAACCAGCTCATGTCGCAGTCGGGGCTGGGTTTTTGCATCGAAACGCGGGATTCATCAGCGAGGCGGCGGCGGTACCAGGCGGCGACTCGGGCACGCTTTGCGAGGATGTCGTCTATGCGGCGCATCTGAACGATGCCGATCGCGCAGGCAATGTCGCTGAGGCGGTAGTTGTAACCGAGACGTTCGTGAGAAAGCCAGCCCATGCCCGTGTCGCGGCCCTGGTTGCGCATGGAGAAGCACAGCCGGGCGATCTCGTCGTTATCAGTCGTGATGATGCCGCCTTCGCCGGTGGTGATCTGCTTATTCGGGTAGAAGCCGAAGATGCCCGCATCGGCGAGGGAGCCGGCCATTCGGCCCTTGTACCTGCTGCCGAGGGCCTCGGCCGAGTCCTCGATGACGCGAAGGCCGTGGCGCGACGCGATCGCGCCGATGGCGTCCATGTCCGGAATCTGGCCGAACACGTCGACAGGGATGACGGCCTTGGTCTTGGGCGTGACGGCGGCCTCGATTCTGCCGACGTCGATGTTCCAAGTATTCGGATCGATGTCGACCAGGACCGGCCGGGCGCGTTCGAAGACGATGCAGTTGGTCGAGGCGATGAACGAGAACGGCGTGCCGATGACCTCGTCGCCGTTCTGAATGCCGATCGCACGCATCAGCAGGTGCAGGCCCGCCGTGCCGCTGGAGACGGCGACGGCGTGTTTGACGCCGACGAATTGGGCGACGGCCTGTTCGAATTCGGGGACCTTGGGGCCGAGTGAGAGCCAGCCGGACCGAAGGACCTCGGTGACGGCGTCGATTTCGGCTTGTGTGATGTCGGGGCCGGATAGTTTGATCTTCATGCTGTGGCTAGTCTTGCCTTCGCGTACCGCGATTTTGCTGTTCGTCCTGGTGTCGCCAGTGGAGTGATTCAGGCAGATTGCATCTCATGAAAGCCAAAGCCAGCCGTTGGTTTTGAAGGGCCGCCAAACGGCAAGCCATGTTGTGATGTCTACCTAGATCGCTACATTCTCGCGACATTACGCTATGCCGATTCACGGTCTCCGCCGAGTCGGAAGCGGGGGGCCGATTCGGCGATCGGTTACACATTCTACACAGGATACCGCAGATTGGTGCAAGGTGCATTCCAAGCCCGGCACGCTTTCGGCTCCAGCGGTGGCTGCGGTCCTCCGCCCCATTCGGGGCAGGTTCGATCGGCGGCTCCGTTTTTAGCGGCACCGCCCGGCGTGAGGCGGCTGTGGTGTCCCGCGCGTTCGGTGGAGGCCGTGCCACACCGCGGAATGCGGCCTTGGCTCACAGTTTGGGGCCTGAACGGTCACATCTTTTTGAATCGCTGCCAATAACAGAGGTCCGATGGACCGATGACGTCTTTGGATCGGCCGCGGTTCGTGAGGTCTGATAAGTCTTGCGACGTGCGATACGCGTGAGTCACCGTGGTACAGGTCAATCGCACGGGCCTGGCGCGACACGGTATTCGGGCGGCCGGGCGCGCGACGCGTCGCGTCGCGGTTGATGATGATCGTCTGGAAAGACGCCGTCCGGCACGACGGGGCGGCGTGCGAGGAGGGTGCCGCGTCGATGTTTGGCAAGACGAAGATCTCCGCTTTGAAGATCCCTAAGAAGGGCTCGGCCAAACCAGCCGAGCCCGTGAAGGCCCCGGTAGCGGAGCCGACAACCTCGTCGCCTCCGGCGAAGCCCCCGTCCGCTCCCGTGCCCACTCCGCAGCTGACGAGCAAGCCGAAGAAGGGACCTGATCGGACTGACGAGTTCTACGAGATCAAATCCCGAGTTCACAAGAAGCTCGTGGAGACGCTGGATCTGGCGGCGCTTGGCAAGCGAACTGACGACGACGTCAAGGAAGAAGTCAAACAGGTCATCGCCCAACTGTGCGAGCAGGAAAACGCGCTGCTGAACTTCAACGAGCGTCAGCAGCTCATCAATGAAATCGTTGACGAGACGTTCGGGCTGGGGCCGCTGGAAGCCCTATTGAAAGACCCGCATATCAGTGACATCCTCATCAATGGTCCAAAGCAAGTTTACATCGAGCGGAAAGGAAAGCTGTCCATTAGCAGCGTGACGTTCAAGGACGACTCCCACCTGCTGCACGTCATCGACAAGATCGTGTCGTCGATCGGTCGCCGATGTGACGAGGTCTCGCCGATGGTCGACGCCCGGCTGAAGGACGGCTCGCGTGTGAATGCGATCATCCCGCCGCTCGCCATCGACGGACCGTCGATGTCGATCCGGCGTTTCGGCGCGGATCCGATCACGTGGGACGACTACATCGAATTCGGGTCGGTGACGCCGGAGATGGTGGAATTCCTTCGGGCGTGCGTGATTTCGCACCTGAACATCTTGATTGTCGGCGGTACGGGATCGGGGAAGACCACGCTGCTGAACAACCTGTCGTCATTCATCCCCGACACCGATCGCATCGTCACGATCGAAGACGCCGCGGAACTGCAACTGCGTCAGCCGCATGTGGTTCGTCTCGAATCACGTCCGCCGAATATCGAGGGCAAAGGCAGGGTGGCGATTCGCGACCTGCTGATCAACTCGTTGCGGATGCGGCCCGATCGGATCGTGGTCGGTGAATGTCGTGGGCCGGAAACGCTGGACATGCTACAGGCGATGAACACGGGCCATGACGGATCGCTGACGACGATCCACGCCAACAGCGTGCGTGATGCCGTCCAGCGCGTCGAAACGATGGTGATGATGGCGGGTTTCGACCTGCCGATGAAGGCGATTCGCCAGCAATTCGCCAGCGCGATCCACCTGGTTGTAAGCGCGGCGCGGCTGACGGGAGGGCCGAGGAAGATCACGACGATCGCCGAGGTGCAGGGTATGGAGGGCGAGGCGGTCACGATGCAGGAGTTATTCAAGTTCGAGCAACTCGGTATCAACTCGTCCGGCAAGGCGTACGGTCGATTTATCGCGACGGGGCTGAGGCCGAGTTTCCTCGACCGGTTGAAATACTCGGGCGTTGATCTGGACACGTCGCTTTTCGAGCGTCAAGTCCTGGCGAGCGACGAGGACACGCGGTAATCCGAAAGCCGAAATCTTGAAAGTCGAAAGTCGAAAGCCGAAAGCCGAAATTTTGAAAGTCGAAAGTCGAAAGTCGAAATCTTGAAAGTCGAAAGTCGAAATTTTGAAAGTCGAAAGCCTGAAATGGGGAAGGAAGAAGGAACAGTTCGTTCGCCAAGGGGAACCGTTCGCCATTCGTCTTGATCTTCACTGTTACCGGGAGTATCCACGGTATGTTTGGACTTCAGATTCTGGCGCAGGCGACGTCACTGACGGATCAGATATGGATATACGCGTTGCCGCTGGTCGGATCGGTGATGCTGGCCTTCGCTCTGTACAACCTGATCGGCGACCTGCGCAAGCCCGAATCGAAACGCGTATCACGGCGTCTGAAGGAGGGTTCTGATTCGCTAAATGCGAGCGCCGCGGAGCGAGCGGCCAGGGAATCCATCCTGCGACGTACGCGAGAGCAATCGGGATCGATCAGCGCAGTGATCTCGAAGTTCGGGTTTGTTTCATCCCTGCAACGGCTGTTGGACCAGGCGGACATTCAATGGTCGGCAACCACCTTTCTTGTCAACATCGTGGGTATCTCCGCGGCTTCGTACATCGCGTGCTATTTCCTCAAGGCTGCGCAGTGGTTAGGCATCGCGATCGCGGTGTTCGCCGTCCTGGGGCCGCTCATTTTCGTCGTTTACAGGCGTAAGCACCGACTCAACAAATTCATGAACCAGTTGCCTGACGTGTTCGAGTTGATGAGCCAGGGGCTGCGTGCCGGGCACTCGTTGGCGAACGCGATCATGCTGGTTAGCCAGCAATTGCCGAACCCTGTCGGCACCGAGTTCGCGCGGGTCTTTCACGAGCAGAACCTGGGCATCAAGATCGAGGACGCCCTGAAGGGCATGGCCAAGCGATCCGGGCTGATGGACGTTCGTTTCTTCGTGACGGCTGTGCTGATCCAGCGACAGACCGGCGGCGACCTGGCGGAGGTGCTGGACAACATCAGCGGCGTGATTCGCGACCGGATCAAGCTGTTCGGAACCGTCAGGGCGTTGACGGCGGAGGGTCGCCTGTCCGGGTGGGTGCTCCTGGCCTTGCCCGTGGTGGTCTTCATCGCGGAACTCGTGGTGAATCCGGACTACGCGAACACGCTGCTCGACACCGAGCTAGGCCAGTACATGCTGATCGGAGCTGGTGTGGCGCAGTTGTTGGGATTGGCGATGATCCAAAAGATCGTCAACATTAAGGTATAAAGTCGAAAGTCGAAAGTCGAAAGTCGAAAGCCGAAAGTCGAAAGCCGAAAGTCGAAAGCCGAAATGTCGAGAGAATAGGTGCGTTGGAGCAGTAGGAGGCGTCTTATGGATGGCATGGTCCTGTTGGGGATGATTGTTGTCGCCGTCGCGATGATTGCCTATTCGCTGTTTCCGAAGAAGGACGAGGAATTCACGGAAGCCGTCAAGCGACGCAGCGCCGGACTGTCCATGAATGACGATCCGCTCCTCCTGCAGAAGAAGGCCAAGCAGCATGCAACGAGAAACCGAGTGCTTGCAATGGCCGCGCCGATCCTCTCCAAACCGGTCATGCCCAAGAGCGAAGAGGATCAATCCACGCTGCGGGCGAAGCTGGCGAGCGCGGGTTTCCGCAAGGAATCCGTCCCCGTTATGTTTCTCGCCAGCAAGACGGCGGTCGCATTTGTCGGCGGCGTCATCGCCGCGCTTCTGGCAATTCACTCCGAAAAGGAAACACTGAATCTCGCCGGCCAGACGATTTTCGGTCTCGGCATCGGCTTCATGGTGCCGAACCTGTGGCTGAGCGTCACCATCGGCCGCCGTAGCGAGGCTATCCGGAACGGTCTGCCCGACTCGCTTGACTTGATGGTGGTTGCGGTCGAGTCCGGCCTGGGTCTCGACGCCGCCATTCAGCGCGTGAGTGACGAGATGATCGCTGTTCACCCCGCGTTGGCGGAAGAACTGCAAATCGCGACGATCGAGACGCAGATGGGTGTGCCGCGGAGCGAAGCGTTGACCAAGATGGCCAAACGCACGGCGGTGACGGAAATGCGCGCGCTCGTGGCCGTCATCACCCAGGCAGAGAAACTCGGAACCAGCATCGCCTCCGCTCTGCGAACTCAGGCGGAATCGCTACGCACCAAACGCCGGCAGAGGGCCGAGGAGCGAGCCCAGAAGACGGCCGTCAAACTGCTGTTGCCGCTGATCCTGTTCATCTTTCCCACGATTTTCGTCGTCCTCGCCGGCCCGGCGGCCATCCAGCTCATCAACACGTTCAGTGGCGATAAACCCGGTGGACCATGATGCGGTAGGGCATACGCAGGATGGGACTACCCCATTTCACGGATCCTACAACGCTGCCCGGGGGGGGAGTTGGGGATGCGATCGAGTGCTAACGTCCGCGCGGGCTGCGGCCCGCGGCTCGCCTATAGCTTTTTAAGAAACCCTGTAGCGTCCGACCCCCGTGCCGGACGACGAATACCAGCCACTCTTGACGGCCGACAGGGGCGTCGGCCGCTACACCATTTCTTAAGCTGCTCTAGTGATCGCGGCAGGATGGACCACGCGATTCCACCGGCCTTGGGCCATCCCCTCCCAGTCCGTTCGTAACCGACATCGCCCTACGCCGCCAATAGCCGGGGGTCCGAAAAAGTGCGATTCGGCGTATTGAGCCATCGGGCACGAGCACTTAACATCCACCGAATGTCAAGCCGAGATCCCCGGACGATTCGTGGAAGACAGGATGCTGTGGTTGCCGGAATGATCGGACCGCTACTACTGTTAGTGTTCCTACCGATCGGGAAGTGCCTAGCGCAGGGGCGGGGACCAAGCCCGGTCGAAGTGTCATCCGTGGAAAGCCTGAAGCTCGCCCCAACGATCAAGCTGGTGGGAACGGTCAGGCCACGTCGCCGCACGGTTGTTGCGACGGAAATCGCCGGCCAGGTTGTATCCGTTCCGATCGATGAGGGTGAGCAGGTTGTTCAAGGCCAAACGTTGTGCAGGTTGAGGGCGGGGCCTCGCAAGCTCGCGCACGCCGAGGGCTTGGCGCGACAATCGGAAATGACCGCGCTGCTGGCGGTCCAGACTGCTGAGCTGGCCAAGGCGAGGTTTGAGATGGAGCGGACCGCGCGTCTGTGGAAGGAACAACGGTCTTCCGAGAAGGAGCGGTTCGACAGCCAGGCTGATTTCGACGCCGCGAAAGCCCGCCTCGAACAGGCGAAGCAGGCGTTGGAAGCCCAGAAAGTGATCGTGGTGGGTTTGGCGGACAATCTGGATCGCACGGCGATTGCCGCGCCGTTCGACGGGATCATCGTTCGGAAGCGAACCGAGGTGGGTTCGTGGGTGAATCAGGGCGGTGCGATCGTCGAGTTGCTGGATCTTTCCACGGTTCGCGTCCGCGTTCCCGTGCCGGAGAAGATGATCGCGTTTTGTGAAATCGGTGCCGGGGTGGTTGTTTCGGTCGATGCGATCGGGATGACCTATGTGGGCAGCGTTTCGAGGGTCATTCCGGAGGCTGACGAACGGGCGCGAACGTTTCCTGTGGAAATAGACATTCCAAATCCCGCGGGCACGTTGAAGGCGGGAATGTTTGTTCGCTGTGCGATGCCGTCCGGCTTGGCCGCGCGGCGGCTTGTGGTGCCGAAAGACGCGGTGGTGGTTCGCGGTCCGATGTCGATGATCTATGTTGTCCGGGCGTCGGAGCAGGGGCAGATCGCCACGCCGACACCTGTCGAGATCGTTTCAGAGGTTGCTGACAAAGTGGCGGTGGCTGCGCCTGGCCTGGCGGCGGGTGATGTCGTGGTAGTCCGGGGCAATGAGTACATGTTCGGGCCGACGCCGGTCCTGCCGATGCCGCGGTCCGGCGGCGCGACGACGCAGCCGGCCGATGGCAAACCGTTGGGGAATGATGATTAAGGAGTCGCGCAGAAATAACGTAAACGGTTGATCCGCCAAACGGCAAGCCAGCAGGCCCGCCAAACGGCACAATCGGTCATGTTATTCTTGCGCGGTGATTAGCGATTGAATGGGCACTTGAACATCCCGCATCCACCGGAAGCCCATGGATTGCGATCCATGGGCTTGGACCATAGATAAATGCACTTCGTCGATATCTTCATCAAGAATCCCGTCAAGGTTTCAGTGGGTGTGATCCTGCTGGTCTTGTTCGGCCTGTTGACGGTGACGCCGCCATCGATCATGCCGTCGCCGATCCGAGTGCCGGTGCAGCTTACGCCGCACCTGGACCAGCCGCTTGTCTCGGTCAGTACCTTCTGGGAAGGCGCGAGCCCCGAGGAGGTGGAGCGCGAGGTCGTCGAGCCGCAGGAGGAGTTGCTCAAAGGCGTCACGAACCTGCGAAAGATCACGAGCAGTTCGGTGACAGGCAGCGGGACGATCACACTCGAATTCGTCGTCGGCACGGACCTCGACGTGGCCAAGCAGGAAGTGTCTGATGCGCTTCGCCGCGTGACCTATCAGATTCCGCAAAACGAGTTTGACAATCCGCTCGTCAGGAGCGGCGGCGGCGAAGGGGAGGATGCGATCGCGTGGCTGATCCTGTCGAGCCAGGACCCGGCGATCACGCCCCCGGAGATGTTCACGTTTATTGATGAGGAGGTGCGGCCGATCCTCGAACGCGTTGAGGGCGTCTCGTCGGTGGCGGTGTACGGCGGTCGGGAGCGTGAGATTCAAGTCGTAGTGGACGCGTTCGCGTTGGCCCAGGCGGGCGTGACCTTTGCGGAGTTGCAGGCGGCGCTGGCCGCCCAGAACAGGAACATTTCGGCCGGCAACAGCGCCCAGGGCAAGCGGGACATCGTCATCCGAACGATGGGCCAGTTCCGAAACCTCGATGAGATTCGGCAGACGGTGATCCGGACGAGTCGGCGCGACTCACAGGAGATGCTCGGCGGACAGTCTGTGGTATCAAGCGGTGCCGACACCAATGTCGGACCGGACTGGGGGGGCGTGATTCGTGTTGGTGACGTGGCCGAAGTGCGCGACACATTCAAGAAGCGCTACAGCTTCGTCCGCAGTGAGGGTCGCGATGTTCTCGCATTGCCCGCATTTCGCGAGACCGACAGCAACGTCATCGAAGTGATGGAAGGATTGCGCGAGGCGATCAAGAAAGTCAACGCCGAGGTTTTGCAGCCCCGCGGCATGATGCTGGAATTGACGCAGGTTTATGATGAGACCACGTACATCACGTCCGCGATTGACCTGGTCAAGACCAACATCATCTTCGGTGGGCTGTTGGCGGTCATCGTATTGCTGGTTTTTCTCCGGAGTCTGACGGGCACCTCGGTCGTGGCGATCGCGATTCCGATCTCGGTCATCGGGACATTCTTGATCGTTCCGCTGGCCGGACGGAACATGAACGTCGTGATGCTGGCGGGGCTGGCTTTTGCGGTTGGCATGGTGGTCGATAACGCCATCGTGGTATTGGAGAACATCTTCCGGCACCTGGAGATGGGTAAGTCACGCATACAGGCGGCGTCGGACGGCGCTTCGGAGGTCTGGGGCGCCGTGCTGGCGAACTCGCTGACGACGATGATCGTGTTCCTGCCGATCGTGTTCGTGCAGGAGGAGGCCGGTCAGCTTTTTAAGGACATCGCCATCGCCATCAGTGGAGCCGTGGGGTTGTCGCTGATCGTATCCCTCACGGTCATTCCTGCGCTGGCGTCGCGCATCCTCGCCCATCGACGGGCAACGGACGAGGGGGGGGGCGTTCTTGCGAAGACGGTTGCGATGGTGGTTCGCGCGATCAACCGGCGCGTGGTGACGCGGGTGGCGGTCGTGGGCGGTTTCACGGCCGCGTCCATCCTGGTCAGTTTGCTGTTGGCGCCGGAACCGAGCTATTTGCCGTCGGGCAACCGGAACCTGATCTTCGGTTTTCTGATCACGCCGCCGGGATACAACTCGACCGAGTTCGAGCGAATCGCGGTTCAGTTGGAAGACGGTGATCCGCAAAAAGGACAGATCGGGCTGCGTCCGTTTTGGGAGGCCGAGCAGGGCACACCGGAGTATGACCAGCTCATGGAGCAGTGGTCAGCGATGGTGGAGGGGCATGTCGTGCCCGGTCTGGAGGCGGAGGTGGCCGCGGCCGAGGCGGAGATGAACGCCCCGGACGCTGACGGCGCCGTACGCAAGAAGGCTCGCCAGCGCATCCGGGAGAAACGCCGCAAGATTGCCGAATGGCGCGTTGCGCCGCCGCCCATCGAGAACTTCTTCTACGTGACGTGGAGTGGCAGTTGTTTCATGGGATGTTCCAGCAAGGACGAGGAGTTGGTCAAGCCATTGGAGAACGTCCTGAATTCGACGGGCTTCAGCGTACCGGATTCGTTCGCCTTCTTCTTTCAGACGTCCATCTTCAGCTTCGGTTCGGGGAACTCGGTGAACATCGAGATCCGCTGCGAGGACATGGATGCGGTGGTCTCGGCCGCCATGAATATCATGACGGCGTGTCAGGAGCGGTTCGGTGAGAGGCCGCAGGGCAGCCCGCAAAACTTCGCGCTCGATCGGCGAGAAGACCAGTTGATTCCGGATCGTGTGCGTGCCGGCGAGGTCGGGCTCAACGTTGCGGACATCGGTTCTATTGTCCGTGCGTGCGGGGACGGCCGCATCATCGGCCAGTATCGCGAGGCCGGGCGGAGCATCGATCTGACGGTCAAGGTCGCGGGCACGGAGGACCCGACGGGCGCCCACAGCGCGACGGACATGATCGCGAACATTCCCATCTACACACCGGCGGGACGAATTCTGCCGTTGGCATCGATCTGTGACATCGTGCGAACGACGTCTCCTCAGCAGATCAACCACATCGAGACGCAGCGGGCCGTGACATTGACGGTTCGCCCACCGGAGGGGATTTCGCTGCCCGAGGTGATTAACGCGATCGAAGACGATATCGTCGCGCCGATGCGGGGTGAAGGTTACGGCGACGCGAAGATGCACATCTCACCTGATGTGATCGTGAGTCTTGCCGGAAACGCCGACAAGCTCGACAGCACGTGGGACTCGCTGAAGTGGCTGCTGGCCCTGTCGTTGTTGATCGTTTACCTGTTGATGGCCGGGCTGTTCGAGTCGTTCGCGTATCCGCTGGTGATCATCTTCACCGTGCCGTTTGCGGTTGTCGGCGGGTTCATTGGTTTGTGGATCATCGAGGAGTGGACCTGGATGGACCCAACGATGGCGATCCAGACAATGGACATGTTGACGATTCTGGGATTCGTCATCCTGCTCGGTATCGTGGTGAACAACGGTATCCTGATCGTCCATCAATCGTTGAACTTCATCCGCGCCGGCCTGAAGACGCAGGATGCCATTCCCGAGGCGGTCCGAACGCGAATCCGGCCGATCTTTATGACCGTCTTGACGACGTTCTTCGGGCAGTTGCTCCTGGTCGTTCGGCCGGGTGCCGGGGCGGAACTGTATCGGGGTCTGGGGGCGGTCGTGCTCGGCGGTTTGCTGTTCTCAACGTTGTTCACGTTGATCGTCGTGCCAGCGATGTTGTCGATGTTCATGGGCGCCCGGACCCACATGAGCCGTTGGATGTTCGGCCGCGCGCCTGATCTGCACGGCCCCACCGAGACGGAGCCCGCGCCGGCCGTCCTTCCAGTTGGGCCTGCCGCACGCGACAGAACGACGACCTCGACAGGAGGATGACACATGCGAGTGGTGCGATTCGTCGACGATGCCGGGGCGATGCGTTGGGGCCGGGAGACGGTTGACGGGAACGTGCTGCCGATCACGGGGGACCTGTTCGGCGATCATGTGATGGGCGCCGAGCCTGTGCGGGCGGTTCGCCCTGTCGCCCCCGCCTCGCCGCCGAACATCATTGCCATTGGGCGAAACTACCGCGAGCATGCCGAGGAGATGAAGACTGGCGCGGCACTAACGGAGCCGTTGGTTTTCCTGAAGGCGACAAGCAGCGTTATCGGCCCGGACGGTGCCATCGTCCTGCCGCGGTCGGCACCCGACGAGGTTGACTTCGAGGGGGAGCTCGCCGTGATTATCGGGACGCTCGCGAGGAACGTGAGTGAAGATCGCGCTCTCGATCATGTGTTCGGCTACACGTGTGCCAATGATGTGACGGCCCGCGACTGTCAAAAGCGCCGTGACAAGCAATGGGCACGTGGAAAAAGCTTCGATACGTTCTGTCCGCTCGGTCCTGTTGTGGTGACGCGCGACGAGTTCGATCCGGGGGTCGCAACGGTTCGTTCAATCTTGAACGGTCAGGTCATGCAGGATGGCAACACCGCGGACATGATTTTCTCGGTGCCATCGCTGGTCAGCTACCTATCACATCAATTCACGCTGTTGCCCGGTACCGTGATTCTGACGGGTACGCCTTCGGGAGTGGGCTACGCTCGTGAGCCGCGCGTGTTCTTGCGCGAGGGCGACGAGATCAGCGTCGAGGTTGCCGGTATCGGGCGGTTGACGAATGGGGTGGTGTGCTGAGACAAAGGCTGGTAGGGGGGCGGCGCGGCATGTGGGCAACGTCGGCCGTGGGGGGCACGGTCTAGCGTAGTTTTTCACGCTGTTTGCATCTTATGAAAACCAAAACCGGCCGTTGGTTTTGAAGGGCCGCCAAACGGCAAGCCATGTTGTGACGTCTGCATAAATCGCGGGTGCCCCATCCTTTCTGAAAGAAATGGTGGGAGACTTCCGTGCAGAAGATTCCCACCCTTTGCTTCGCAAAGGATGGGGCACCCATTTGGCAGGTGTTATCCGGCCCTGTATCTGAGCGCACAATAAGCCGATACGACCTTGGCACTACAGCGCAAAGTCCCTCCGTCGCCCCCGTTGGGGGCTGCGGATTGCGTGATTCGTTGTCCCAGGGCTCGCTGCACTTCGCCCTGGGCTTTATTCCGTCGCCGCTCCGCGGCTTGATACGACTGGGTTTGGATTGACGGGCGTGGGGCGGCGCGATCCTCCGCGGCCGACATAGTCGTGAACCTGGGTCGGGGGCTACCCGATAAGAACATGCCATGAAGCTCGACGATATCAGTGCGCACGCGCGCCAACACGAACGTCACGACGCGGAATACGAGGCGCGGATTGAAGCCCATCCGGACCACGTGGATCAGTTCCGTCTGAGTTTCCCCGATACGCAAATGAAGATCGCCATCGTGGATGTGAGCGAGGGCGGACTGGGTCTCGTGAGCGGGTTTTACCTTCCCAAGAATCTTCGTCTGATCCTGCATGTTTCCGGAATAGTGGCCGAGAAGGGCGAGCCGGACCGCGACCTGGCAATCCGGGGGATCATCCGGCGTTGCGGGATGACGGATCACAAGCCGACCTATCAAGTGGGTTTTCAATTCGCCGGCCGCCAAGGTCATGATGAGCAGATTCTGATCAAGTATGCGACCATGCTCCGTGATGGAAGTGCGGAGCCTGTGCCGATCGGAGGGGCCGGTGCACGCTAACGCGAGCAGCGAGTTGCAGGACCGACTGCTGGCCAGCGGTATCCTGTCGCCGGCGGAATTGGCCGAGGCGATTGAAGAAGCCGCGACGGAGTCGTGCGAACTCGATGCAGTATTGCTGAAGAGGCGCGTTCTGAGCCACACGCAGTTGCAGGCGATGAAGGCGCTGGGGCTCGGCGTTCCCTATTGCAGCCTGTCGGACTTCATTCCGCGTTTGCAGAATGCCGAGCTTCTTACCGAGGAGATGGTCCGGCAGCACGTGATGTTCCCGCTGTTTGATTTGGACGGCGTCATCACGTTGACGATGGAGGATCCGCACAATCTGGCGGCGGTGGATCAGGTCCGTCGGCACACTCGTCAGGAAGTAGAAGTTTGCGTCAGCAGCCGAAGTGAGATCCAGGGTCTGATCGAGCGGGCATACGGGGCGAGCAAGTACTTGCAGGAGTCCTCGGCCTCCAATTCGCTGTTGGACTTCGGTGACGATTCCGCCGGTGAGACGGAGTACCGGGAGTCACAGCCGGTGATTCGCCTCGTGAATGATCTGCTGAACGAGGCGATTCGGCAGGGGGCATCGGATATTCACATCGAGCCCGGGGAGACCGAGCTGCGCGTTCGCATTCGCGTGGATGGGGTGTTGCGCGAGGTGGCGGCACCTCCGCTTGGTATGCATCGTGCGATTGTCTCGCGTATCAAGGTCATGTCGCGGCTCGACATTTCGCAGACGCGCGCGCCGCAGGACGGCGCGTTTCCGCACCGAGGCGCCGACGTGGACGCCATCTTGCGCGTTTCCGTCCTGCCGTCGGTCTACGGCGAAGCCGTCGTGTTGCGTATTCTGCGGAACGAGTCGGAGTCGATCTCGTTGTCTGATCTCGGCATGGGGCCGGATTTGCTGGAGCGGTTCGCGGCGGTGGTGGCGAATCCGCACGGCATGTTCCTGGTGTCCGGGCCGACAGGGTCCGGGAAGTCGACCACGTTGTATGCGGCGATGAAGACGGTCGCCACGCCGCAGAAGAACATCATCGCGATTGAAGATCCGGTCGAGTACCGGACACCGATGATTCGCCAGGTGCAGGTCAATCCGGATGCAGACCTGACGTTCGCCAGCGGGCTTCGCTCGGTGCTGCGGCAGGATCCGGATGTGGTCATGGTTGGCGAGATCCGAGACGCGGAGACCGCACAGATATCGGTGCAAGCCTCGCTGACGGGCCACTTGGTGCTCAGCACGGTTCACACGAATGACTCGATCGGCGTAGTGGCGCGCCTACACGATTTGGGGGTGCCGGAATACCTGATTTCCTCGGCGCTGCTGGCCGTGTTGGCGCAGCGCTTGTGTCGGCGGATTTGCCCGGACTGCGCGGAGCCGGAGACGCCGCAGGAATACCTGATGCGTGCGTTGGGCCTGGACCCGGCCAATCTCGACTTTCAGCCCATGCGTGGCAAAGGATGTCCGCGGTGTGTCGGGACGGGCTATCTCGGGCGTGTCGGTATCTATGAGTTGTTCGAGATGAACGAGGAGTACGCGCAGATGATCGTGCGGGCGGAGCCGTCCGAGGCGATCCGAGCGGCTGCGCGGGCGAACGGGATGAGATTCCTGGTCGACGACGGCATCGACAAGATACGGGCCGGTGCGACGACGGTGGAGGAAGTAACGCGCGTTGTGGGCAGGCGTGGATAGGCAAAGCCGAAAGTCGAAAGTCGAAAGTCGAAAGTTGAAAGTCGAAAGCTGCCTTGGGGGGCTATTCCAGTATTGTGGCGTGGGTGTCTTGTCGGTGTTCGATGACGGGCCAAAGGCCTGTGCCACAGGGAGTCTGGGCGTTGGCTTCAAAGTGAGGTGAGACGGTGGCGCGATTCGTTGTGCAATACGCGAGCCCATCCGGCGAGATGGGCAATGAGATCATCGAGTCCAAGACCGAGCGCGCCGCGTTGGCGCAGATCGAGTCGAGCGGTCGTACGCCGATCAGCGTGCGTCCGGCGGACGGGACGTCACACGACAAGCAGAAGACGCACAGGAGTTCGAAGCGGCGGCAAAGGGTGCGTGGCGGGAAGGCGATGCGTCGTGCGATGATGGATTTTACGCATCAGTTGGCTGCCGTGGCGGAGAGCGGTATCCCGATTGTGGCCGGCCTGCAGGCGGTGGGTGATCAGACGGGGCATGCGCCGTTGCGGGCGGCGATCAGCCGCATTACCGGCC
>JAUVGW010000382.1 GCA_030593565.1 Phycisphaerae bacterium | reverse complement strand
GGATCAGCGCGAAATCGACCGGGCGCAACGCAGATAGCCCGCGAGAAAAAGGGGAAAAGGGGGTCAGGCTTACTTAACCGCCAGAGTCATCGCTCTATTCGAGAGATTGGCCAAGATTAAGTAAGCCTGACCCCCTTTTTCCCTCGCTACCCATCGGCCGCGACTTCCGATATCGTGCTCGGGTCATGTTTGCCGCTCTCGCCAGACCCCGTGTTCGTCGTGCCGGCTTCATCGCCTTGGTGGCCCTGGCTGTCCTCATGGTCAGTGCCGTCGCCTGGGTCATGCTGACCCAGGATGACGCCCTCGATCCAGGCAAGGCATTCCCCGCCCTCATCCACATTGACCCGACAAAGAGGCCGAACTTCATCTTCCCGGAGTCCGTCAGAACCTACGACCTGTCGCTCAATCGCTTCGTCGATCGGTTCATACGTATCTGCATGGAAGGCAAATACGCGGACTTTCGCCTTATGCTCAGCAGTCGCGCGGGCGACCCCATCGTCGCGCGCCGCTTCGAGTCCATGTTCAACGCCCTCAAGCAGGTCCGCATACTCGCGCTCGAAGAACTGCCTCCCCTGCCACACATCGGAGGCCCCGTCTACCTTATGATGGCTGAATACGATCTGGAGGACTACGCCGTCACCAGGGGCAACCCCACCGAGCGAGTTCGACTCGCGATTGCCAAGGAAAACGGAGAATGGCGAATCGGCCCGGTGCCCTCCGACACGCTGGCCAGACTCGACGCCCTCCGGAAACCGGCTCGGGGACGACCCGGCTCGCCGGCCACGCAGCCTGCAGAACCTTCCGGGTCGAGGACGACCCGGCTCGCTGGTCCAGACACAAACCGAGAACCCGACGCGGCCAAGACGGCCGCCAACCGTCCAGCCAGCCTGAATCCATAGGCCGGATCATTCATACCACAATGGCCGCGCTGTGCCACCGTTGTGCGGCAGGCCCAAATCCTCGGTCGGCGGCCCATATCCTCCGTCGGCGCTGCCGAAATACGGACGGGGGACTGCCAATACTGGCAGTCCCCCGCAAGTCGGACCCACCCTGATTCGGACCAGCAGCCCTAACCTCTTATTTGACAACACATTGGTGGCGCTTTTCTGTCGAAGGCCGCTGATGGGCATCGCGAAAGTTATATCTTAGGTTTCACTCGCGGATAGGCGAATCAAGGGTACCAACGCTGGCAGCAGCCTTGGTCTCCTAAGAACCGCAGCCCTAGGAGCACGATTGAACCTGAACCTCGCCGCCAACAGGGGGAATAGAAGTCATGGGACTCACAGTTAACAACACAAACACACTTTCGCTTCTCAACATCCTCAGTCGGACAACAACGCAGCAATCGAACTCGCTGACACGTCTCTCGACAGGCCACAAGATCAACAAGGGGGCAGACAATCCCGCCGGCTTGATCGCCGTCCAGAGCTTGAACGCCGAGTTGGTCGGCGTCAAGGCCGCCATCGGGAACGGCCAGCGAGCCAACTCGATGTTGCAGGTGGCCGACAGTGCTCTCGTCGAAGTCGAGAGCCTCCTGATGGAGATCGAGTCGCTTGCCGCTCAAAGCACAAGTTCCGGTGGTCTCAGTGCCGCCGAGGTCTCAGCCAACCAGGCTCAGATCGACAACGCCATCAACTCCATCAACCGGATCATCGGAACGACGACGTTTAACGGAAAGAAACTGCTCGACGGCCAGCAGTCTATCCGGGCCACCGCAACACAACCGACCAAGATCACAGATGTCAAGGTCTTCTCGAGGCCGACATCGGCCACCACGCAGACCTTCTCGATCAACGTCACCACGGCCGGCAACGTCGCCTCCGCGACACTCGCGAACACCACGTCCGTCAGTGCCGCCGAGTTCTCCGTCGCCGGCTCACTAGGGACCGCCACCATCGCGGTCGACGCAACCGACACACTCGCCAACGTCCGTGACAAGATCATTGCGGCCGCCGACGATACGGGAATCTCCGCCTCCGTCAGCGGCAATGAACTCCACGTCCAGAGCCGGGAGTATGGAGACAGCGCATTTGTCTCCGCCTCCCACATCAGTGGCGACGCCGATTTCGTGACCGTCGCCTACACCGAAGGGACCGATGCAAGCGTCACCGTCAACGGCCAAACCGCGTACGTCGACGGGCTGAAGGTGTCGTTCAACTCGAACGGCACCAGCGGCGAGTTCACGCTCGACGCCGCCAACGGCAACGTCGCGGGCAGTGCTGGAGACCTCAGCATCACAGGCGGCGGCATGACGTTCCAGCTTGGTACCAGCAGCAGCACGCAAGCGACGATGGGCGTCGAAGGCATGTTCGCGCATCAGATGGGAAGTAGCACCTTCGGCTACCTCACGTCACTCAAGAGTGGTGGTTCAAGCGACCTCTCGACCGATGCGAACAACGCCGTGCTCATCACCAAAGCCGCGCTGAGCCAGGTCACCACGCAACGTGGCCGAATCGGCGGGTTCCAGAAGTTCCAGGTCGACACCTCAATCAACAGTCTCAACGCCACGAGGGAGGCACTTGAAGGTGCTCGTGGCGTCATCGACGATGTCGACTATGCCATGGAGACCGCCGAACTGAGCAGGACGAACGTCCTGATTCAGGCGTCGATTTCGCTGCTGGGCGTCGCATCCCAGCAGTCGTCACAGATCCTTTCGCTGCTGCGGTAAGGGCCCAGCGAGCCGGGCCATCCGCGGCCCGGAAGGCATGCAACGGCCCGGGTCTGGTGGGGTTCAGACGTGCGACGGGATCGAGGGCAACCTCGATCCCGTTGTCTATTAGCTCACCGAAAACACTTGTGGCGCCGGCGTCTCGCCGGTGTTGTCCAGATGTAGCGTCGCCCCCCCCGTGGCCGACGTGGAAGGCGGAGGACTTGCTCCCCATATCTGGCTGGTGCGAGAATCCTTTCCTGGCTGGTGCGAGAATCCTTTCTCGCACCCACTTTCGCGAGAATCTCCTCCCGCGGTCTGGTTCACAGCCCCCCGCGGAAGCGGGGGGTCATCGAACAGCCAAACACGTCAATGAACCCCTCGCTTCCGCGAGGGGCTAACTGTCGCCGCCCCCGCACTCGCGCCGACCCCCGAACAACTACAACACCTCGCGACGCGCAAATCGAACAGCCCGCCGGACCCATTCCAGGCAAGGCTCCGGCACCATCCCATAATTCCAAAACCCGATCCCGCCGCAGCCCCGCTGCGCAAGCTGATGCACCTCCTGCACCAGCGAATCCGAGTCCGGCGTGGTCGGCGGATGGCAGCGCAACATCAATTCGATCCGCGAAGGCCCACCGACGGCCTCCATGTACGCGTCAGCGGAGTCGACATGCGATTGCACGCATGGCAAGATGAACCCGTCACAATGCCCCGCCAACGCCGATGGCTCCTCCCCACTCATTCCCACATCGGCCCCTGCATGAAGAACCACGCGGGCGTCCGTCCGAGAACGCACCCCCTCCACCAGGGACGTCACCGTCTCGACACGCATCCGATGGTACGCCGCCAGACCTTCGTCACCTGTGAGCATCACCTCGAAGCTCGCCTCGCGCGCCGGCTCGACACGCAACATCTGTGCAAGGTGCTCCGTCACAACCGCGAACACCGCCTCCACATCAATACCCGCATTCGAAGCACGCTGGCGACATGACGGGCAGAAACACCATGACCCCAACGTCCAGCGCGCCGGGTCCGGGAAAAACCCACACGCCTCCTCACCGCGGCGCATCGCATCAGAACCAAAACCGACTTCCAGAAGCTCAACCGTATCGACCGGGTAATTCCCCGACAGGTCATCCACCAGCGACGCAACGTACTCCCGAACGTCCGGATTGCTCGGGCACAGTATGTCGCGACTCGCATCCCCAAACGCATCCACACAAGACGCCATCGGATAGCGGGAAACCAATGCGTCACTCCGACAGCACACCGCCGACACCCGGAGCTTCAGGCCCGACTTCTCCGCCTCGCGGCCGATTTTCTCCAACGCGTTGCGCGTCTTCATCCACGGCGCCGGGTTGGGCAGTATCCGCGTTTTGAGGTAACGCTTCTTGTCGGGCTGAAAATGCGCTGCTGCACCATGCTCGACCATCCGCGGTGCTCCAAACGCCCGCGCGCGAAACTCCTTCACGCGACAACACGTCGCCGCCACAGACAGGGCATCGACGTTGATTTCGCCCGCCATCCGCCCAATGGCCGCTTCAACCCCCTCGTCCGCCAGATCCCAAGGATAGCACCAGAAGAAAAACCGCGTCATCGCACATACTCCGCCCCCCGAGTCCAATGGAGATTCTACGCCACGCGGCAAGGTCGTGAAACATGCCACGCCCACGCCCCCTCCTAATCCCATGCCCTCGCGTTCCGTTGCCCCTCCTTGTTTAGAGCATTTCACGTTTGTTCGTAGCGGCCGACGCCCCAGTCGGCCGTGGATTGTTCGATGATGGTACGTCCGACACGGGGGTCGGACGCTACACCATTAAGTGAAATGCTCTAGCCGTGACCGGATGGGGAGCGCGTTGAGGGCACACACTCAAACGTGAATCGCCATAGCCGCAATCCAGTGAGAACGACTGAGCAGGTAGTCCGAACGAGCTCGCCGCAGACCACACCAGCACTTCCACATGTCCTCAACACTTGGATTTCCCAACTCACCGCCACACCGAAATTAGCTTCACACGCGCGCCTGCCAAGCCGAAACGGCTGTGGGCTTCCGCAGTCGGACCTTTGCGAACACCATCGCCCCAGTCATCGGAGCGTTATCGGCCATGCCCACGGCACAAGA
>JAUVGW010000204.1 GCA_030593565.1 Phycisphaerae bacterium | reverse complement strand
GGATGATTCCCGCCGACCTCGGCCACGATCAAGCGAATCTCGTCGCCGACCGTCACACCGATCTTGCTCAGAATCACGGCGGCATCCCTGCCGATCATGTCGGTGTTCATCGTGCTCGATTGCGGCGGCCGGCGGCGTTCTTTGAAAATCGCGTTTTCGATCTGCCGCACCTGCGCCCCGTTCAGAACGAATGCTCCGTTGGTCTTCATCGCGGCGAGGAACTCGTCTGCCACGGATTCGACGACGAATGCTTCCTTCTCGTCCGTGCAGATGACGTTGTTATCGAAGGACGCCCCGTTCACGA
The DNA here is from genome assembly GCA_030593565.1 of Phycisphaerae bacterium. Classification (GTDB taxonomy): domain Bacteria; phylum Planctomycetota; class Phycisphaerae; order UBA1845; family UTPLA1; genus JAFGQA01. The sequence goes on along the minus strand of JAUVGW010000204.1, from coordinate 9,047 downwards.
CGTTGCGTCCCGCCTTGGCGATGTCCGCCGTTTCGTCAACGACGACGGGCGGATTGCCGGGCCCGGCACAGATCGCGCGCTTGCCGCTCTGCATGGCGACCTGGACGACGCCGGGGCCGCCCGTGACGACCAGCAGCCGGATGCCCGCGTGCTTCATCAACGTCTGTGCCGATTCGATGGTGGGTTCCGCGACGGTGGTCACCAGATTGGCCGGCCCGCCCGCCTTGATGATCGCCTCGTTCAACAGGGCGATGTTCCGTACGGAGACGCGCTTTGCCGACGGATGCACGTTGAACACGACGGTATTTCCGGCGGCCAACATGCCGATCGTGTTGCAGATGATCGTTGACGTGGGGTTCGTGCTCGGCGTAATCGAGCCGATGATGCCGTATGGCGCCCACTCCCGCAGCGTCAGGCCGTGATCGCCGGTGGTCGCGGTTGGCTCCAGGTCTTCCGTGCCCATCGTCTTTCGCGCGACGAGCCGATTCTTGACGACCTTGTCCCGCCAACGGCCGAGGCCCGTCTCCGCCTGGGCTTCTCGGGCGAGGGATTCGGCGTTTGCCAACATGGACTCGCGAATGCTAGCGATGATCTCGCCGCGAATCGCCAACGACATGCCGTCGAATTCGTGGAACGCCCGCGTCGCGGCCTTGACGGCATCGTCCACACTCGGGAACACGCCCGGTGAGCTGGTGGGTTGCGGCACCGGTGTCGAGACCTGGCGCGACGTGGCGGCAGGATTGAGCGCGGGCGGCGGCGCGTTGTTGTCACGTCCGAGGCGATGCACGACGCGCTGGGCGATGGCGTCAACCTGCTGATCCGTCAATCCTGCCACTGCCGCTTCACTCCATGCACCGCCACGTGGCGATTGCCGTCAGATCAGAGCCGGCTCGTGCCGAGCCGGTCGGGGGCGACACGCCCCGGCTCTGTGGTCTGCCAAATGCGCCTACGCCGATTCTGCTTCCCCCTTGTGGTACTTGAAATCGCCGCCGATCTCCCAGTTGTCCACGATGGCCATGATGACCGCGTCGCAGGGTCGCTTGTCGGTCGCCAGCGTTTGTCGGGCCGAGCTGCCGGAGGCGTACAGCACATACTCGCCCGGACCGGATCCGACCGCATCGACCGCAACCACGTGCGCGCCGGACGCCTTGCCCTCGGGATCGACCGGTTGAACGAGCATGAAGCGTAAGCCGTCCATGCTCTGTTCCTTCTGTGTCGATACGACCGTGCCGACCACCTTCGCCAAGACCATCATGTCACTCCGAACACCAGCCGGGACGGCGGCGCCACACCCATTTGGATAGGCCCATAGCCCCCCGCGGAAGCGGGGGGTTGGGGCAACGTGTGGATTAATCGCTAATCCCCCGCTTCCGCGGGGGGCTATGGGCCACGCGTCGATCCGCTTAAGGCGGCTTACTTCTTCTTGCCTTCCGAGGCCGCCTGGTCGGCTCGACCCAGCGGCAGGACCTCGTCGACATTCGTATGCGGACGGGCGATCACGTGGACCGTGACCAATTCGCCGACGCGGGACGCGGCCGCCTGCCCCGCCTCACATGCCGCCTTGACTGCCGCCACGTCACCGCGAATGATCGCCGTGACATAGCCGCCGCCCGTCTTCTCGTAGTGCACCAGATCGACCTTTGCCGCCTTCACCATAGCATCGCTTGCTTCCACCATGGCGGCAAAACCACGCGTTTCTATCATTCCCAGGGCTTCTGCCATTGCCGTATGACTCCTTATTATGGACGAGCGATGGACAAGCCTCGCCGTCTCCAATCCTCATTCACAACCGTTCGCCACCGCGCTACTTCTTCTTTCGCGGTTCCTCGGTCCTTCCCGAGATACCTTCAATCGCCTGTACCGCCGCGCGGTATCCGACGTCGATGTCGCGCTCCTCGCCGCCCAGATACAGACGCCCGAAACTCCCGAACGAACGCACCTCGAGCACGTTTATATCCGCCGCCTTTTCTGCCTCGTTTGCCGCCAGCGCCGAATAGGCCGCCGGCTCGCATTCGAGAATATACAACGTCTGACCCGGCATGATCATGTTCCCATGCCGCATCCGGTTGATGAGCTGTGTTTGGTAGTCGTCCACATGACGAATCACCTGGCTGGATACGACATTCGGCTTGCGGCGCTGATCTTCGTTTACGCCCAGCGCGTCGAGAATCGCCTGGCCGGCCGCGCGGACATCCGCCTGGGAATCGGAATGGATTTCCAACATCCCGTACAACCGCTCCACGATCTGCATGCCAGGCGTGACGTGCGTCGATTTCAGCGCGATATCCGTCACGCGGTTGATCTCGATGCCAGGCGAAATCTCGACGAACAGCGCCGCCTGCCCCGCCGTCGGCAGAAAGCCTTGGGCAACCGTCGCCAGAAACGCCGAATACTGCGGCTGGAGGCTGTCCAGAAAAACGTATGCTCGAAGGTCTACACCATCCATTTGCGATTGACTCTCCTGCGCAGCCCGGCTTGACCAACCAACACGATCAGCCTTCCGAGACGGTCAGCCCCCGGGCTTCCTTCATAATCTTGATCCCGGCACTGGCTCCCAGTCGCGTCGCCCCCGCCTGGATCATCTTCTGGGCGTCCTCGTAGCTGCGAATACCACCCGACGCCTTCACGCGTATCTTCGTTCCCTGTACGGCCTCGGCCATCAGCGCGACATCGTGTGCCGTGGCACCGCCGCCGGCAAATCCCGTCGACGTCTTCACGAAGTCCGCGCGAGCCCGTCTCGCACAGCGACACGCCCGGACCTTCTCGTCGTCGGTCAGCAGCGCCGTCTCAATAATCACCTTGCAGATCGAACGCCCCTCCATGCACACATCCGTGACCGCTCGGATGTCTCGGAAGACCAACTCGTCGTCGCCGCTCTTGATCGCGCCGATGTTGATGACCATGTCGATCTCGCGGGCGCCGTCGCGAATGGACCGGCGTGCCTCCAGCGCCTTGATCTCCAGCACGTTCGCCCCGTGCGGAAACCCGATCACCGAGCATACGCGGACCGGGCAGCTTCTCAACCGGTCCGCCGCCAGCCGGACATTGGTCGGATGAACACACACGCTGGCGAATCGGTATTGCTCGGCCTCCGCGCACAAGGCGAGAATCTCGTCTTTCGTCGCGTCGGGCTTCAGCAATGTATGGTCAATGTACTCGGCGAGTTCGTTCGGAACAACGCCCGCCCCGGGCTGGTGGCCGATCCGCTCGGCGCCGATCCCGACGAGTTGCCGCACAAATTCGGGGTTTGTCTCCGCACAAACTTGGCAGAACAGGCAGGCGGGATTTGAGCAATCCGTCGGCGCCGAGCCGCCGGACATCTCGACAACCCGCCGAACGACGCGCTCGACATCCTGATCCGAAAGGTTCTCCATGGTCTCCTCGCAGGCACCCGAGCCGGTCGATGCGCCGGTCGTGGCGCACGTGGGCACCGGCCCTGCCGACGGTTCGATCATCGCCGCCCGTCGCAGATGTCGCTCGGCCGTACATTCCGTCGAAAGCCAAACATCCACGATCTGGAGCGCGAGATCGGGACCTATCAGTCCGGATCCGAGTGTCAGGACGTTGGCATTGTTGTGCTCCCGGCTGTTCCGCGCGGAAGACAAGTCATAACAGAGCGCCGCCCGCACGCCCGGCAGCTTGTTCGCGGCCATCGCCGATCCGATGCCCGCCCGGTCGATCATGATGCCGCGGTCCGCGCCCCCAGTGGAAACCAGCGCTGCCACGGCATGCGCAAAATCCGGATAGTCGACCGACTCGGTGCAGTGGGTGCCGCAGTCCTCGACCTGGCAGCCGCGCCGCAGAAGGTCGGCCTTGACGGCCTCCTTGAGTTCGTAACCGCCGTGATCCGCGCCGATGGCGATCCGTGTCGTTGTAGGCTTCGTGACCATGAACCACAGGTTTCCTCTGCTGTTTCAAGTTGGTAAGGTAAGTGAACTTACGCCCTGGTGCAACACGGTGAAGTTGCGTAGGTTGCCCGGGCAGGGCAATCGCAAGAATGGATCTCGCGCATGAGCTGCGAGTCTGTTGAAGGGAGTTTGACAGGCACGAAACCGATCAGGGCCGCCTTCTGTGAAGGCGGTGCCCTCCAAACGCCACGGCACACCGCCTTCACAGAAGGCGGCTCTGATCGGGCTTCTCAAACAGGCTCGTAAACCCAGTGGCATCTGGGTGGGGGGCTTCCGTACGATTCTTGCGATTGCCCTGGTTGCCCGGGGTCCGTGGCACTTTCGACGGCATTGCGCCGAAAGTGTCCAACGGGTGCCACTGGCGGCTTGTCCGCCAGTGCCTCAACGGATAGCGCCCAACACAGACACTGGCAGACAAGCTGCCAGTGGCACCCCGCTGCCGATTGTGTCATGCACCCGGTTGCCCGGATGGTACCATTGATGCCGGCCAACGCAGAACGCGCACCCCGGCCACGGAGATTCAAATGGATGTGTTCGAAGCGATCGAGAAGCGGCACAGTTATCGCGGTTCTTACCAAGACATGGACGTTCCTCACCCCGACTTGACGCGAATAGTCCAGGCGGGCTTGCAGGCGCCGTCGGGCAAGAACGAACAGACCACGACGTTCGTCATTGTGGACGATGCCGCGTTGGTCGGCGAGATCGCGGCCATGCCGTCGGCCAATACGGCGGTGCAACAGGCCAAGGCCTACATCGCGTGTGTCGTGGACGTGCGCCCGCCCGCGGTCTACGAAGGTCACGATTTCCAGATCGAGGATTGCGCCGCCGCGGTGGAGAACATGCTGCTTGCCATCACGGCCCTTGGCTATGCGACCGTTTGGATAGACGGCTGGCTGCGTGTGGGCGGCCGCGCTGAGACGGTCGGCCGCCTGCTGCGGCTGCCCGAAGGCAAGATCGTTCGCATACTGCTTCCCCTCGGCGTGCCCGAGGAGGCGTGGGCGCAGAAGGAGAAGAAGCCGTTTGAATCGCGGGCGTGGTTCAACAGCTATGGGGGGTAAGAAAAAGGGGTGGAATCAGAGCCGGCTTGTGCCAAGCCGGACCGGGCCGACGCGGTCCGGCTCTGTTGGCGGCGCGCCTCAGCCCATCGGTGGGCCAGGGCAATCGCAAGAATGGCCGGGCGGTGGTCTTTGCAGCGGTTTGCGCGCTCGTGTAACGACCGACCCCCGTGTCGGCCGTCGGAAACCGCTGGTGTTCTACGGCCGACACGGGGGTCGGCCGCTACATCCGCCATTCTTGCGATTGCCCTGTCGGCGGGCAGAGCCTGCCCCACATGACTGGACATTACCGTCTCTATATGCTACAAACAACTGAACATTGTCCCTCAATGTCGTTGAGGGGAGGTGATTCGAATGCCCGAAACTACGGTTTGCGGTCTGCTGCGTTCTTGAGCAGCTCCGCAGGGACGCAGGTCTGCGTTCATACATCGTTGGCGGTCTGTGGTGATGGCCGGCTGGACCGGCGGGCGTTCGAGGTCGCCCATGTCGATTCACGCCTGATCCGGTTCACCATCATCATCTAGACCGACAGGTCTTCCCATAACGAAACGAGAAGTGCGCGCGCCGTGCCGCTCGTCTACGTGTCGAGCCCCGCGCGCCAGGAAGCCATCCTTCATGTTGACCAAGACTCGAAAAACCGCGACGCCGCAGCATCGGACGAACGATCGTCAAGCCCTGCCGTTTCATCCTTGCATGCACGCCGAGGCACACGAGACGGTCGGCCGCCTGCACCTGCCGGTTGCCCCGAAGTGCAACATCCAGTGCATCTACTGCCGACGAGATTCTGCCGCCCCACCTGACGGCGAAGACTGCCCGGGTGTCGCCGAACGCATTGTCTCTCCGTGTGAAGCACTGGCCAAGACAGACCGATTCCTCGATGAATGGGGCGCTGATGCCGTTGTCGGCATCGCCGGGCCGGGCGATCCATTGGCCAATCCGGAGACTTTTGACACACTCGCCCTTGTTCGGAACGAGCACCCCTCCGTCCGACTTTGCCTCTGCACGAACGGATTGGCACTTCCCCATTCGATCGACGCCCTGGCGGACCTGGGATTGCGGCATCTCTCCGTCACCGTAAATGGTGTCTCGCCATCCGTCGTCGCCCGCATCCATCCATGGATCAACGAGGGCGGCCGCATCCAACGCGGCGAATCCGCCGCCCGACGGTTAATCGAGAACCAGTCGTGCGGCATCGAGGCCGCCGTGGCCCGCGGCATGCACGTCAAGATCAACAGCGTGGTGGTGCCGGGCGTCAACGCAGACGACCTCGAGGCCGTCGCCGAGAAAACCGCGGCGCTCGGCGCAAGCATCATCAATCTAATGCCCCTGATCCCTCGTGGTCACCTGGCGAAGGCAGACAGGCCGTCGCCCTGCATCGTCGGGCAACTGAAGGCCCGATGTTCCCAACACCTCCCCATCTTCCAGCGGTGCAAGCAATGCCGGGCCGACGCCGAGGGCGTTCCGGGGAAGACCGTGTGCACCGCAAGAAAGGATAACACCGGCATCAACCGCAGGCGCTTTCTCAAGGCGTCCGGCCTGGCCCTGGTCGGCGCGCTCAGCAATCCTTCGGTTGCCCTCGCCGCCGACTTCAAGGGACAGAAGCTGCAAGTCTGGTCCTGCGGCGGGCTGGCCGAGGCTTTCATGCCGCTGAACCGACAATACGAGGAGAAGACCGGCTGCACCGTGAGCTACACGGGCGCTTTCGCCGCCGCGCTTGGCAAGTCCCTACTCGGCAGTGCGCAGACAGAAGTCTTCGCACCGCGTGTCCTCGGGCTGGCTCAGAAGCTCAAGGCACAGGGAAAGATGCTCCGATTCTGGCCGCTGTGCTTTACCAAGTACGTCATCGCGACACCAAGGGGCAATCCCGCCGGCATCACGGGCATCGATGATCTCGCCAAGCCGGGAGTACGCACGGTTCTGTCTCCCAAGGCGTCTCCGCCCGGCGGCAAGGCCGCCATGGCCGTGTTGAAAAAGGCGGGCGTGCTCGACGGCGCGCAGAAGAATGCCGTCAGAAAGGGCGATTGTGTCCAGCGCGACATCGTGGACATCGTCAGCGGCGCGGCCGATGCGGCCATCGTCGAATTGCGAATCACGCGACTGCCGAAAGTTGTCGGGAAGGTCGAAGTCATCGACATCCCGGAGAAGTTCATCCCCGCCAAGCCGGTGCCATTCGTCATCGGCATCATGAAGTGGGCGAGCAACGAGCAACTCGCCCGGAACTACGTCGACTTCGTCCTTTCTGAAACGGGTCAAGCGCTGTTTGACGCGGCCGGCTTTATTCCCGCTCGGTCGGAGGAAGGACAACGTCTGGTTGAAAAGTATGGGGTGAAAGATGTTTAAGAAGATCGCAAGCGTAAACTGGGTGAGAAGGCTGTGTCAGATCGCATCCACTGCGCTGCTGGGCGAATTCGCCTTCTACGGCATCTTCCGTTGTCCGTTTGCCGTGCCCTATGTCGGTTGCACCCATTGCCCGGTCGTGCAATGTCCCGGAAGGAAGTGGTGGATTCCGGTTTGGATCGGCATCCTGGCGTCCGCACTGGTCTTCGGGCGTGCGTTTTGTGGTTGGGCATGTCCCGCCGGTTTCCTGGCCGACCTTCTCGGCAAGGCGGCCCTGCTCAAAGGCAGACTGAAAGGCATGGCCGACAAGGCATTGTCCGCCGGTAAGTATCCGGTGTTGGCAGCATCGCTGATCGTGTTCTTCGCCCTGAACAATCCAAGGTGGGCCGTCCCGATCCGCACGGGCGATTTTTTTGGCTCCGTGAAGCTGACCTTCGAACACGCCGATGCATGGTGGCTTTGGAGAGCCGCAGTCGTTCTGGCGGCCATCGGCCTCGGAGTCGTCGTGTCCCATCTGTGGTGCCGATACCTCTGCCCGACCGGAGGGCTGCTCGAGATCTTCAACAGGTTCGCCCCGCTGAAGTATCGAATGACCGCAAGCTGCGACAATTGCGACAAATGTCGAGAAGCCTGCCCCGTCGAAAGCCGACCGGCGGAGACAAACTGCAACAACTGCGGCGCCTGTGCGGCGGTATGTCCCGTGGATGCCGTTCAGTTCGGCACACGCCCGAAAGCGCGCCACGAGTCCCGGGATGCGTGATGCAGCTCCCGGAGATGAACGCGATCAGGGGCCGATATGAGTGCATCGCTACGGATGAACAGGCCGATCCGCCACGAAGATTCCGCGCGAATTCCCATGAACCGTTTCGCCTGTTGCGCAGTCTAATGGGTAATGAGAATCGAGGGTGTATGAACCGAGGCGCCACAGACGAACAGTTGTTGGCCAAGTTTGTTGGCGGTGATCGGGCACCGCTGGGTGAATTGGCCCAGCGATACGAACGGCCGCTACTCGGGATGGCCATGGGCCTGCTCGGCGGGCAGCGGTCCCTCGCCTGCGATGCCGTGCAGGAGACGTGGCTCCGGGTGATTCGCTTTGCGGGCGGTTTCAACGGCGTGGATTGTGATGACTACCAACCCTTCCGGACGGCCTTCTTCAACAGCTCCGGCTATTGGCCGACCATGGACATCAGTGAATTCTTCGCGGCCCTGCTCGACCCGGCCAGCGATGAAGGTGATCCGTGCATCGCCGACTTGGATGTTGGTGGCTACGCTGACGGGAATGACATTCAGGCGTTTGTGCAGGCGCTGCTGGGCGGCTGAGGGTTGGACGACGCGGGAGCCTGAGGATCGCGACCGCCATCGCCGGCGAGCCAGGCAGGAACAGCAACACAACGGTCACGGTGATCGCGATACCCGTAGTGTACCCTGAGCAAACGGACCGCGCCCAACAGATCACGCCGGAATCAGCCAGCCATGTCGCGATCACGAGCGAGTGCTTTGTCACAGCTTAATGTTCGGGTATACGGACTTCAGTTTGCACCTCGCGTCTTTGATTCTCATTTGCCAATCAACGCCTCGTTGCGCTGCGTTAACATCAGTTGACCAAGCAGCGGTTTCTTCACGAAGCGTTTTGATGTCGCCGATTCGCCGTCCGGCCACGCATTGACGCGTTACCGAACTCAGTTCATTCTCGGCGATATTCAGCCAACTGCCATGCTTCGGCGTGTAGCAGAACTCAATGTGTCGC
>JAUVGW010000316.1 GCA_030593565.1 Phycisphaerae bacterium | reverse complement strand
CATACCGTCGAAGTTCTGGGCGTGGGCGATTGCGTTGGCAGGCAATGTGGCGATCGTGGTGATCGCGGCGGTGATCGGCGCGAGGAGCGGTGTACCGGTCACGGGACGACAGCGGAGCTTGATGGAACGGTAGGAAAGCCGAAACGTCGAAAGTCGAAAAGGCAGAGCGTCGGGGTGGCAGGCTGAAAAGTCATGAGCAACTGGAAAGACACGGATATTGTCGAGGTGGATCAGCCGGAGCTGACGGCGGCGGAGCGTCTGTATCTGCCGCAGATCGTCGGTGGAATGAAGACGACGGTGTTTCGGCATCTGCTGCGAAAGCGTGTGCGTGACGAGAAGGTGGTCCAGTATCCCGAGCAGAAGGTGACGGTTCGGAAGGAGAATTACCGCGGCGTGCATCGGCTGAATCGCGACGAGCAGGGACGTGTGGCGTGTGTGGCGTGTTTCATGTGCGCGACGGCATGTCCCGCGAACTGCATCCACATTGAAGGCGCGGAGAGTCCTTGGCCCGACCGGGAGAAATATCCTGTTCGATTTGAGATCGACGAATTGCGATGCATCTATTGCGGGATGTGTGAGGAGGCGTGTCCGGTCGACGCGATCGAACTGACGCCGTTGTACCACCTAGTCGGCACGTCGCGCGAGGAGATGATCTTCGACAAAGAGCGATTGTTGGAGATCTTCGACGAAACTAAGGACGAGAAGCCGCGGAAGAACCCGTCCATCACCGGGTATTGACGGTTGGTGATTGACGATTGACGATTGCGGAATGTGAGTGGTCTAACAGCTCGTGATAAAAGGGAAACCAGCGGTTCGGGAACGCCGGTGCCACATAGACGCCGGTGCCACAGTTTTGTCACGGGCTGCTAAGGATTGAAGGTCGAAAATCGGCGGTTGTAGCCTGAAAGGCTGAGACGTTGGAACAGGCATTGGCATATGTCGCGTATGCGGCGGCGGGGGCGGTGGCGCTGGCGGTCTATTCGGCGATGCCGAAGGAGGATCGGCCGCCGCATCGTGGATTGGCGCTGCTTCTGTTGGCGTTGGCGGCCGGCTTCCTGGTGATGTTGCTCGGGCGGGTGTTGGGCGAGTCGGGCGAGCGGTTGTACTTTTACGTGTTGGGCATCCTGGCCGTGGCGTCGGGCGTGCGGGTGGTGACGCATCCGAAGCCCGTGTTTTCGGCGTTGTACTTCGTGTTGCTGGTTTTGAGCACGGCGGCCTTGATGGTTCTGGTCGGTGCGGAGTTCCTGGCGGCGGCGTTGGTGATCGTCTATGCCGGTGCGATTCTGGTGACGTACGTATTCGTGATCATGTTGGCCCAGCAGTCCGCGCCGGCTGGTGACGGGCGGTTTGGCGAGTCGAAGGACTATGACCGTAGCTCGCGGGAACCGATGGCCGCCGTCTTGGCGGGGTTTGTGCTGGTGGCGACGGTGGCGGGGGTCATTGTGGTTCGTAGCGGCCCGGCGCCGGAGCCTGTGGATGCCGTCGTGATGGATGCCGAAGGTAACACGTTGTCGTTGGCCCGCGTGTTGTTGACGGATTTCGCGGTGAGCGTGGAACTGGCGGGCGTGTTGTTGATGATTGCGATGGTCGGCGCGATCGCCATCGCACGGAAGCGCATTCCGTCCGCTGACGAGGGAGTCGAGTTGCCGCCGCCTGGTGAGATCGGGCGGCGTGCGGAGCCGTTTTGACGAATGTCGAGGACTGCCGGCGTCCGAGTCGGCAGCCTAGCAGCCCGTGGTAAGGAGTCGCGCAAGAATAACGTAAACGGTTGATCCGCCAAACGGCAAGCCTGCGGGCCAGCCAAGCGGCACAATCGGGCATGTTTTTCCTACGCGATGCCTAAAAGGGAAAACGGCGGCTCGGAAATGCCGGTGCCACCCGGGAATACCGGCGAGACGCCGATGCTCCCCGTGGAAACCACCGGCGAGACGCCGGTGCCACAGTACGCCGGTGCCACAGTTTTGCGTCGGGCTGGTAGGCGAAACAGCGCTGCCGGCGAACGAGGGTTGCAGCGAACATGGACATGACGGAACCACGAGCGTTGATGGTCATTGGGGCGGTGTTGTTCGGCCTGGGTGTGGTCGGCTTTTTGACGCGCCGCAATCTGATCGTCATGTTCCTGAGTACCGAGGTGATGTTCCAAGGCGTGCTGATAAATCTTGTCGCGATGGGGTTGGCGCGCGGCGGCAACCTGCACGGACAGGCGTTTGGTTTGTTCGTGTTGGTGATCGCGGCGGTGGAGGCGGGGCTCGGTCTGGCGATTATCGTGATGTTATTCCGGCGGCGTGGGACGTTGGATGCGGAGGCCTGGCGCGAGATGCGTGGGTGACGCCTCGTGCGCTCGGCGAATGGCGAATGATGAATAGCGAAAGGTGAAAGGTGAAAGGTGAAGGAGGAGACGCCGGCATTAACGGCGGCGGCACAGTTGGGGAGCGGTGTTTTGTGGTTTACGTCGGCCACGGGGGGCCAACGCTACGTTTTGCGTTGGACACCGGCGAGACGCCGGTGCCACAGGATGCCGGTGCCACAGGGCGCGGCGCCAGATGCGGCGCGGCATTCGATAATCGGCTCGGCACATGATGTTCGGCCGATGGCGGTGAGATGGAACTGAAGACGTTGGCAATCCTGATCCCGATGCTGCCCTTGATCGGCGCGGCGCTGGTCGGCGTGGTTGGACTGCGGGGGCTGCGTGATCGGTCGCACTGGCTGGTGCTGACCGGCGTGGGACTGTCGCTAGTGGCGGCGGTTTGGTTGTCCCGCATCGTGAAGGGGGGTGTTGGCGAACCTGTCGTCGAGTCGTTGACGATCTACGAGTGGATCAGCGCAGGCGCTGGGTCATGGCTGAACGTGACGTTCCGCGTGGATGCGCTCACGAGCGTGATGCTGCTGACGGTGGTGGGCATTTCGTTCCTGATCATCATGTACTCGGTCGGCTACATGCGCGACCACCACGGCCACGCCGAGCGGGGGTACGAGAGATTCTTCGCGTTCCTGGGTATCTTCGTCTTCTCGATGACGACGCTGGTTCTGGCGGGGAACTTTTTGCTGTTGTACCTCGGCTGGGAGCTGGTCGGCCTATCGAGCTATCTGCTGATCGGGTTCTACTATCAGCGGCCCGCGGCGGCGGCGGCGGCGAAGAAGGCGTTTCTCGTCAACCGGATTGGTGATTTCGGGTTCGGCCTGGGCATCTTCCTGATCTACCTTACGTTCCGCACGCTGGACTACAACGCGGTGTTCGATATGGTCGAACGCGGCGTGATGGCGGATGGCACGCTGCTCGAGACGAGCCGGATCACGACGATCGCGCTGCTGCTGTTCTGCGGCGCGATGGGTAAGAGCGCTCAATTGCCGTTGCACGTGTGGCTGCCGGATGCGATGGAAGGCCCCACGCCGGTGAGCGCGCTCATCCATGCGGCGACGATGGTGACGGCCGGCGTATACATGGTCGCGCGGTGCAGCGTGATCTTCGCGTCCTCGCCGTTGGCGATGACGCTCGTGGCGTGCATCGGGGCGGCGACGGCGTTCTTCGCGGCGACGATCGCGCTAACACAATTCGACCTGAAACGCATCCTGGCGTATTCAACGCTGAGCCAGTTGGGCTACATGTTCCTGGGGCTCGGCGTCGGGGCGTTCGACTCGGCGATCTTCCACCTGTACACGCACGCGTTTTTCAAGGCGCTGCTGTTCCTCTGTGCGGGTAGCGTGATGCACGCGATGGGCGGAGTGATCGACATCCGACGGTTCGGCGGACTGGCCAAGGGCATGAAAGTCACGGCCGTGACGTTCTGGATCGGTGGGCTGGCGCTGGCGGGCTGTCCGTTGCTGGCGGGCTTCTGGAGCAAGGACGAGATCGTCCACGCGGCGTTGTACAGCAACATGCCGTGGCTCGGCGCGGTTGCGCTGGTGACGGCCTTGCTGACGGCTTTCTACACGTTCCGAATGATCTTCATCACGTTCCATGGACCGCTGAAGCTGCCGCAGGGCGTCGAGCACGCACACGAGTCCGGCCGCTGGGTGACGGTGCCGTTGATGCTGTTGGCGGTCGGGGCGGCGCTGGCGGGCTATGTGGGCGCGACGTGGCATCCCGGAGGGTTTGCCGGCCTGTTCGAGACGGAAGGACCGATCCATCATTTCCTGGCGACGGTCTTCGCGCCCGCACAGGCGGTGTTGGGCGGCGGGCATGGCGAGGTTGGCTCGCATGGGGGCGCGAGCTACTGGGCGACGTACTGGCTGATGTACATTTCGTCGGCCTTGGCGTTTTGGGGCATTGTCACCGCCTGGTACTTCTATCGCCGCGCTCCGATGGTGCCCGGCGCGATCGCTTTGTGGGCGGCACCGGTCTACCGGTTGTTGTACAACAAGTATTACGTGGACGAGATCTACGACGTGGTGTTTGTTCGACCGTTACGGCGTTTCGGCGGTCTTTGCTACGACGCAGACCGGTTTTTCATCAATGGGCTTCTATGGCTGATTGCTGCTGTGCCGCGGGCGATTGGCTATGGCCTGAGAGGCTGGCAGCACGGCGCAATGCAGGGCTATGCCTTGGCGATGGTCGTCGGATTGCTGGCGATTATGCTGTGGGCGTTGATACGGAGCGCGGCGTAAGGGCGAGCACATGAATAAACTGAACGATTGCCGTAGGGTGGTACGGGCGTCCCGCCCGTGGCGGACGGGCAAGATGCCCGTACCACCCGTATGAAATGTGCTACTTGTTTATGTGCGGGTCCTGGCGCCTCGGCCCAGATAGGTGATGTGACTGGCTTATGTCTTGGTTGGCTGATACGTTGATTGGTGAGCACATCCTGTCGATCGTCATCTTTCTGCCGATCGTTGGTTCGGTGTTGCTGTACGCGCTGCCCGGGCTGGACGCGCGCAAGGTGCGGAGTTGGGCGCTGGGGATCTCGGTGCTGACGCTGGTCTTCGCCTTGTTCGCGTGCGGGCTGTTCGTCGATGCGCGGTCGGCCGACACCGCAACCGATGGCGGGATTGTCCTTGCCGACCAGGCTCAATGGATCACCGGCGGCGACGCGGTCGGAGACGGCCGGGCGATTCAGATTCAATACTACGTAGGTGTCGACGGGATCAGTATGCCGCTGCTCCTGTTGACGGCATTCCTGACGCCGTTGGCCATCTGGGGGAGCTACACGGGAATCCAAACGCGCCACCGCGAGTATTACGCGCTGATGCTGCTGCTGCACGGGGCGATGCTGGGTGTGTTCTGTGCCCGCGACCTGTTGCTGTTCTACATCTTCTTCGAGTTCACGCTGATACCGCTGTACTTCCTGATCGGCATCTGGGGCGGTCCGCAACGGGAGAAGGCGGCGAACATGTTTTTCATCTACACGCTGGCCGGCAGCATGTTGACGTTTGCCGGCGTGTTGTACCTCGGCTGGAAGGCGTCGCTGTATGGGGGTGTGTTCACGCTCGAACTCGACAAACTGTATGGGCTGGCGGCCGACGGCAGGTTGTCGTTGGCGGAGCAGTCGTGGCTGTTCTTCGCGTTCTTCGCGGGATTTGCGATCAAGGTGCCGTTGTTCCCTGCGCACACGTGGTTGCCGCTTGCGCACACCGAGGCGCCGACTGCCGGCTCCGTGATTCTGGCGGCGGTGCTGCTGAAGCTGGGAACGTACGGCTTCCTGCGGCTGAGCCTGCCGATGTTGCCCGATGCCGTGGTCCAGTGGGCGCCGTTTGTCGGCGTGCTGGCCGTGGTGGGCATCATCTACGGCGCGGTGGCGGCGTGGGTGCAAAGCGACATCAAGAAGCTGGTGGCCTATTCGTCCGTGTCGCACCTCGGTTTCTGTCTGTTGGGCATGTTCAGTCTGAAAATGGCGGGTCTGACGGGTTCGCTGCTGTACATGGTGAACCACGGGCTGAGCACCGGGGCGTTGTTCCTTGTCGTTGGCATGATCTACGAGCGTTACCACACACGCGAGATTTCCGAGATCGGCGGGCTTGGACGGAAGATGCCGATCATGGCGTTTTTCCTGATGGTCTTCACAATGTCGAGCATCGGGCTGCCGGGGCTGAATGGGTTTGTGAGCGAGTTCCTGGTTCTGCTCGGAACGTTTACCTCGGGGCAGGCGGACGGGGGGTGGCCGGCCGGGCCGTTGGGCATCT
>JAUVGW010000375.1 GCA_030593565.1 Phycisphaerae bacterium | reverse complement strand
GGTAGTGGTTCACTTTGGGTGCCACTGGCGGCTTGACCGCCAGTGCCGACACTGGCAGCAAGCTGCCAGTGGCACCCGTTAGTCAAAGTGAACCACTACTGTCCTTTGGTCCCTTTGGCCGCGGCCGGAGGCCGCGCTGTGCCACGATCCTCAACCAGTTTCTCACTCCTCGCCGCGAATCATCCTCGTCGCCGCTCCAGGCTGGACCCCGCCGTGATACTCGCCATTCAGCGACACCACCGGCGCCATCGCGCACGCGCCGACACAGTTCACTGTCTCCAGCGTAAACTTCATATCCTCCGTCGTCTCACCGGGCTCGATCGACAGCACCGCCCGAATCTCGTCCACCAGCGTCTGCGCGCCGCGAATATGGCACGCCGTCCCCGTGCAAATGCGGATCACCACATCCCCCTTCGGCGTCAGGCTGAACGCTTTGTAGAACGTCGTCGCGGAAAACGCCTTGCTGATCGGCACACCCAGATGCTCGCACAGCACCTCGACCGCTTCGCACGGAACATAGCCGAACGCCGCCTGCACATCCTGCAATGCGTGGATCAGGCCGGTCCCGTCCCCCGCAGGATACCGCTCGGCGATCTCACGCGCCTTGGCCGGATCGATGCACCGCTTACTCATCACTCTGCCCTGCCTTCGCCCGCTCGTAACCCTGCATGAACGCCTTGCGGTTGCCCTCGAGGAACTGCTTCTTCGCCTCGAACGACTTGTCGATCGCCTTCAACAACGTCTCATGCGAAACCACCTCGTCCAGACCGAGGTACGCGCCGAGCATCACCAGATTCGCCGACCGACGGTTGCCCAACTCGGCGGCAACGTCGTTCGCCTTGATCCGGAAAGACCGAATGTCCTCCCGGTCGGACTTGATCGGAATCATCGAGCTGTTCACCACCAACAGCCCGTCCTTCCGCAACATCGGGGCAAACTTCTCAAGCGACGGCTGGTTCATCACGACCGCGGCCTTCGGCGACGTGATCAACGGCGAACCGACCGGCTTGTCACCCACGACGACCGTGCAATTTGCCGTCCCGCCGCGCATCTCCGGGCCATACGAGGGAAGCCACGTCACACACTTCCCCTCCTCCAGCCCCGCATACGCCAGGAGCTTCCCGATCATCATCAGGCCCTGTCCCCCAAAACCCGACATGATCACCTCTGTCTGCATCTCACACTCCTTCCGGCAACGCGATAGCCATCGGGTCGGGCGCTCGATCCACCGCCGGCCGCTTCAACACGCCCAACGGGTAATACGGCATCATGGTCTCTTCCAGCCACTTGTTCGATTCCGCCGTCGTCAAACCCCAGTTCGTCGGGCAAATGGACAAAACCTCCACCATCGAGAAGCACACGCCCTCCACCTGAAGACGGAACGCCTCCCGGATCGCCTTCTTCGCCTCGATCACGTGCAACGGCGTGTGCGACGACACACGCGCGAGAAACGCCGGCGTCTCGAGCGTGTTGATCATCTCCACCACCCGAATCGGATGGCCTTCGTGCTCGGTATTCCGCCCGAACGGACACGTCGTCGTCACCTGCCCCGGCATCGTCGTCGGCGCCATCTGGCCGCCCGTCATCCCATAGATTGCGTTGTTCACGAAGATGACCGTGATCTTCTCGCCGCGATTCGCCGCGTGAATGATCTCGGCCGTTCCGATCGACGCCAAATCCCCATCACCCTGATACGTGAACAGGACGAGATCAGGCCGACATCGCTTCGCACCCGTCGCCACCGCCGGCGCCCGACCGTGCGCCGCCTCAAACATGTCGCAGTTGAAGTAGTTGTACGCCAGGACCGAACACCCCACAGGCGCAATTCCCACCGTCCGCTCACGAACCCCCAATTCGTCCAGCGACTCCGCCACCAAACGGTGAATCGTCCCATGCGTACAGCCGGGACAATAGTGTGTGTGGCTCGGCGTCAGCGATTCCGGATAACCAAAGATCTTCTTCATATCCGCATTCCCCGTTCGCGACTCATCTCACGCCGTCCGTCATTCGCATTTCAACTTTCGCATTTCGACTTTCGGCTTTCACTATTCTCTCAACTTCGCCGCCACATCGTCAGGCGACGGCACCACGCCGCCCGTCTCGCCGTAAAAATCAATGGGTTTCGACCCCAGAACCGCGAGCTGCACATCCTCAACCATCTGCCCCGTGCTCATCTCCACGACCAGGATCCGTTTCGCCTTACGCGCCTCGGCCGCCAATGCCTCGTACGGATACGGCCACAACGAAATCGGGCGAAACACGCCGATCTTCTTCTTGTCTTCCCGCCGGACTTCGTCGGCGGCCGTCTTGCAGATTCGGGCCATCGTCCCGTACGCCACCATCAACACGTCCAGCTCGCCGTCATCACAGGCGTACGCCTCCGATCGCTTCTCTTTCTTCACGATTTCGTCGTACTTCTCCTTCAGCTTCCAACTGTTGGCGTTGCACGCCTCCTCCTTCAGGTACAACGAGTTGATGATGTTCGGCTTCCTGCCGCGAGCCCCCGTCGCAGCCCACGACTTCGACGGAAGACTTCCCAAGTCGCGCATCTCCGGGAATTCCACCGGCTCCATCATCTGCCCGATCATCCCGTCGCCCATCACCATCACCGGCGTCAGATACTGGTCCGCCAGATCGAACGCCTCATAGATCAGGTCCACTGCCTCCTGGACCGACGACGGCGCCAGCACCAGCAACTTGTAATCCCCGTGTCCATGCCCCTTGGTCGCCTGCAAGTAGTCCGACTGTGCGGGCAAAATCCCCCCAAGCCCGGGCCCCGCGCGCACGATGTTCACCAGCACGATCGGCAGGTGGCACGCCGCGATATATGACACCCCCTCCGCCATCAGGCTGATCCCGGGGCTCGACGACGTCGTCAGCACGCGCTTCCCCACGCCGGCCCCCCCGTACAGCATGTTGATCGCCGCGACCTCGCTCTCCGCCTGAACGAAGATGCCTCCCACCTCGGGAAACCGCTTCGCGAGATACTCGGGAACCTCCGTCTGCGGCGTGATCGGATAGCCGAAGAAGTTCCGGCACCCGGCACGTATCGCCGCCTCCCCGATCGCCTCGCATCCCTTCATGAGAACCTTGGCCATCGTCCAAGTCCCCTTTTAAGCTGGTTTTGCCAATGGTAGAACAGTGTGGGTGCCACTGGCGGCGTGGGTGTCATTGGCGGCGTGGGTGCCACTGGCGGCTTGTCCGCCAGTGCCCGCACAAGTGATCGACGCACGAGCAGGCACGCTGTCCGTGGCACCCCTGGCTGGAAACTGTTCAAACATCACCCGGTCTCGCTTAGTAGCTGAAAAACTGATACTGCGTCCCGTGAACGAAGACCTCGATCGCCACATCGGGGCAGTTGATCGCGCACAACATGCAACCCAGACATCGCGGCTGCTCTGAAGCCTCCGCGAAGAAATACCCCTTTTCGTTCAGGCGCTTCGACATCGAAATCACCTGCTGGGGGCAGACCTCCATGCAGCGCTCGCACCCCTTGCACCGCTTCTCATCGACAACGATCCTGGGCATGCCCGCTCACCTCACTTCCACATCCGGCGACTCAAGTTTCGGCTTTCGGCTTTCGCTATTTCTCTGCCGCCCCAACACTCGCTCGGCACGATCCGTCATGCTCCGCAGCTTCCACGGCGGCAGCATCCGACGCCGAATCCACAACACCGGACACCCCGCCGCGCCGGCATCGAACCCACTCCGAAGCTCCTCGTTCGCCGTCATGAACGCCACCGGGCAACCGGCTCTGTCTGACACGTCGCGTGCCAGTCGAAGCCCCTGCTCCACTGTCGCGACATCCGTCTCTTCCAGCAGGTGCGAATTGGACACAAATCCCGTGACCCGCAGTCGAGACGCCGCCTCGATCTCGTCACGAATGCGCAGGCACCCCTCCGTCGTGTCCGTGAACGGACGTTTCGCATTCAGAACTTGCAGCATGATATAAGGCGTATCTGCGAACACGTCCGCCAGCGATCCGAGAACGCGCGCGCCGACATCATCCCCGCCCACATCGAGGATCAATACCCCCGACCCCTCTCGCACGACACCCCGAATCTCGGGAAGGACGATCGGCAGGTCTGCGGAATGATACTCACCGGCCGGGTTGATCACGCGAATGCCATGCCCCTCCATCTCCCCCCGGGCCTCTCGACAACGGAAGTACGGATTTACGATGTCCAGGTCCGCGATCGACACCGCCTGCCGCTCGCGCAGTCGAATCGCCAGATTGACGGCCACTTCCGTCTTGCCCGATCCGTAGTTGCCCACGATCAGGATGACGCGTTCGGCCGGCTCGTATTCCAGATCAACACCCATGCGGCCCCCAAGGATACCGGATTCGCCGCCGGGCTGCACGCTACTGGCGCGCCTCCCGGCATTTGGGCGTCCTTGCCCGCCACGCCAATCGTAGCGCGGCTCTCGCCCGCAAAAAGCGAAACCTGATCTGTTTGGCCGCGCCCCATTGGGAAGCGCGATGCCGCGTTGGCATCATTCGATCAATGCCGCGCAAGTCGTGAAACCTTAACGCATGGCTTGCCGTTTGGCGGCGCTGGTCGTGAAACCTCGCAACACGGCTTGCCGTTTGGCGGTCGCAACCGAAGAAACGACCTTTGACCCCGCGCCCCACTTCCAGTCAAATGCGGCAAACGCACACAGAATCCGATTCGACGACCGATAACTCGCGCACAAGCAATCGCCCATGCCCTCTCACAGTTCACAAGCCATGACCGGCAATCAGGCAACCGCCCGCGCAGCCATTCACCACGGTTGTGATTTCTTCACCACATACCCCGCGGCAACAACCGCCCCTCTCCTCGAC
>JAUVGW010000461.1 GCA_030593565.1 Phycisphaerae bacterium | reverse complement strand
ATACTCAACGTGCGCCGTCGCGATCGTCAGAATCTTCGTTGCATCCCGGCGACCGTCCTTCTCCGACGCCTTGGCGATCTCATCGTAGTTCTTGAACTTCGCCAAGCCCTTCTTCGACTGCACAGCGGTCATCGCTGCCGTCAACGTCGTCTTCCCATGATCGACGTGGCCGATGGTGCCGACATTCACGTGGGGTTTGGTTCGGTTAAACTTTTGCTTGGCCATTACAGCGACTCCTCCGCACCTATTTCAAAACGCCTACTCTACTGTCCGTACCTCAACGAATCGGTCGTCGAGCAGAATCAAATACCAACTCCGCGCCAACCTGAACGATTGCCGCGCAGGCCGAGATTCTCCCCCTCTCCCGGCTCCGTCCTTTACACCGTCAATCGGCTGGTGTCAATTGCCAGGCAGCGATGCGCCGTCACGCGCCCACTTGGCATCCCTACCTGCCGTGGACCCACGCATGAAACTGACCTATTCCCGGTACCGGCCGGCTACATATCCAACAAATCACGAACGTGCCGCACCGATAGCTGCTGACGGGATTCGGACCCGTGACCTCGTCCTTACCAAGGACGCGCTCTACCAACTGAGCTACAGCAGCATCGACAGCGCCGATGCGCCGAATCCGCCTCAGCGCTCATCCCGCAAACCAACGACGACCGACCACAGGTCCCACGCCTGTCTGCGGGCAAGACCCGCTAGTATAAACTCTCCCGAGTTTCAGTCAATCGCTTTTTCAGATCGCCGTTTGCGCCGGCTACTCGCCGTGCGTGATGCCTTCGCGGAACGGCTTGGAGGCCCCAAACGCAGTGCCTTGGAAGCGGAAAACCAACGGCCTCCGGCGTGCCGGGGCGACATTCACCCCCGTCGGCCGCCAGGACCATCATCCATGCCGCCGTCCGCTCCCACATTCCAGCCGTTGAACAACTGGGCGGCAGATGTCATTACTTCTTGGCCCATAGGAGGTTACGGCGTGCGATCCGTAGCATTTCTCCCAGTCTCGCCCTGGTTGCCCCTGAAATCCAGCCACTCCTTGCCGTACACTTGCTCGGACCCAAACAACGCCCGAAGCCGCCCCAATGCCTCCTGATGGGCCGGCGCGACGTCACGAGGAACCACATACCCCGCATGGTGGGGCGCCCGCCTCAACGCCGCGCTGCAATCCGATTCCACATCAAAACCACGATCCAGGTAGTACGCCATCTGCGGCGGCGTGATATTCCTGAATTCGTATCCCCCGTGGTGCTCCGCACGGATCGGATCGTCGTAAAGCAGCAACCGGTCGCCTGCCGACGTCCGCCGGTGAATCTCGCGCCACGCCGAGACCTCATCCGAAAACCATGCAATCTCGAAATAGGTTGCCGTCCCTCGGATACAAAAAACAACGATCACCACAAACGCCAAGCCCGCTACAACCGGCGGCTTCGTCCCTGCCGACCATCTGTGGAGCGCAACCAGGCATCGCGATGCCAGAACGGCCGCCACCGGGCCCAGGTAGAACGCCCAATAGCCGTGAACCTCATACTGACGCCAAAACACGACGATCCACAGCACGCCGGTCGCCCCCAATGGCCACATCTCGCCGCTCACGTCGGCGCCGGCCGATTCACCGCGCGCCGGCCGAGACCGATTGCCTTTTCCGGTCCACAATCCGCGCATCGCCCCTCCCGTCGCCAACAGCAGTACCGGCCAGGTCAGATTCTCCACCGTGAAACGCCAGGCATTGCCCACCGCCCCGGCGGCGACCCCGCCTGCCCGCGACGTGAAGATTGCCGCCAGATCGCCGTACCTTCCTCCAAGCCCGACATGAACGAGATACGTCACCATCGCCACGGCACCCAGGAACGTCGCCGCCGACGCCACCACCGCCGCTCCGATCCGCCTGCGATCCCGCCGAACACGGATCCAAGCGTGAAGACAAAACAGCCCCGCGAACAGCAGCCCGGACCAATCCACCCAGCTCGCGCCGATCAGTCCCGCACACAACCCAAACCAACCCACACGCCTCACCCAACGAGATACGGACCGATCGACCACCAGGCCCCAACAGGTCAGCACGCCCAACATGCACATCAGGCATACGGCCTCATGGTTCACCATTCGCCCGTAGTACACCGACATTGGCATCAGGCTGTATATCAGTCCGGCAGCCAATGCTGTCGCGAGTCCCCATCGCCGGAAACACAGCGGAATCAAAAGCGCTAGCGAGCACAGCGAACACACGATCGGCACCAGGCGAGCGGCCCATTCCGTCTCGCCGAATACCTTAAACGAGAGCGCCACCAGCCAAACCAGACCTGGTGGATGCGTCGCGTAGATAGACCGTTCCTCCGGCAGCGGCACCGCCGCGCCCACCGCCACCAATGGCATCCCATGGTGAACCTCGAACGGATAACGCAGCAGATTTCTGGCGAGTTGGGAGAAGAAGGCCCCGTTCCAGTCATGCATCCCCGGCCAAGGTCGCCCGATCTCGTGCGTCAACCCCACCCCGTAGATCAACACAATGGCCAGGCACACCGCGGCTGTCGC
>JAUVGW010000300.1 GCA_030593565.1 Phycisphaerae bacterium | reverse complement strand
GGGCAATCGCAAGAATGGCCGGGCGGTGGTCTTTGCAGCGGTTTGCGCGCTCGTGTAGCGGCCGATCCCCGTGTCGGCCGTCGGAAACCGTTGGTGTTCTACGGCCGACACGGGGGTCGGCCGCTACATCCGCCATTCTTGAGATTGCCCTGGTCGCCCCGAGCCGTTTCGGGGCCGCGACCGTCTCGGCGGCGTTGTTCGGGGCCATAAGCGTCAGCGTGGGGGCAAGGCGGAAAGGTCGTTTGCCCTTGGCCCCGCTCGCTTGCGCTCGGGGCTCGGATCGGACGTTCTCCTCCTCCACCGAACTAATCCAAGGCTCCGGGCAACAGAGCCGACGATTCTGGTAGAATCGGCCTGTGGAATGCCCGATATGGGACCCCTATGGTAGACAGGGGGGTGGGAGCTGAAACTCGAACGCTCGGCATGACGCGTTCGACGAGATTCCCGGGGGGACCGCCCCACAGCGAGCCGCCAAGACAGACGCGATGAGCGCGTCGCACTCCGCATGAAAGGAGCACGGACGATGTCCGGATTCAAGGCTGCGTTAGCGCTGACGATGTGCTGCGTGCTGGTCACGCAAGTGGGCGTTTCCTCTGCGGGTGAGACCTCGCCTGGCGATTGTGTCTCCGATGACCCCCACTGGCAATGCGGACATCTGTTGCGGGCCATGCGTGAGCTGGAATCCCGTGACGGCGGGCCTCGAGGGCCGGGTGATCCACAGCCCGAGACGCTGTTCACCGACGTCCTGCACACGAAGATCGACATCAAGGTCGAACCGGACCCGCTGGAACGTACCGTGATCGGAACGGTGACCATGACCGCGCGCTCCCTGATCGACGGATTGACGGAGTTCGTGGCGTATCTGAATCCGACGGGCGGCCAAATGGTCGTCACACAGGTCGGCGTGAACGGCACGGGATTCACATACGTGGACGGCAAGGTGACCGTCACGCTGGACGGCGTGTACAACACTGACGACGAGTTTACGGTGTCGATCGACTACGGCGGCTGGCCGACCGACGGCATCTACTGGGGCAGCCATGATCCCGGCACGGGGCCCGTACCGATCGTGGCGACGCTCAGCGAACCCTTCTCCGCACGCGGCTGGTGGGTCGGCAAGGACGTGCTCGACGACAAGTGTACGTTCGACATTTGGGTGACCGTGCCGGGCGGATACGTCGTGGCCAGCAACGGCATCCTTCAAGGCGTCGATACAATCGGCAACGCGAAACGGTATCGGTGGGAGGAAATCAACCCGATGATTCCCTATCTCGCGTCGATTGCCGTGGCCGACTACGACATCTACTTGACGACCTACGACCACCTCGGCGACCAGATGCCGATGGAGTTCTACCTCCTCCCCGAGAACATGGCGGCGTGGCAGGGACACTGCGACACGTATGTCACGATGACGGAGATTTTCTCCGACATCTACGGCCAGTATCCCTTCATCGACGAGAAAGGCGGCATGGCCAACACGCCGACGCTCGGCAACACGTACATGGAACACCAGACAATACCCTCGATGCCACGCTTCGACATCCTGTGGGTCAATGCCCACGAACTGGCCCACCAGTGGTGGGGCGACATGATCACGTGCGAGACATGGGGCGACATCTGGCTGAACGAGGGGATCACCTCTTTCTCCGAGGCGATCTGGCAGGAGTTCAAGCCCGGCGGGAGCGTGGCGGCGTATCACTCGCGGATGGCCTCGCGACGACCTTCCACTCCCGACAGTCAAGTATATGTGACGGATGTCAATAATGTTGGCGCCATCTTCTCCACCAACAGCGTCTACAACAAAGGGGCGTGGGTGACGCACATGCTGCGGCACGTCCTCGGCGACGAGACCTTCTTTGATGCGCTGCTCGACTACCGTGCCGCGTTCGAGGGCGACAGCGCGACCACGGCGGAGTTTATCGCTTCAGTATCCGCGACGGCCGGCTTCGATCTGACCTTCTTTACCGATCAGTGGGTGATGAACCCCGGCAGTCCCGACTACGACTGGGCGTGGCAGCACGGCGACGCCGGCGGCCAGGACTATCTCGTGTTCGAGATCGCTCAGACCCAGGACGACCGGGGATACGACCTGATGACCATGCCGGTCGACGTTGCCGTCACGACTGACGTGAGCACGACAACCTATGTGGTGTGGTGCATCGATGACGTTTCGACGTTCGCGATCCCGATCGACGGAACACCGCTGCAAGTCGAACTCGATCCCGACGACTGGGTCCTGACACACAGCGTCACCGAATCGACCCCGAGCGGGAGCCCGCCAACCTGCCAGGGCGACATGAACGATGACGGAGACGTGAACGGATTGGATATTCAGCCATTCATCGCCGCACTGCTGGATCCCGGCGCTGGGCCTGTCACCTGGAAACGGTCGGACATGGACTTCGACGGCCGATGCGCAATGGACGACCTGCCATTGTTCGCCGACGCACTGTTAGGTGTGTCGGGTTGCGGTGACATCACACCGTAGCAGCCCGTGGCAATACTATGGGGGCGGACGCCATCTCACTACGCAAAGAGGGCGACACGGTGCCCTCGGACCCGGTTCGAATCCAGCCGGTCGGGATGATACGGCCGGGCGGGACAGAAGGCAGTATGCGATTTCGGAGGCTAGAACCTTGTCCCAGAATCGAGCCCACCAGATCAGAGAATATCAGCCACCCGGCCGCTCCGAGGGTCAACCGGTGCTCTCACTCCGCAGCATCTCTTCAATCTGACGTTGCAGGATGGGTATTTTGCTCAGCGCAACGTCCCAGATGATGTCGTGATCTACGCCGAAGTAATGGTGAATCACTTTGTCTCTCATCCCCGCAATCGCGCGCCATTCTACATCAGGGTAACGCTGCCTCATCTGAAGCGGCACCTTCTTCGCCGCCTCTCCTATGATCTCAATGCTGCGTACGAACGCTCGCTTGGCTGTCTCATCTTTCAGAAACTGCTCACGGTTCAAGGAATTCACCTGCTCCGAGAGGTACTTCGTTTCGTCGAGGATATGTCGGAGATACTCAAGCGGCGACGGAGACATACTCCACTTCCTCAAGTATGTAGGGGCCTATGTAAGGGCTCAGCGCTTCAGGTGTGACCAACTCCACGCGGCGCCCCAACAGATCCTCCAGCAGAAATGAAAGCTGTATGAAATGGTCAAAAGTCTTCTGGCCGGGCTCGAAGTCGACCAGCATATCCACGTCACTGTCCGCCCTTTGCTCACCACGAACAAACGAGCCGAACAGTCCCAGCCGTTTCACACCAAGCGCTTGAAGCTGAGACTGATTCTTGTCGAGCGTCTTGACGATATCTTCCTTTGTCTGCACGGTTTCGGCCATCACAGCTACCCACTCCAAAACGTATATGGTGCTATAATAACAAACTTCGGCTCATCGTGTCGACCCAGAATGGCCCGCGGTGCGGACCCTAGCCGGCTGCTCGAGAACAGTGACACACCGTCAGTACCCTGGGCTGTGTCCGACGCCCGCCCGGTGAAACGCCCGTTACATTGCCGGATGTCCCACACGATTAGGGCTTGGCGGCCAAGCCCGCCAAGCGTCGGGCTGAGCCCGACCTACGTGTGCGACCTACCCGGCTGCTCGATCCCGGCGCCGGGCCTGTCACCTGGAAACGGTCGGACATGGACTTCGACGGCCGATGCGCAATGGATGACCTGCCATTGTTTATCGACGCACTGTTGGGCATGTCGGGTTGCGGTGACATCACGCCGTAGCGGCCCGTGGCAAGACTGTGGGGGGTGTACGTCCGTCCGGCTATGCGCCTGCTACGTCTCGACGGGTGCTGTTATTGCTCGCTGCCAGCGTAAAGAGGTCGTGGACCTCTAGTGGCTCTTTCTTGCGCGACCGGACACCGACGAAATCGCCCATCGGCCCGCGCCCTTCGCGGAGGCGTTTCACGCTTGCCTTGATCGCGGCATCGGCCGCGTCGATGCCGATGAACCGGCGTCCAAGAGCAACGGCGGCCTCCAGTGTCGTGCCCGATCCGCAAAAGCAGTCGAGGACCAGATCGCCGGGGTTCGTCGTCGCGGCAATGATGCGAGTCAGCAAGTCGAAGTTTTTTTCCGTAGGATAGCCGGTTATCAACACGTTCTGATTGTGCGCATCCCTGAACCCCAACCAGATGTCCTGCACCGGGATTCCCTTGCTTCGATCAAAGAATACTTTTCGCCGCGGATTGCCGTTCGGCGACCAGTAAATCTCGCCTGCGGCGTCGAGTTCGTCGAGTTTGGAGGGCAGATACTGCCAGTGTTTCCCGTGCGGGGGCAGCTTGTCGCGCCACGGCTTTCCCGTCTCGCCCCGGCGGACCCCAGGTGCATGCACCGGCACCTTCTTGTAACGCCGCCCCGACTTCTCGTCGATGCACGGGTACTCCTCCGCCATCTTCTCGGCGGACCACTCGTCGTACGGGCGATGCCACACGTACTCCTGCGACTTTGTGTAGAAAAGAACATGATCGGAGATGTTCCCGAAACACTTACGCGTATAGTTCTTGGTGTTGCATTTCTTCCGCGTGATGAAATTGTGGAAGTTCTCGCGTCCGAAAATTTCGTCCATGAGAATCTTCGTTTCGAAGATCATGTTCTGGTCGAGATGCACGAAGATCGCCCCGTCCGATGCGAGAAGATCGTGGAGCACGATCAGCCTGCGCCGCAAGAACTCCAGGTAGTCCGCGCCGTCCAAGTGGTCGTCATAGGCGTGGTTGGCATCGCGATCGACGAAGGCCATCGTGGTGGCGTACGGCGGGTCGATATAGACGCTCTGAACCTTGCCACGCACATCCGGCTGGGAACGTAGCCACAGCATCGCAGGCAGATTGTCGCCATGGAACAGTCGCCCCGCTTCGCTCGCAATGGCGATTTCAACCGGCTCGGCAGCCGGGAGAGCGAGCACGTCAGCGCGTGCTAGCTTGCCGGCGTACTGCAACGCATACGCCTTCTGGCTCGCCCGTCGCTTTGAGGGAACTCCAGTCGCCATCGCTCAAGCCTCCAGCCATTGAAGCGTGATTCGCTCCGGCACCATCCGTAGCGTAACGACTCTGATTCTGCCTTTCCCCGACTGTTCAAGGTATGTGTAGTCCGCCCACATCGAGCCGAGCAGCAGGCCCGGGCCGTCATTGAGAAAGATCACCTTGAGCTTCTTCAGACCCTTGTGCGCCGCGAAACCGAGGACTTCGCTCGCGCAGTCCCGATAGCCGCCTGTCCGGTCATCCTCTTGTGCGCCGCCGCGATCACTGTCGTACCGAGCGAATCCCACCGCCAGGATTTCGGACCCGCGCCGGATGACGAAATCCGCCGGGCGGTCGGGTTTGGGATAGTCGTCCCACACGGTTCCCAGCAAGACGTCCTTGCCCGCCCGCTCCGGTCCGGCGATCGTGTATTGCGGGAGTTGGCCGCGGATCATGGCGAAGAACTTTTCGGTTAGGTCATAGCCCTTCTTGCCGCGATCCTTGTACTCCCAAAGAATCGCGCAGAGTGCTTCGTCGGGGATTGGACGCGACGCGAAGGCCTTTTGCACCTCTTGGATCGGGCGGAACCTCGCTCCGAACTGGTCACAGATCGCCTTGCACTTTGACTTGACCTTGAGCATTTCCACGGGCGTTGCAGGGCTCACGTACTTCTTAAACACACGCGCGAGTTGAACCCGCATCCATGTCTCGGTCAACTCACAGATGTTAAGGAAGAGCGCCGACGATGACTCTGACCGCTTCAGGATTTGGCCGAACAGCACGAGGACCGGCTTGTATAACTCACATGCCTCGGGCAAGATGTCGGGATAGTACTCTCCGGTCGCAAGCGTGATCCATGTCGCCGCGTCGTGCTGGTAGTCGCTAAAGTCCTTTCGCCCTTGGGTCGATCTGCCCTTAGATGACCTTGTAGGCCGCGTCGGTTTACGTTTCGCTTCAGCCATGTCGCCTCAATATAACGCTCGGATGGTACTCGCCCAAACCGCCCAGGAACACCCCGCCTATGCCCCAATGGTCGCGCTGGCCGTTTCGCTCCAGTGGTCGGCTTCGCCGCGGGTGCTGAGCCATCGTAACATGTAATGTGCGGTCTTGCTATCGTCCGGGCCGGTGAACTCGGCTGCGGCGGGGTACGCGTGCTCAGCAGCGGGAAGGTGAGTTTGCACAGATCGGCCGGGGGACCGGGCCGGGGACGGCCCGGCTCGCTGATCTTGTCCCAAACCTCCACGCCGATGACGCCGGGGGCGGCAGTCGGACCTTTTATTCCGGTTCCTGCTCAGGCGGCAGGATGCTTGCCAGGGCCTCGATCAGCGCGGGCAGATCAATGCTCACAACGCCCCAGATGATTGTCTAGGTCCACATGAAGGTAATCGTGAACCACGCGGTGACGCATGCCAATGATCTTGGGAGGTAGTGTCAAGTCCTGTGTAAATTGCCGAGGGTCATCCTTCACGATTCTCATGCGGCGTTGCTCTTGGTTTTTGCTTTTGGCTTCGGCAGCGGGACCGTCCCGCATAGGTGGGCGGATTTGAGTCGTCGCCAGCTCT
>JAUVGW010000101.1 GCA_030593565.1 Phycisphaerae bacterium | reverse complement strand
AATGTGGAGAGGTCCGCCCTCACATACGTCGGCCACAGGGGGCCGACGCTACTACCCACAAACACATGGCAAATCCTTCGCGTCGGAATGGGTGCGAGAAGGGATTCTCGCACCAGCACGCGACGCGTGCCGCCGTCGTGTCGGCCGCGATCAATCGAAATACCGTCGCAGGTGCGGGGGGATGCCTTCGATCGGGAGGTGCGGGCTGGTGGACGGTGCGCCGGTGTGGAATGTCTGCCAGAACAGATGGACCTTGTCTTCGAGCCGGTGTTGTCGGATGAACGACATGGCTCCGTCGAGTGCCTTGGCCGTGTAGGTGCCGTCGAGTTGGATGCCTTCGGTTTCGTGCAGTTCGCGCGCGAGTTGGGCGGATGATGGCGTGGGATGGGCGTAGCCTCGGCCGAGTGCCGTGCCGATGACGGTTAATTGCGATTTGTCGATTCGCACGTCGGGCATCGTTGGGTCCAGTCGCTGCACCAGCCGGTGGGTTCGCCGTGCCAGCCTCGCCCAGCGGCCGGCCGTGCAATACCAGCGGTAGGACACGACCACACCGACGATTCTCGTGTCGAGCCCGGCCAGCTTGCAGCCGAGCGCGAGGCCTGCCGCGGTGCCAAGGCTGCCGAGCGCGACGTAAAGGAAGTCTGGTGCGGGCAGGCTACCCTGTTTTATCTGCCGCTTGAGTTCCATCGCGGCACTAACGTGGCCGAGACAAGCCAGCGGCGATGTGCCACCGCCCGGAAGGGTGTACGAGCGTCCCACCTGTTCCCCTCGGCGCGAGCTCAGCAGTTGGACGATCAGCTTGGGGAGCAACGTTACGTAGTTGGCAGGAATGTACCGCGTGCCCGCGTCGAGTCCTCGCAGGATGTTTCGGCGGACGTACTCCCCGGGCGGCTGATCGACCACGACCGCGACGGTATCGATGCCGAACCGCCGGGCGTGCCAGGCGGTATTGCACACGTGGTTACTGCCCGCAGCGCCCAGCGTGACGATTGTGTCGGTGCCGCACCGCTTGGCGTCAGCGAGGACAAATTCCAGGCCCCGCACCTTGTTGCCGCCGCACTCGGTATGGGCGAGGTCTTCGCGCTTGCAGTACATCGCCGCCATGTCGTGCGCGGCGCCGAACTGTGGCAAGCATGTCACAGGTGTTGGCCAGTCGCCAATTGAAACATGCGGCACGCGCTCCGCCAGGCGCGGGTACGCGTCGAACAAGGCGGGCGGATTGCCGGTGGGCTCGTCGTGCATGACTCACTCGGGCGGTGGGCCGCCGACAAGGTGATCCGCGATCCGCTCGGCGACGGCCGCGATGGTCATCGAAGGTGGTACGCCGGTGGGTGCGGGGATCAGACTGCCGTCCGCCACGTACAGCCCGGGATAGCCGAAGACCTCGCCGAACGTATCTGCAACGCCGGTGTCGGGCGACTCCGCCATCACCGCCCCGCCCAATGGATGCACGGTGATCGGCAGGCGCTTCGCGACCGCCGCAGGTGGAACGATCATCTTCCCCCCCGTCACAGTCGCCAAACCTCGCAGAACGGCCATTGTCCGGGCGTGAAACGCCTTGCCGTTGATGCGGTCCCGCCGATGGGCCAGCCTGCCGCTGCGCCCGAGTGTCAGTGTGCCGGGATTCGTGTCGTCGCCCATCGTGCCGAAGGACCACGTGGATCGCTTCGCCGGACCGAGGCGCAGGCCGCCGAACCACCTGACGGGATTCAGCAAACCGGAGAAGCTGCCGAAATCGAACGGGACGAGACCGGTTTCCATCAGGTAGATACGCTCGCGGTCCCACAAGTCGATCCAACCCGTCACCGGCGGCCCGGCATCGGGTGGGAGGTCGAGGTTCGCGCCGACCAGTAGGCCTCCGAAATCGCCATTCGTAAAAAAACGCTGCCCGAGTGTGGGGCCGATCTCGGGAAACGTCTTCGACATGTCACGACAGTGAAGTAGCAAGCGTGTGGTGTTGAGCGTGCCCGCTGCGAGGATGACGCGCGGTGCAAGGACCGAGCCGTCGTGCCATTCGTCGTTGCGTGACATGCGATAGTCGACACGGTACCCACCGCTCGCCGGCGTGATCGCAACCACGTCGTGAAGCGCACAGACATCCGCCCCGGCCGATTCGGCCTGCGACAGATACGTCTGGGCGAGTGTTCGCTTGCTCGCGGCGTAGCCCCCCTGAAGCCACGTCGCCAGTTCTTGATACACGCCGCCCACCTCGGGACGTCGACACAGCGCGGCGGGATCGTCCGGCCAGTCCATCGACAAAGGCAGCCGCACGGCGGAGGCGTTCATCCGGGCGGCCACGGCATCGAGCGCGGCCATGCGCGGCGGCGTCGCAGGTATCGGCGTCGGTGCGATCATCCGCTCGACGCGATCGTAGTACGACGTCATCGTCTCGGCGTTGATACCTGGGGGCCAATGGTCCTCAAAGATATCGCATGGCGGACGAATCGTGACGGCCGTATAGATGTTCGACCCGCCCCCAACGGCACTCGCCGTTAGCGCCAGCAGGCCGCTTAGACGGTGTAGTTCGAGCACGCCGGGCTCACGTTCCGCGTGGAAGACCGGTGCCTTGCCGTCAGCCAATGCTGCGTACGCCTCCGGCGTCATCCGTTGCCCGCGTTCCAGGACGACTGTTCGCAGTCCGGCCTGCGCCGTCCGCAGGGCGCAAACCGAGCCGCCGAAACCCGAGCCGATGATGATGATGTCGCAGTCCGAGGCTGTCATGGGTATCCTGTTATACTCGCGGTGACGGCCGCGTGCGACGGGCGGCTTCGGCGTCCTGTCGGTGAAGAACAACGCGGCGAGATGGTTTCACCAAACTTGGATGGTGGGCGAGTCCGTGATTATCGATGTTCATTGTCATGTCGGTTACACCGCCCGCCGGGTCGAATCCGGTGTTCCGCGATTCTCGTTCGAGCGCGATGGAGCGGCCGGCACGCCGGGTTTTGACAGCTACATGTCACCCCGATTGCTGCGACGCCCGGGATTTTTCTTCGTCCGTAGATGGCTGGGAGTCGATCCGAAGCTCGCGCCGGGCGATGACCTCGACCGATGCATTGAGGCGATCAACGAGCGTCATTGGTCCGCCGCGGAAAGCATTGACCGGCTGGTCCTGCTGGCGTTCGACGAGTACCGGGACGATGCCGGTCGCGTCATCGGAGCGGCCGAGCGAGGGCAGCGGTTTGGCACCGACCAGTACACCTCCAACAGTCTTGTGCGAGCCATCTGCACGGCTCGGCCTGATCGCTATCTGTTCGGCGCGTCGATTCACCCATACCGCACGCAGGACGGCCGCGATGCCTGCTCGATGTTGACCGAGGCGGCCGAGGCCGGCGCGGCACTGGTCAAATGGTTGCCGATCCATCAGAACATCCGCGCCGAGGACCCACGTACGATCGCCTTTCTTCGCAAGGCGGCCGAGCTTGGCATCCCGATGTTGATCCACTATGGCGGCGAAATGACGCTGTCACGCCAGCACATGGAGTTTGAAAGCCCGATCCCGCTACTCGGCGTGCTCCGCGAACTTCGCGCTGGGGGTCACATGCCGACCGTCATGATCGCGCACGCCGCGACGCCCTCGTTCAGATGGCAAAGCGACGCCGGCCACCGGGCACTGGTCGACGCCCTGTTGGGCGAATTCGCCGACGCACCGCTATACGGGGAAATCTCCGCATTGGGCGCGTTTGGAAGGACGCCGTGGCTCCGTCGTCTGGCGCGCCGCAAGGAACTGCACGACAAGCTCGTCTGGGGTAGCGACTTCCCGATTCCGGTGATGACGTGGGCCTTCTGGCGACACCTGGATTGCCGAACGCGCCGGCAGATCAACGAGCTTCCCTCGTGGATCGAGCGCAGCTACCGCCTGGCTCATGCGGCGGGATTCGACGACGCCGTTTTCCACCGGGCGGCGACCCTACTCGCCTAACGAACCCCGCGTGAAACGACGGCAAAGTAAGCAGGAGGAGCGGCATTTGAACGCGTTGCTGCAATTGTGACATGGGATGCGCGGGCGGATTACATATTATCGTGATCCGCTTCCAACGTGTCGCGCCATTCCGAAAGGTTGTCGAGGTACACACTCGTGCCCCGGGCCACACACGACAGCGGGTCGTCCACGACGCAGACGCTCAGTCCCGTCGCGTCGGCCATGACCGTGTCCAGACCGCGAAGCAGCGCGCCGCCGCCGCATAGGTGGATGCCCACATCGACGAGGTCCGCCGCCAGTTCCGGCTCGCACTGCTCGAGCGTGTGCGTCACGGCATCGATGATTTGGCTGATCGGCTCACGCAACGACTCGCGGATCTCCTCGCTCGACACGACGGTCTTCCTGGGCAGACCGCTGATCATGTCCCGGCCGCGGACATCCATGCTTAGTTCTTCACCCAGACCGGCCGCCGAGCCGATCTCGATCTTCAAGGCTTCGGACGTTTGTGGGCCGATCTGCATGTTGTATGTCCGCTTCATGTGGCTGATGATCGCCTCATCCATGTCGTCCCCCGCGACGCGGATGGATTCGCTGGCGGAGATGTCTGCCAACGACATGATCGCCACTTCGGTCGTGCCGCCCCCGATGTCCACGATCATGCTGGCCCGCGCCTCGGCGATCGGCAGGCCTGACCCAATCCCCGCCGCCATCGGCTCATCCACCAGATACACCCGGCGAGCGCCCGCCCGTTCCGCGGACCCGTACACGGCCCGCTTCTCCACTGCCGTGATTCCCGATGGTACCGCGATCACGACGCGCGGCCGGATGAATCCCCGTCGGCCGTGTACCTTGCGGATGAAGTATCCAAGCATGGCCTCGGTAATGTCGAAATCCGCAATGACGCCATCCTTCATCGGGCGGACCGCCGTAATCGAACCGGGCGTCTTGCCGAGCATCTCCTTCGCAACCAGGCCGACGGCATTGCCGTCTTGAAGGACCTGGTTCGTGCCTTTGCGCACGGCCACGACCGACGGCTCGTTCAGCACGATACCTTCGCCTTTCACGCATACCAACGTGTTGCACGTTCCAAGGTCGATCCCCATATCGACACTGAACAAGCCTAGAATGGAATCGAACAGCAAGACGAGTACCCCTGTCGGTCAATCCAATTCGTGCGGAGACGCCTCCCCGCGCTGGTGGCGTCTAACAGTACAGCGCGCACACACATTCAGCATTCAGCCGGGGTGGAATGGGTAACAAGTGGGGCACCCCTCAGGGTGGCCCACTCGTTACCCGTGGGAGCACCTTGAGGTTCCTTCCCCACGGGTAAGCTCCGCCGCTCAACGCGGCCCCGTTGACCCATGCCACCCCGGCTGAGCACGTACCAGCGCGCGGCATTCTACACGCTGTACGTCGAGGCGTCACTTATCGGTTCAGATTTCGGCGGAATAATCTTGGGGAGCTCGGCCGGGCGCGAAGGCGCCCGTACCCGACAAAAACGGATATGGGCGACTAATTCGATATGAAACCCGGCAGGGGCGAGCCCAGCAACTCGACGCAACGATAGACCACAAAAGCAATGGAGCCCAGGACAATAGCCAGTCCGATGCCGACCAGGGCCGTGTAGATGTCATGACCGGGCTGGATCCGGGTCTTTTGAGTGCCTGTGCCGCCTGGCATGTGAGCCATGATAATACTCCGGCTAAGATTCTACTGAGTCGCACCTTGTCAACGATCGAACGAACAAATCACAGCAGCGTGCGCCTACCGCCGTGCGAAGCTGAGCTCGTCACGAACCGAGTCGCCCGGTCTGATATCACCAGTGGACTGCTCCACTTGCCCTGCCGATTCGTTGGCATCCACGCGAGTGATCCGGAGCGAACCCAGGTATTGGGGGCTCGCGCCCGCTTCTCCTCGCCGGTAAATCAGGAAGATCATCCCAGGGGCGACGCCATCCGTGTTTCCCACCGAGATGCTCGCGAGACCCCCGCGGATGTCCCTGATCTGGCCGCGAATGGGCGCGACGACGGCGGGAACGGCCGGCATATGGGCCGTAGGCATATGGGCTTCGATGATCGGAGTCCCGTCGCCCGCGCGGGCGATGAGATCTGCGCCGCCCCCCTCCGCGATCTGCTGCCGCAATGCCCGAATCTGCGACGTGGCCATCGCCACATTCACCGTGAGTTCCTTCACTCGGTCGTTGAGATCGATGCTGCGCCGTTCCAGCTCCGCGTTCCGCCTGCTGAGCTTCGCCGCCAGTTCTTTCTCACTGTTCAGCGATGCCAGCAGGATGTTGTTCTGGTTGCCGAGAGCGCTGGCTTGGCCCTGCTCGATGGCAAGCTTGTTCTCGGATTCGGCGGCGCGGAGATCGAGCGTGGCGATCTTCGCCTCGTTTCCGGCGAGCTTGTCACGGAGCCCATTGATCGTCTCCATGTCCCGCCGATGCCGATCCATCGAACGCTGCTGCTCCAACTGAGCATTGCTCGAGGCCACGCGGGCCTTGGCATCAGCCGCAACCTTGGCCGTCTCGTTGTCCAACGCCATCCGACGCCAGTCTTCCTGGCGGGCAAACGCCGCCACAACCAACATGCTCAGCGCGATCGAAAAGACGGTCAGAAGAACGACAAAGACTTTCGTCAAGACGCTCACGACATTACCTCCCGTTGTGGATTACCCGTCGATGGCCGGCTGGAACGTCAGGGTGTCACTTCTCCCACCTGCCCCCCGGGGCATGCCTAGGCCATCGGCGCGACGCCGTTTTGCACGCGCGACATTTCGCGTGTGCGGGTATGAATTCGCCTCCGGGATCTTCGCCTTCCGCGTTCCCCCGGAGGAGAACCTACTCATTATCCCCAGGCAGCCACCGTTTTGCAAGTGCAATTCGTGGCGGATTGTCGAGGACGCCTACCCGGACCTTCCGCCGTAGGCCACCGGCCTGCCTCGGCGTGCAATTTTGGGAGAACGCTGCGGCCTTATCGGTCAGCTCGCCGGATCGTCGTCGAAGGGTGGATTATCACTCGAATCGACCGATTCCTGCGATGAAGAGCCGCGGACTGTAATTCAGAGCCGGGGCGTGTCGGCCCGGCTCGGCACGAGTCGGCTTTGATGGCCGCAATGTCACGTGCCGATTCCGATGCGGGTTGTCGCCATCGGCGATCGATAGTCCGATCAGTCACCGGCCACGTTGTCCGCATGGCCAATTCCTGCACCTGCGTCTTGACCTAAACCACTAAGGCACGTTAAATTAGGAGGCAGAGTGCGGGGGGCGAGTGCGGTGGAGCAGGGCGCCACATGGGCCGCTCTCGGCTGGGCGCAGTCACCCGCTACTGCTCAGCAGAGTCGACCGCATCATCGCAGCCGCAGTGGCAGGCGGCGATACAGCCGCTCGGCTTTTGCGCAAAGGCACACCGGCCCCATGGGCCGACCGTTTGGTACCACACGATGGGGGGAAGGCATTGCCGCGCCAAAACGCAGCATGTCGTGAAAGCGACAACGCCGGGGCTTCGGGCCTGCCAACGCCCTGGCGAGAATCAAGCTTAGGAGCCATCTCATGATCTTTCGGTGTAGTTTCAGCGCGGTCCTGATCGCATTGGGCAGCCTCACCGCTTCGACCCAGACGGCCGTTGCGATCGAGCTACTTCCGGCCGACGCGATCCAGCGCCTGGACGTGCAGCGATACTGGGAAATGCAGCTTCCGCTGACCGGCGAAGATGTGGTTACGCGGGTTGCCCTCCTCGATGACAACTTTTACGTCTTGACCAACACGAACAAGGTCTTCGCCGTTCACGCGCGGACCGGCGTCCTCCGTTGGTCTACCATTGTGGCCGATGAAGGCGCCACGATCCGCGGACCGTCACATTCCGACACACTCGCACTATTCACGATTCCAGGCGGTGTCCGCGCTTTCAATCGACAGACGGGGGAATTCCCATCTGAGCCCCGTTTACTTCGGGGTTTCATCATCGACGTCGTCAACGACAGGGCCACCGTCACGATCGGGCAGGTCAACGGCGTCCGAAACGGCGACGTCTTCCACGTGTTCCCGCCTTCCGCCGCCGGTCGGTTCGAGGAAGGCCTGGCCGTCGCCAAGCTGAAAATCACGGCCATCGAGACCTATAGGTCCAAGGGACTGCTCACCGGCTACAACAAGCGGCGACCCCCGACCTCCGGGTTCCGCATCATGGCGAACCTCGATCGGCCCCTCGAGAAGATCAAGCTGCCGTTTGCTGCCGCTGGGCCGGCCATTGCCGACAAGGCGCGCGTGTATGTCGGGGCCGCGAACGAGAGGTTCTACTGCCTCAACATCCTGACCGGCTTCCTGCACTGGCAGGTCCTCACCCCCAAGACCGTTTCCGCCACGCCGATCCTGGACGGGGAGGAGTTGATCTTCGCGGGGCAGGACGGCCGCGTTATCTGCTGCACCAAGCGCAAAGCCCCAGGCAAGCGCATCCCGAAGACCAAGTGGATCTTTGAGACCAAGGGAACCGTCTTTGCCGACATCGTGGTCACTCCGCAGCGAGTTTTCGCCGCATCGACCGACCGATCGCTTTACTGCCTCAACCGCGCAGCCAAGAAGGGGCAACCGCGCAAGCTCTGGCAAAAGCGATTCGATAATCCGTTGTCCGATGCCCCGATCCTATCGAACGGCCGCGTGTACCAGACCGTGCCTCTTTTTGGCTTGGTGGCACTTGACGAGAAGACGGGTGATCGGCTTTGGGTCCGGCCCGACGGAGGCCGTTTTCTGGTCGAGTTTGAATCGGACGTCTATCTTCTTGGCGGGGAGGGACCGTACAGCCTTGTCCGCGTCGAAGGCAAGACCGGAACCGAAAAGGCCGTGGTCAACGCAGGGCTCGCTACGTTTGCCGAGGCGAGTCAGCAGGATCAATCCATTCTGCTCGGCACCCTCGCGGGTAGGCTGGCATGCTATCGCTCGCGCAAAGCGCCGCCTTTGAAGGCGGCCCAACTGGCTGAAGTGCTGCGAAACGACAGCAGGATGAGGTTTCGGGCCGAACTCGACGCCAAGGAAAAGACGGAACGTGAGAAAGAGAAACCCGCCGGCGCCATCGTGACCGCCAAGCCTCGCCTCAGCAAATTCATGGAGAATCTACTCCGCAGCACCAAAACGGGCCGCCCGGTCGGCGGCACCGGCCTGGTCGAGGTTCCGGAGGAGGAAGACGAGTCCGTCTACGACAGGCAGACCGACATCGATGATGAAGACGCACTGGACGACGAAGACGAGGATGAATTCGACGACGAAGATGAAGCCGACGACGAGGATGATGAGGAGGAGGAGGACGACGACGACGAAGAAGATGACGAGGAAAACGAGGATGATGAGGAGGACGACGACGACGAAGATGACGACGACTAGTGCTTCGTTACACCTCGCATGAGGAATTCCAAGGGTGCCACTGGCGACTTGTCCGCCAGTGAATGCAGCCACGCCGTGCTGGGCACCAATCACAGGCCAAGCTTCGCTTGACTGTGCCACTTCAGAACTGATCTATAGCGGCTTGCCTGCTTTCGTAGCGGCCGACGCCTCTGTCGGCCGTCAGAAACGGTTGGTTTTCTACGTTCGACACGGGGGTCGGACGCTACGGTTTCCCTGAATCAGCTCTCGTTTGAATAGATGGAGATACCCGATTCAAAAGCCCCGGGGCAAGCCGGGGCTGATTCGGTGTTTTCCTAAAACACAAGTCGGGTCAATGAAGGCTACTCGTCCTCATCCTCACCCCCCTCGAAGGACTTGAATAGGTTCTGGATGGCGCCGAGGTCGAGGACGCGCGTGTTTTCGTCGGTGACGCGGGCGGAATCCAGCAGGGTCGGATCGATCTCGCCCTCGCCGATGGTGACGGAGATCCGGCCGTTCGCGTCGCCGATGTCCTCGACGACCAGCGACCGGACGATTTCCTCGTGTGGGTCGTAAAGGACCTTCAGCGTGATGCCATACAGTTCTTCCAGATCAGACGCATCATCCCCATCGGTGGCTTCGTCAGCATCAGTGTCGCCGTCATCACTGCGGATGATCTGGATATCCAGTTGTGGGGGATGCTTCGCCGATGCGCCGACGCCGACCTGGACGGTGTTCTTACCGGATACGCTCTTCAGGCGGGACAGCGCCTTGACGGTTGCTTCGTCCTTGATCGGGAGCGTCAGGAGGATGTTGCCGTCGGGTTGTTCGACGACAGTGGCGCCGACGTCGGAGGCGGATTCGATCAGTTCCGTGATGATCTGCGTGATGGTCTCGCTACGGAAGTCATCTACGTCGACCGTCTCGAATTCCATTTCCTCGGTGGAAAGGACCACGAGTGTTGTGCTGCCGGGCGGCAGGAAGAAGTTGAGAATGGGGGCGACTTGAGGATCGGGAACGACAAGCTTGCGGATGAACACCCAGCCGCTATCGGGTGAGAGGCCGAACGCCACGTCAACCTCGATCGGCGGTTCATCGGGGTATTCGGTGACCGTGGCCTGAATATCGCCGGCGATGCCGGACTCGCAGACCTGGAGCCTGCCGTTGAGGAATACTTCTTCGACACTGACCGAGTCTATGACGATGTCGATGAGCGGCGATTGGCGAATTTGGTCATCGAGTTTTGCGAGAATCACGGCGGCATCAACACTCCCGTTGCCCGCCGGGTGATACAGGAAGCCGAAGATCAGCGCAATGGAGGCCGCGACGCCAATGGTCGACAAGAAGGCCGGCCTACGCACGAAGCGCATGGTACGCGAACCCGCCTCGGCCTGCGGGCGATGGAATGCGGTGGCGCAGCGGGCGCGGGCCGCATCAGTGAGCGTGTCCGGCGCGTCGAGGCCGGCTCCCAGTGACGACAGGTTATCGTCGAACTGTTGATCGTGATCGTGTGGGGTGTTCATGACTGGTCCGTCCTTTCCGGGCGCCGCAGAACCTCCCGCAGGCGATTCCGGGCGCGATATAGCTTTGTCTCGATGCTCTTGACCGTCGCCCCGAGTTCTTGCGCGATGTCGGTCTGGGGGCGACCCTCGAAATAGAAGGAAAAGATCAGTTGTTGATCCACCGCCGGGAGCGACGTGACCGCCAACATCAGTTGGTCGACCATTTCCCGCTTGGCGAGCACGTCGGGAGGCAGCGGCCGGGCATCCATGTCCTCCGCGAGTTGTCGCGACAACTCGGCATCCTCGATCGGGATTCGTCCGTTGTTCCTGCCGCGGTGGCGCCAATGCAGGCGGACGAGATTCCGGGCGATGCCCCGCAGCCAGGCTTCACATTCGCCATCGTCTGTGGGGCTTCGGCCATTCCCGGCGGCAGCGGTGCACGTCTGTTGCAGGAGGTCTTCGGCCGAATGTTTGTCACCGCGGACCCGGAACAGGATGAATCGATAGAGCCCGTCCGAGCACGCCTCGAAGACGCGCCACACGTGGTCCTTGTCATCATCCGAACGGAGTTGGGATTCGTCCGCCGTCCGATCGATTCGTCCGGCCGCCATGGCGATGTCCACGTGGGAGCCTCCCGAGGAGTCGTTGGCGCCGCTGCCGCCAGCTTTGCCTTCTATCTATCTAATGCGCGAAACTAGGGATGCCCCTCACGGTTTTTTTTGTTGAACCGGTTGAACCGGCGGCTTCCGCCGCCGGCTATTGGCGCATCGGTGGCTACGCCGTGGGTGTGGCCGCATCGACTTGATGGTGGGCGGGGTGGCATGGGTTAACGGAGCCGCCAGCGGCGGCGGAGTTTACCCGTGGGCATCCATTCCAGCCCGTTCCCACGGGTAATGAACGCCCCGCCCTTGCAGGGCGTGTCGTTCGTTACCCATGCCACCCCACCTGACCGCTAAACACGAACTCCGCCACCGGCTATGGGGCGCATCGGTGGCTACGCCGTGGGTGTGGCCGCATCGACTTGATGGAGGGGGCAAATCGCGGATAATGGGTGCTTCCAGACCGCCCCCTATGCTTGTGGAGCGGTCGATGGTCTATTCTGCGAGCAAATGTCATGACCAACATCCTTGTGATCGATCCGGAGAAATGTACGAGCTGCCGACTTTGCGAGCTGGCGTGCTCCCAGCGAAACGATGGGACCTTCCGTCCCACGTGGTCTCGCATCGACGTGACCATCAAGGTGGACGAGGCGTTCTACTTCCCACGGGTGTGCTTTCAATGCGAAGACTCGCCCTGTGTGGATGTGTGCCCGACCTCCGCGCTCTACCGCGACGAGAAAACCGGCGCGGTGGTCCTGGAACAAAGCCTGTGCAACGAATGCCGCATGTGCGAGGTGGGGTGCCCGTACGGCGTCATCCAGTGCCGAGATGGCAAGGCGAGGAAGTGCGAGCTGTGCGGTGGCGACCCGGAATGCGTGCGGTTTTGTTCGCCGGGCGCCCTGCGTTATGAATCCGGAGACACTTGGCCCCAGGCGGCACGACAGGCCTACGCCGATCGTCTGCAAGCCCTTGCGAAGGAGGCCCAGGCATGATGAGTGCATATGCCGGCAAGATACTGCGTGTGGATTTGGGTTCGGGGCGGACTCGCGAAGAAGACGTGGACCCGAAGCTGGCCCGTGCCTACATCGGCGGCCGCGGGCTGGGG
The DNA here is from genome assembly GCA_030593565.1 of Phycisphaerae bacterium. Lineage (GTDB taxonomy): Bacteria > Planctomycetota > Phycisphaerae > UBA1845 > UTPLA1 > JAFGQA01. The sequence goes on along the minus strand of JAUVGW010000101.1, from coordinate 3,796 downwards.
ACGAAGCTGTTCTGCGACGAGGTCGATGCGACGGTCGACCCGCTCGCGCCGGAGAACAAGCTGATTCTCGCCGCGGGACCGCTGACAGGCACGACGGCGATGTGCGGCGGGCGGTTCATGGCGATCACGAAAGGTGTGCTGACCGGCGCGATCGCCTGCTCGAACTGCGGCGGCAACTTCGGGCCGGAGATGAAGTACGCGGGCTACGACATGATCATCCTCGAGGGCACGGCGAGCGAGCCTGTGATGCTCGTCATCGATGACGGGTTTGCCCAGGTGCGCCCCGCCGACCATCTGTGGGGCAAGACGGTCCACGAGACCGAAGACATCCTCCACGGACAACTCGGCGAGGATTTCAAGTGCGTGAGCATCGGGCCGGCCGGCGAGAAGCTCGTCCGGTTCGCGTCGATCATGAACGACAAGAACCGTGCGGCGGGCCGGTCGGGCGTCGGGGCGGTCATGGGGTCGAAGAAGCTCAAGGCCGTCGCCGTGCGCGGCACGCATGGATTGACCGTCGCCGAACCGGAGGCGTTTCGCACGGCCTGTCTGGATTCGATGGCGAAGCTCCAGGCGGGTGAGATCACCGGGACGGGGCTCAAGGCGTTCGGCACGGCCATCCTGGTCAACATCATCAACGAGAGCGGCCTGTTTCCGACGCGTAACAGTACGCAGGGCCAGTTCGACGCCGCGGAGCAGATCAGCGGCGAGACGATCGCGGAGAAGATTCTGGTACGCCCGCGGAGTTGCTTCGCCTGTCCGATCGCCTGCGGGCGCGTGACGGCCGTGAAGGAGGGCAAGTACAAGGGCCACGGCGAGGGACCGGAATACGAGACGATCTGGGCGCTCGGGGCGGATGTGGGCGTCAGCGACCTGGCCGCCGCGACCAAGGCGAACTACATCTGCAACGAGATGGGCATGGACACGATCACCGCCGGCGCGACCATCGCCTGTGCGATGGAGTTGTTTGAAAGCGGCGCAATCACCGAGACCGAGGCGGGCTGCAAGCTGAATTTTGGCAACGCCGATGCCGTTGTCGATCTCGTCGCGAAGATCGGTCGGCGGGACGGGTTCGGCGACGTCCTGGCCGAAGGCGGCGCGCGCGTCGCCGAGAAGTACGGCCGGCCGGAGATGTTCATGGGCGTGAAGAAGCTGGAATTTCCCGCGTATGACCCGCGCGGTGCGTTCGGCATGGGGCTGCAATACGCCACGTCGAACCGCGGGGCCTGCCATGTTCGCGGCTTTTTGATTTCGCCGGAGATCCTCGGCATCCCCGAGAAGGCGGACCCGCACTCGCCGGACGGCAAGGCCGCGTTGAACATTGCGTTCCAGGACATCACGGCGGCACTGGATTCGGCGGGCGTCTGCCTGTTCGTCACGTTCTCGATCGGCGTGCCGGAATTGAGGACCATGTTGCAGACGGCGACGGGCTTCGACTACGACGACGACGAGTTCATGCAGGCCGGTGAGCGAATCTGGAACCTCGAACGCCTGTTCAACCAACGGGCAGGCTTCAGCAAGAAGGACGACACGCTCCCGAAGCGAATGCTAGAAGTGCCGATGCCAAGCGGCCCGGCCGAGGGCAAGACCGTCCCACTCGACCAGATGCGAGCGGAATATTACACCCTGCGCGGCTGGGATGCCGAGGGCCGGCCGACCGGCGAGAAGCTGGCTGCGCTGGGACTGTAGTCAACAGGAGGAGCGATCGTGGGACTATTCGGAAGCAAGCAGGCGGAGGCGGTCGAGGTGGCGGGGCAGCCGTTGCGTTGCGAGATATGCCACCACACGCGATTCTGGCAGCGGCAGGCCCAGCTCAATACGGCCGTCGCCACCTTCTTCAACTTCGACTGGACCAACGCCATGGCCACCTGCATCGTCTGCGAACGCTGCGGATACATCCACTGGTTCCTGCCGCCTTGATGATGGGTGTGGCTGATGCGTCGATGGCTGCTCAGGACATCGCTGTCGCGGTCGGAGCGGCAGCCGAGTACTGGGCGGAGTCGGGTTCGTCTTGCAAGTCGACAACGACCTGCTCAAATGCGCTGACCACATTCGGATCGAACTGCGTGCCGGCCGACGCCCTGATGATCTGCATCGCCTCGTCGGGCGTGCGCCCTCGGCGGTAGGGGCGATCGGTGACGATCGCGTCATAGGCATCGGCCACGGCGACGATCCGCGCGCCGATCGGGATGTCCTCGCCATGACTTCCTTCCTGCTTGGATTCCGCCGAGTAGTGATCGTGATGGTGCTCGATGAGCGGGATCGCCGACCTCAGGATCGTGCCCAGCGAACTGACGAGTTCCGTACCACGCACCGTATGCGACGCCATCTCCAATCGCTCCTCGTCACTCAGGGCGACCGCTTTTTTAATCAGGCGCGTGGAGATCTCGACCTTGCCGATGTCGTGCAGCAGGGCGCCGACGCGGACGTTCTCCATCTCCGCGGATGAAAGCCGCATTTTCTGGGCGAGCCGCGCGGCCAGCTCCGCCACTCTCATGGAGTGCGATGTCGTATACTGATCCGCAGCCTGGAGGTATTTTGCCAGGACCTCGATGATGCCGGTGTGTGCTTCGCGCAATTCTTTGATATCCCGGACTCGCTGATCGGCAAGCGTCCCGACCACCAGGGCCGAGAGACCGAGAAATCCACCCCACGCCAAGAGCAGTAGAATACTGACCGTCAGCGTAGGCGCGCCAAAGGTGGGCAGTTCGGGCTGACTCAGGGTGAAGATCGTGACCGCGAGGACGGTGAAAACGGCCGTGGAGATGGCTAGGTTTCGTCCGAAATAATGGGCGGCGATGATGACAGGGAGGTAGAAGAAGTGCAGCATCACGGAAGCTGCATCGACGAGAGAATGCACCAGCAGCGTCCCAGCAAGGATAACGGTCACAATCAGAATCTCGAACCACTTGTCCGATAACGACTTGAAGGGAGACCCTTGATCGCGACGGCTCGCCTTCCGCTCCGCTTCTCCGTTGATCATATCTCGGCTCCCTATTGCGTCGGGGGCTTCGCATTCGATGGCACTCACCCCGGCCCCCCATTGCGGAGAGACCTTCCAACGTCTTTATCTCATCGGCAGTATCAGCATCATCTTTAACTGATGTTGATGGCCTATAAGAGTTGCCGCGCGCCGCGTTTTCACGGGAACGACCCGAACAGCGCTCCCCGGCAGGTGAATCTGCGAATAGGGAAAAGGTGTCCTAACGTACACCCGGTTTTTGGGGGGGTGCTTGGTGGCTCGACGGGGTGGGCGGGGCTATACTCGCGACGGCAATCGCCGGCGTTGACCGAGCGGGTCGTTCGTCGGATGACATGTGGGCGCTCCGAGGGGTTGGTCCCCATCGCGGCGGTGTGAAGAAAGGGCGGCATAACGGGTATGGGTGCGACATCGAAGGCGAGCTATCATCGTTTCATTGAACAGTTGCAGCCGGGTGAACATCTGACGGACGACGTTTACCTGATCTCGCAGAAGGACCTGCGTACGACGACGAACGGGGGTCTGTACATTCATCTCGTTCTCGCGGACAAAAGCGGGCAGCTGCTTGGGCGGATCTGGAACGCGACGCAACAACAGTTCGACGGTATCGCCGAAGGCGGCTTCATGTGTGTGCGCGGCCGGACGGAGAGCTATAAGGGGAACTTGCAGTTCATCGTGGACGGGGTGCGGCCGGCGGAGTCGGGGGATTTCGCCGTTGAGGACTACCTGCCGACGACCGAACGTGACATCGAGGAGATGTACGAACGTGTGCTGGCGATCCTGCGGACCGTGAAACATCCCCTGCTGTTGGCGTTGGTG
>JAUVGW010000075.1 GCA_030593565.1 Phycisphaerae bacterium | reverse complement strand
GGCAACAGTAGCGCGCCCAAGGGCAAGGCCCGTGTGAAAGGCGACGACCGCGGACAATCGCCTGCCGTGGCGCCGGTTGACGATCAGAAACTCGCCTCGGCGGCGGGGCAAGAATCACCCGGCGTTCGTGGACGGCTGATGCCGGAGGGACGGCCCACCAGGCGATTCAATCCCGAGGATGCCGGCCCGCGGGACTACGACCGACGTCAGGCCACAGCCGCACAGGATGGTCCCGCCCGACCGGTCCGACCCGCCGGGGCGGGCGAAACGAGCCGGCGCGACGCCGGTGGTCGACGTGCGCCGGTGGCACGAGCCAAGTCCAAGCCGGTATCGACGCCTTCGCGCGTCGACGTGACGGCCAAGCGTGTGAATATCCGGTTCGGCGGGCCGGCAGTCGGCACGGCGCCACACTACATCGCCTACAGCGTGAATCTGCCACGCGAGCAGCTCAATGGCGCCGATTGCCTGTGGATGGACAATGGCGTCTGGATCGGCGACGAGTCGCGCGGCGCGAAAATACTCGAAACGCCTGGGCAACACCTGATTACCGTCTTGATCGTGACGCGCAGCGACGTTGTCTACCGGGGCAGCGCGACGGTCTACGTGTTGGAGCCCGGGCGCTCACGCCCGGGAACCGAGACAGCGCACGCCGGATAAACCGGCCAATACGGGACGCGGTATCCCGAGTCTCGGTTGGGGGCCGCAGGTCGGCTCCGAGACCTCGTTTCTTACACAAGTAAACCAAGCCTTGCCTATCGGTGATCGAGGCGACATGCTCGTGACATGTCGAACCATGGCCCGGCACCCGCCCGGCGCCTGATTCGTGGAATACACAGCCTTTATGTCGGGAGGAAGACCCATGAGCGACGCGCCAACGACGATTGCGTTTGATGATTTCATGAAGCTCGACCTGAGAATCGCCAAAATAGTCGAGGCCAAGGATCACCCCAATGCCGATCGCCTTGTCGTGCTCCAGATCGACCTTGGGACCGAGCAACGCCAGTTGGTGGCCGGGCTGAAAGGCTATTACGAACCGACCGACCTGGTGGGCAAGCTGATCGTCGTGTGCACGAACTTGGCGCCGCGCAAGATGCGCGGTGAAGAAAGCCAGGGAATGCTGCTGGCGGCGTCGACCGAAGACCATTCGCAGGTCGTCTTGTTGACCACGATGTCTGACATTGGGGTGGGATCGAAGGTGTCATAGTCGCAGGGGGCCGTGGCGGTTTCAGTCCAAGAGCCCCCGAGCTTGCTCGGGGGGTACGCTCCTATATGCCGCGAGACAACCCCCCGACCAAGGTCGGGGGCTCTTGAGCCTCCGCCGGCGCGATACGGTTCGATTCACTGCTCGAGCGCGGCGGCGACTCGCGGGGCCGAGGCCGGGTCGCCTTTGTAGGCGTAGTCGGCGTTGGTGAGAATCTGGTCGATCGCAAGCAGGATGTCCATGGGGCCGCTGAACGCTTCGGCCGGAATCGCGAAGGCATTGTCCAGGTTTGCAGAGGTGACGACCGCGCCGTCGCGGAATAGGAGATTGGCTACGCGGGCCGCGTGGTTCGTGTGGTAGAAATCACCGGGCCCGAGGCTGTTCGCATCGAGGGCCAGGGCCTGGACGCGAACCACCTCGCCACCGATGCGGTTGGCGCCCAAGTCGTCCAGCCGACCCGTGCGTTTGGCTTCGGGCAGGTGATCGAGCTGTCGATAGAGGTAGGACCCATAGGCGTCCTGGTCCGTTCCGATCTTGGGCCGTTCATCGAGAAGGTTTAAGTTGTCGTCGGCGGGGCAGAAGAACAGCTCCGCCGTCGTCGTCTTGTCGGCGAGCAACCGGCCGAGGCCGGTGTAGTGATCGGACTGTTCGGCCGACGGAGGTGAAGCCGAAGAACCGACCCAAAGCTGGTTCGTAGCGATGTGGCTGGCGGCAAAGTCAAACGGGTGCTCGGGGTCTCGGCTCCGTGGAATGAGGCCGTCCTGATTGTCGGCGTAAATGCGAATTCCGATGAGAATCTGTCTGAGGTTCGAAGCGCAGACGGCCCGGCGGCCCTGTTCGCGCGCCGCCCCGAGTGCCGGCAACAAAATAGCGATCAGCAACATGATGACGGCCAGGACCACGAGGAGTTCCAACAGCGTGAAGGAGCGGCGGATCATGTCGCGGTTCCTGTGATTGCGACGAGCCGGTCGAGGGTTTCGGCGGCAGCGCCGGAGTCGATCGCGGCACCGGCTTGTTCGACGCCTTGGCGCAGGTTCGCCGTCGCGCCGGAAACAACCAGCGCCGCGGCGGCGTTGAGCAGCGTATGATCGCGGCGTGGGCTTGTCTCGCCGGCGAGGATCGCTCGAATTGCGTCCGCGCTCTCGGCGGGGCTCGCGATACGCAAGGCGTCAAGCGGCCCGACCGCCAAGCCGAGTTGATCGGGCGTGGTCGTACCGTGTTCCAGGCGACCGTCTCGCAATTCGACGTGGTGGCTTGGGCCCGTGATCGTCAGGTCGCACAGGCCGTCATGGCCGTGGACGACCAGCGCGCGGACCGTGCCGAGTTGCTGCAAGGCACCGGCGATCTTGTCCATCACGTCCCGGCTCGCAACACCGATGACCTGTCGCCGAACGCCTGCCGGATTGGTCAGCGGGCCGACCAAGTTGAAGATCGTCCGCCGGGCCAGCCGCCGCCGTGCTGCAATGGCATGTTTCATCGCGGGGTGGAGCTTGACGGCAAACAGAAAACCGATTCGCGCCTCGCGGATGCAACGGGCCACCACGTCCGGCCCGGCGTCTATGTTCACGCCGAGTGCTTGCAACACCTCCGCGGAGCCGCTGCTGCGGGTGTTGGTCCGATTGCCGTGCTTGGCGACGCACGCGCCCGCAGCGGCGGCCACGATGGCCGCGGCCGTGGAGACGTTGAACGTGCTGATGCCGTCGCCGCCCGTACCGCAGGTGTCCACGGCATCGGGGTCGTCACAGGCGATCGGCGTGACGCGTTCGCGCATGACCTCGGCCGCGCCGACGATTTCGTCGACGGTTTCGCCCTTGTCGGCCAGCGCGGCGAGGAATCGCTCGATCTCGTCGTTCGAGACGCGACCGGACATGATCTCGGTGAATATCTGCGCGGACTGCGCGCGCGTGAGATTGTCGCCGGAAGCTGCGAGATCGATCATTTCGGTTGCGGAGTCGTTCATGGGCGGGGAACTTCCGTCGTCGTCGCGCCTTCGCAGGCTCGCGTGGTCATCACGTGTGCGGTGACGCCGTATTTCATATTGTAGCAGGTTCTGACGGCGGCTTCGACCCGTGGCACGGCATCGCGCGTGGCCGCGACAACCACGCAACCGCCGAACCCGGCGCCCGTCATTCTGGCGCCGAAGACGCCCGGCACGCCGCGAGCGGTCTCGACAAGGTCGTCGAGCTCCGCCGAGGAGACCTCGTAGTCGTCGCGAAGCGAATCGTGGCTACCATTGATTGCCTTGCCGAAAGCGGTGAAGTCACCCCGTTCCAGGGCCGCGGCGGCCTCGCATGTGCGTTGGATTTCCGTCACGACGTGCCGAGCCCGTCGATAAACCACGGGCTCCATCGAGGATCGGCATGCATCGAGTTGTTCAGCGGTGACGTCGCGCAACGTCTGCACCGCAGGTTCGACCGACCGAACAGCCTCGGCGGCGCGGGCGCACTGACGAACACGTTCACCGTACATTCCATCGGAAAGCTTGTGTCGGCACCGGCTGTCGATCACGAGGACCACCACGTCGTCGTCCGGCCACGGGATGTGCCGGGCCGCTTCCTCGCGGCAGTCGAGCAGCATCGCTGCATTGGCAACGGCGCCCGTGCAGACGAATTGGTCCATGATCCCGCAGGGGACGCCGGCATAGTGGTGCTCGGCTAGACGACAGATATGCGCGATGTCGGACGGCGGCAGGTGTTCGCCCGCGACCGACAACAAACCGAGCGCGACCGCGACTTCCAGGGCCGCGCTGCTCGACAGGCCCGCACCGACGGGCAGGTCGCTGTCGGCGAAAATTCGCGTTCCAGCCAACGTGACACCGGCCGCGGCGAGTTCGGCCGCCACGCCGCGAGGATAGGCGCTCCATTCCCCGGCATCGTGGCCGTCACTCGGTCCGTCTCGTCGAAGGGCGATGGTCACCGTCTCGTCGAAAGCCGTGCTATACACCTGGATATCATCCGATCCGGAAGGCCCGGCAACAGCGAAAACGCCCCGGTCGATCGCGATCGGCAGCACGAGGCCGTCGTTGTAATCGACATGTTCGCCGATCAGGTTCACACGGCCCGGCGCGCGGACCAATGCCGTTGGCTCGGCGCCGCCGAATAGACGGCGATATCCGGACAGTACTGATTCCGCATTGATCAGTTGATTGACCAACGGATCGCTCCGGCCGACAATGAAGCCCCCTGGGACGTATAGAACACCGCCGGGCGGCTGTCAAGAAGTGGGATCGACCATGGCGGCACCGCTGCTCATTGACACGGATATGGGGATCGATGACGCGGTCGGCGTCTGTCTGGCACTCGTCGCGGAGACGATTGACGTATGGGCGATCGTCGGCGTCGGCGGCAACGTCGAACTCGAACAGGTGACGAAGAACATCAGCGGCCTGCTGACGGCGCTGAATCCGCCGAAGCTGCCGGTCGTTGGGCGCGGACGCGATCCGGAAGGTGAACCGCTCGACCGGCGAGCCGTGTTCGGAGACGACGGCCTGGGCGAGTGCGGGCTGTCGGCCGGGGAGGCACCGTCCGCAAAGGACTTCGTGGAACTGTACGACGAACTCGTTCGACAGGCCGACGGGCAACTCGTGGTCATGACCATGGGACCGTTGTCGAACCTCGCCGCCTTCATCGAGGAATTCCCCGACGCCGCCAGGAAGATCAACCGGATCTATATCGCCGGGGGCGCCGTCTGGACCAGCGGCGACGCCGAGAATGGCGCCGAATTCAATTTCCGCCGAGACCCGCAAGCGGCCAAGACAGTCTTGTCCAGCGGCCTGCCGATTACGATCGTGCCCCTCGATGTGACGAAGCTGGTCTGCCTCGACGAATCACACGTCGCCCACCTTGCTGCCAGCGGCTATCGAACCGGCGAGATCCTCGCCAGGGCGCTGCGTTTCCCGATGGAACAGGACGAGGAGCCCGCCTACGGCAAGTCCTACATCCACGCGGCCGTTGCGGCGGGCAGCATCATTTGGCCCGACCTGTTTATGAAGACCCAGATGCGTATGGAAGTCGCGACCGAGGGCCGAGCTGCCGGATGCTGCCGGCCGGCGCTCGGCGGTGAGAAGTCGCTGCAAGTGAATATGCTGACCGCCGTCAACGCGGTTGACTTCATCGAAAATCTGTTCGAGTCATTGTGCCACGAGACATTCGTCGTGTGATCAGAACCGCGGTCGTCACAGGCTATCGGGGCTCTGGTCCCTCCGTACCACAAGCGACCGATTTCTTCGTACGTGTTTATAGCATTTCACGTTTGCCTGTGGCACCGGCGTCTCGCCGGTGGGATCACCGGCGAGACGCCGGTGCCACAGGAGCGTGAGGTCGCCGCCTGGATTCGGTCACGCCCAACCGTGAACTGCTATAGCGTTCAGACGAGATGGCGGCGTGGTCCACTCACCGACGAGGCAACCGCAGGAAGGCAACATTATCCACCGCGGCGGCGCATTTCGACGTGAGAGCCGCTAGCCGCTGCCGTTGATCCCCGTGGGTAGGGTGTGAGCCCGCGCAAACATTGCGCGCGGAAACCAAGGGCAGTCCTTTGCCCTGTCGGAGATTCCGCGATGTCGAAGCACCCCGCCCGGATCATCTCGTTCGCACTTCTGTTAGTCGTCCTGACGGCCCGCGGGGCGTGGGCGTGTCCGATCTTCATGGCGGCCGACGGCCGTCTTGTTGCTACTACCGGGTGAATCGTGTCTTCGGCAGGAATCCGAGCGGCAGATCGAGGAATCTGAAGCCGCTGGGAATGGCGAGTGGTTCGCGACGAAGCGGAACTCACGACGATTGGGGGTACACCAGGGAGATAGAAACATGGCGATTTGTGATCGGGATGGTGTCGGGGCTTCTTGTGTTGTGTGGCGCGTGATCGGCATCGGGGTGATAGTCGTGGCTATGTCGAGCGTGCTGGTTCATGCCCAATGGCGGCAGTGGGGCGGACCTAATCGCAACTTCCGAGTCAAAACCAAAGGGCTTGCGGAAGAATGGCCGAAGGACGGACCGAAACGCCTGTGGCACAAAGAACTGGGCGTCGGATACTCGGGCATCGTGATTGACGATGGCGTATTGTACACGATGTATCGCAAGACCATGACCACGCCGGAGGAATTCACGGTTGCGCTGAATGCGAAGACGGGCGAGCAAGTCTGGCAGCACGCGAACCCGGCGCCGCTCGTGGAAAGGCCGGACGAGAGATGGGGCGGTCAGGGGCCGAACTCGACCCCCCTGATCGAGGGAGATCGCCTCTTTGCGGTCGGCTCGCGCTCGGTGCTGCACTGTTTCGACAAGAAGACCGGAGAGGTTCTTTGGAACCATGACTTGGTCCGCGAGTTAAACGCCCCGCTGGATCGTCACTGCGGCCATTGCTGTAGCCCAATTGCCTATAAGGACATGGTCATCGTCGCCGTTGATCGAGAGCGACCCGAGGAGCATTCGGAGGAGTTTCGCGTGCCGAAGGCCGAGACATTGGGGAAGATGGAGGGCCAGACGCTGGCGGCCTTCAAACAGGCAACCGGCGAATTGGTTTGGATGGGCCTTGATTTCAGGATTGGCTATTCATCGCCGATCCTGATCCACTTTGCCGGCAGCGATCAGCTTGTGTTCTCCACGAGAGGAGGCTTGATCGGGGTTGATCCGAACAATGGTCACCTTCTGTGGCATCACCCAGTGATCGCGCGCGAGATGACGCCCGTCTGGAACAAAAAGCGAAGCCTGCTGTTCTACACATCGCACAGCGGGAGCACGCTCGGCCTGACAATCAAGCTCACCCAGAAGGACGGGCGAACGGTGCCGGAGGAACAGTGGCTCAACAGGAAGATCAAGATAGGCATCCCGACTCCTGTGCGAGTCGGCGACTTCATCTTCGGCGCAACCGATCGGCTCTTAATGTGTGTAAACATGAGGACGGGCAAACGCGTCTGGGCGAAGCGCGGGTATCCGGAAGCGTCTTGCGTATATGGTGACGGCAAGCTGATCATCCTGGATCAGGATGGCCGACTCACCCTGGCCACCGTGACGCCCGAGAAACTGAACGTGCATTCGCAATGCACGATTACCGAGAAATACTCCCTGACCGCCCCTGCGTTGGTTGGAAAAACGCTATACGTGCGGGACCGCAAGCACATCATGGCGCTGGACCTTGGCGCCGCAACCAAAGATTAAGGTTGCTAGTATGACAGCGCTAGATAGGCGTTGACAGCACCCAAGAGCCCCCGAGCTTGCTCGGGGGGTACGCTCCAATGGCTCGGCGAGGCTACCCCCCGAGCAAGCTCGGGGGCTCTTTGAGCGCCGTTCGAGACAACGTAGCGCTGTCATACTAGAGCATTCCACGTTTGCCTGTAGCGGCCGACGCCCCTGTCGGCCGTGAATTGTTCGATGATGCTACGTCCGACACGGGGGTCGGACGCTACAGCATTTAGTGAAATGCTATAGGCATTGGCTCGCGTGTCTCAACGAGTAATCAGAGCAGCGACCAGGCCGTGTTCTCTGATCAAGTCAATGAGCCGCCGCAGGCGGACGGGGCGTGGACCCGCGCCGGCAGTTCCACTGTCTCGAACGGTTGTGTGGCGTAGTCGATCCCAAAGTTGTCCAGCGCCCTTGCGATGTGCCACGGGCTCTTGTCGCGTGTCCATTCCCTGCCGGCGGCATCGCAAAACGAGACCGGCCCCGAGACGATTGTCTCGGAGCCGGTCATGTCAAGCATTGAGATCATCCGTATCTCGGCATTCAGCCCGGCTGAATACCCGGCTCAGTAGAGCCTACGGACACGGACACGTAACCTCGATGAGCGCTGGCCAAGCGTTGCCGCCGCCCGCGAACGACGCGATCTCGACGTAATAGGTCTCACCGGGCGTCACGGTCGCGCAGAATTTCGACAGCCACGTGTAGTCATCGGGCCCGCAGGCGTCTTCGGAGCATGCGATCTCCGAACACGGGATGAACTCTCCGCACACCGCCATCGGCCACAGGACAGCCAGCGTATCCAACGTTTCGGGGTCGGGGCTATTGCAGGTCTGGATCTCTACCGAGTCCTCCGTCGCCGTGAACAGGAACCAAGCCGTGTTATTCGCTGGGCTCGGTGGTTCGTAGTAGCACACGATATTCGGGTCGGTGGGATCGCTGGTCTTATCGTCGAGGTCGACCAACCATGCGTCGCCGCACAAGATCGGCTCCGCATCCGCGCAATCGTCTGCGCCGAGAATGGGAAGTTCGGAACACCGACCAGCGGTGATGGTCAGTATCCCGGGGCCGCCCGCGTTGTTCCAACCGCCGACGCGAATCAGGTAGCTTGCGTCGGACAGCACACCCGTAAGTTCCACTTCGCTCGGGCCGCCGCTGGTCGCGCAACTATCGTCGTTGCAGGCGATCTCGTTACCCAATGAGACCAGGGCGCAGTCCGTTGTGTCGTAAACGGCCAACACGGCGTCGTATGCCGTGCCCTCGCACAGGCTGACGCAGACGGTGCCCGAAACCTCCGTGGTGGCTTCCCACAAGAACCAGATATCGGCATCAGGTGCCGTGTCTCCTTCTGTCGAGTCCACGCAGTCGGGGGACGAGGCAAGCGGGTGCATGGGGTTTCGTGTGCAGCAAGTGGTATCGAAGGGCCATGCGCCTGCGCCGACAATGGTCGGCGCGAAAGCGCAGTCGTCGTTCGGCGGGGGGGTCTGCCCCGCTACGCCGTTGACAGTCAGCGTGTACGGGCCGATTGCCGCGTCGAGGGGATCGCTGTAAACCGGATAGGCGTACGTATCAGGCTGCATGCTTTTCCATGTGATGGCGGGATGGCCTTCCGCACCGGGGCATCCGTCCCAGTCGATTGCCGTATTCGCGATGCTCGTGGCGCACGGGCAGCCGGAGTGCAGGACGATGTAGACGGACGTCGGAGTCGCGGGCGAATCGCAGTAGTCGATTGTTATGCTCGAACACACATCGACGGTAAACGTCACCCAAACTGCGATCGTGCCGGCGCTTTCCAAGATGCAGCGTCGTTAAAACGGGCGGTGTTCCTTATCGGGACACGGCGGGGCCTCGAATGCGCGGGGGGATGGGGTGCTGTTGGAAACGAGAAACGCCCCCAAGGGGAGTCGAACCCCTGTCGCCGGCATGAAAAGCCGGTGTCCTAGGCCTCTAGACGATGGGGGCAGTACGGAAGCGTGGGCTCCACGCACAGAAATGCTCTTATAGGCTGGCTCGCCTGATGTGTCAACCGGACGGCGGCTGGTTGGTTGGCCGGGGCAATCGCAAGAATGGCTAACTTAGGTCAATTGATGTTCCTGGAGAGCGGTTGATCTCACTCCAGGAGGCTATGGATGGCCGATTCGGTTCTGATCCACTTTGCGGATCTGTCCGACCCCCGGTCCGTTCGCTAACGCCAGCACGAACTGAGTAACCATTTGACGATCGCCATTTGCGGCATCATCTGCGGAGCTGAGAGCTGGACGGAGATTGAACAGTTCGGCGGTGACAAGGAGCCGTGGTTCCGTACGTTCTTGAAGTTACCCTGTGGAATTCCCTCTCACGACACCTTTGGGCGGGTGTTCGCCGCTCTGGATCCGCAGGCGTGTGAGCAGTGCTTCGAGAAATGGGGGCAGGCTTTGGCCGACCACAGCGACGGGAAGATCATCGCCGTGGACGGCAAGACGCTTCGTCGCCATTTCGAGCATGCCTGAACCAAGACCGGTATCCATCTGGTCAGCGCGATTGCCACGACGAACCAGTTGGTTCTTGGGCAATGGGCCAATCGAGCCGAACCGAGAGGGTCCGCCGTCACAGGTCGCTCACGGGGCGTCGGCGGAGCGATCCAAATCCCGACTTGCGCATCCGCCTCGCTCAGAACCATATCTCCGTCAATAATCTCGACAACCTGCGGAGCCAATCTCGGCAACCCGCGACAGTACGACGAGGACACGACGACGGCGGAGAGCCATTCTTGCGATCGCCCTGGCGGCATGCCACCTTGCTAGGTCGTACGACCACATGTAGCATGATTACACTGCACATTGCCGGGCTGACGTCGGCGTACAATAAGCGCATATCCCGGTAGGTGTGGCACCGCCGCGGCGGCGGTGAAAACACAGGCTTTGGCGCCTGTGCCCCGAGGCCTACTGGGACAGGATCTCAGAGAAAGCGCCGGTCATGAAACTCGCCATCATCGGACCACCGCAATCGGGCAAGTCGACGCTGTTCTCCGCCATCACCGGCCAGCCGCCGGACCCCGGGCACGGAGGCACTGAGCGTCTCGGCTCCGTGGCCGTGCCGGACGAGCGGTTGGACTATTTGTTCGACATGATCAAGCCCAAGAAGCGTGTGCCGGTTCACTTGGAATTCCTGGATGTGCCGGGCACCTCGCTGGAGGACGCGCACGGACAAGCCGAATTCCACAAGGCCATGGACTCCGTCCGTCGCTGTACCGGTATTGTCATGGTGGTGCGGGCGTTCGAGTCGGATGCCGTCGCGCCGTACCGCGACCGGATCGACCCCAAGGCCGACCTGGATGAGCTGCACACCGAGTTGATCTTCGCCGACCTGGAACAGGTGGGCAACAGGATCGAGAAACTCGAGAAATCCACCCAGAAACCGACCAAAACGCGAGATCAGGAACTCCGCGAACTCGACATGATGCGACGCGTCCAGGACACGCTCGAATCCGAATTGCCCGTCGCCAAGGCGATACACAACGAAGAAGAACGCGCGATCGCCGCAGGCTTCGGATTCCTGACGCTCAAGCCGGTCATTGTGGTCGTCAACGTCGGCGAGGCCGAAGCCGCCAAGCCGCCGCCGTTCGAAGCCGAGCATGCGGAAACGACCATCGTCATGGCCGCCGAGATCGAGGCCGAGATATCCCAGCTCGAGGAGGCGGATCGAACCACCTTTCTCGCAGACTACGGTTTGACCGAGCCTGCGCAGACCAGGCTGATCCGCACGAGCTACGAAGCCCTCGGGCTCATCACGTTCCTGACGTGTGGCGGCACGAACGAAGCCCGTGCTTGGACTGTCAAGAAGGGCGCGACAGCCCTCGAAGCCGCCGGAAAGATCCACAGCGACATTCAGCGCGGCTTCATCCGCGCCGAAACCGTCGCGTTCGACGACCTGAAAGCCAACCAAGACATGAAGGGCGCCAAGGCCGCGGGCAAGGTTCGGTTGGAGCCCAAGCCATACATCGTCCAGGACGGCGACATCATCACGTTTCGGTTCAACGTCTAGGCGGGCTTGATGCCGATGCGGACGGTGCGCGTCTTGTGGTGCACATTCAGGATGGTCAGGCGATACTTCTTTCCGGAGCGGCCCCGGAACGTCTGTGATTGCCCCACTGGTAACTCGCGGATTTTCTTGATGCGCCGATCACCGGCGTACAAGTAGATGTCCGCGTCGAGATCGCTGTCGGTGTCCTTCAGTCGCGCGGCGATGCCGTCGATGATCCGGGCTCGTCGGGGATAGCGGTGATCCCGTTTGCTGAGCGTCCGGATTACAAGGAACTCACCAACCTTTCGACGGCCCTCCTCGGCGCGGTCGGCGTCTTCGGTCTGCGTGGCCGCCACGGTGTCAACTGAGGTCGACCTTCCTTCGGGCCGCGCCGTCGTCACTTCGTCTGTTATGCCTGGCACGCGCCGACCGTCGGTACCAGCAACGTCGGCCATCGAATCGCCGAGATCGGCATCCGACGCGGCCACCGATTCAGGCCCCGAGACAACAAGCGTCTCCGATTCCGAGCCGGTCGACTCGGCAGCGACACCCAAGGGTGCCTCCCAGTAAACCGCGTCAACTCTTGACGACTCGGTCGGGCGGGCGGCGAGGATGACCCCTACATCGGGCGAGGGCTTCGCACCTCGCGGGTTGGCCAGCGCTAGCGAGGGCGCTCCCCGACGAAGCCAGCCTGCCCGTGCGTCTGCGATAGCGGTGGGATACTGTCTTTCGATCCGACGGATGGCGCCCGGGGCTATGGAGTGCTCCGGCTGGATGTCCAATACACGCATCCACATGCGCCAGGCGTCCGCATGGCGCCCCTCGACCGTTGCCGCGTTCGCTTCGTCCTCCCAAAACGCCGCCGCGGCGGGACCGGACCGCTTTATGCCGGAAGCCACAGCGCTACTGCCCGGATGTTTGCGCCCGGCCCTGCAATAGGCATCGTACGCATTGTGGGCGGCGCCGCGCTTCTCGGCCCGGCGACCGGTACGGTAGGCTTTGCCGGGACCACAGCCGACGATGACACACAGCACGCACGCAAACGCGAACATCTCGCGCCACCGGCCAAGGAGGACCGACGCTACCTGTGGCACCGCCGTCCCGGCGGTGGGATCACCGGCGAGACGCCGGCGCCGCAGACGCCGGTGCCACAGACACGGGAGTCGGACGCTGCCTCGGCGGATCAGGTGCCGCGGCGTGCTCACGATCCACCTCCCGTTTGCCTGGACGCCAGCCTGCACGACACCGACCGATCGAGGGGATAGGGTTCGGAAGACAGAATGCGCGGGGCGACAACAGCCGCGATGAACTTCGAGTTGGTGACGGCAGTATGCCCGCCGTCCCAGTCATACGCGAGATAACCCGGTTTCCAATGAA
Source organism: Phycisphaerae bacterium (assembly GCA_030593565.1). GTDB lineage: Bacteria > Planctomycetota > Phycisphaerae > UBA1845 > UTPLA1 > JAFGQA01. The sequence continues at coordinate 5,245 of JAUVGW010000075.1, read as the reverse complement.
GGTTGACGACCTTGCGGTAGGCTGTCTCCGCCTCCGCGCCGGGCCGCCGAATCCGGAACCCGCTACGGCCGGCGGGTGTGCCAAACTTGCCGTCGGCGTTGACAATCAGCGAGCCGAGGATTCGGTCGTTCGGGCTGCACGTCGCATACAGGGTCCGCCGGACATGGCGCAAGGCCTTCGTCAGGTCATGATTGGCGGAAACCGAGGGCGAGAACAAGACGACGTTGTCGACCTGGATGCCGGTTGGCAATTGTTCGAGCGCCTGGAGGATTACCGCGGTGCCGGCCGACAAGCCCATCACGTTGATCTGCCCATCGGGGTCGCCCCGGCGCACCTTCTCGATCTTACCGGCAAGCCTGCGAGCGACGTATCGGCTTTTGGCCGCCACAAGATGATCATGTGCCGGACCGAGGTAGGCGCTCCACGAAAACCGCTCGAAGTGACCGGTGTAGCCGGCGCGGCGCAAACCACGGTTGACTTTGCCCGCGCTGCTGTAATAGCCGGCGCCGTCCAGGTAGAAAACGACCGGGCCACGCGGCGGCGTGCCGCATCCGCCGGCCGCTGCCAACGCGATCAGGCAGATAATCGTCGCACCAACGGTCCCGCGCAATGACCGCACTGCTCGCCCAATATGTTCAGATCCTTCAAACATGAATCACACGAACCTAGTAAACGTTCACAGTTGTTTCTGCGGGTTCATTCTGTCCCGAGTGTCTGTGGCGCGGGCGTCTCGCCTGTGACTCCACCGGCGAGACGCCGGTGCCACAGAAGCGTTGGTGCCTCGTCAACCCGCAGAGCCAGGTGTGAATGTACACTGGCTACATCCCGCCCGGCTCACTGATGTCCCAGCCCTTGTCCTTCTCCCGCTTCTGGATCTCCTCCAGCGTAGCAGCACCCGGCAGGGCGTCTTTCTTCTCGGTGATGTTCGTGCCTCCCTCGTACAACTCCGCGTTCTTGGCGGTCCACTCCTGGTACGGCTCGGGCACTTCATCCTCGGTATAGATCGCGTGGACGGGGCACTCCGGGATGCAAAGGCCACAGTCAATACACGTGTCGGGATCGATGACCAACATGGCCGGTGCTTCGACCTCCCAGAAGCACTCTACTGGACACACCGTGGCACAGTCCGTGTAGCGGCAGTTCACGCAACGTTCTGTAACAACGTGAGTCATAGTTCCGCATCCTCTGTTTGTTCGTGATCAGCCAACGGGACGGCACACCGGTACCGCCCACTCGTGGGTGGTATCTGACATGGATCATTCCCGCGCGTCAACCGCCTTCTGTTGGGGAATCGGGCCGGAAAATGGAGACGGTTGCCCCCCGACCAGCAACCCGCGATGATAAGGAGTACCCACAGCGGACCGACGGATCCGACCTGCGGCGATGTGCCCCGGAAGCGGACCACCCGGACGCCGGTCAAACCGGCAAGCGCGATCGGTAGGATATGAACGGCTTCCTCGCACTATCCAAGCGCGACAGTCATTACCGCACGGCGCGATACGCCGTGCTTCCCGTGCCGTACGATGCGACGGCCAGCTTCCTGGCGGGCTCCCGACTCGGCCCCGACGCCATCATTGCCGCCAGCAGCCACCTCGAAGACCTGGACGAGGACTACGGCCGGGAATTCGTCAAGGCCGGCATCGCCACGCTGGAACCGGTCGAGCCGAACCTGTCGGGCCCGGCCCGGATGCACGAGGACGTCCGCAAAGCGGCTCGGCGGGTGGTCCGTGACGGCAAGTTCCTGATCGGCCTCGGCGGTGAACATTCGATTACCAGCGGCTTGGTCCGAGCGGTTCTGGGCAAGCACAAGAAACTGAGCGTCCTGCAAATCGACGCCCACGCCGATCTGCGCAACAGCTATCACGGAACGCCCCACAGCCACGCGTGCGTCATGCGCCGGGTCTGGGACATGGGCGTGCCGGTCGTACCGGTCGGCATCCGGTCGTGGTGCCTGGAAGAACACCGTTTCATGAAAAAGCAGGGCATCACGCCGATCACGGCTCGTCAAACGCTGGAAGATGCCGATTGGATCCAGAAGGCGCTGGACGCCTTGGGCGAGAAGGTCTACGTCACCATCGACATCGACGGCTTCGACCCCGCCTGCGCCCCCGGCACGGGCACCCCGGTCCCCGGCGGCCTGGATTGGCACCAGGTGTCCGATTTGTTGCGGGCCATCGCCATGGACCGCACCGTCGTCGCGGCCGACGTGGTCGAGGTCATGCCGATACCGGGCAGCGTGCAGACGGAATTCCTGGCGGCGAAGATCATCTATAAGCTGATTGCCCATGTGGAGGCGAATCGGTAGGGATGGGTGGATTGCGCCGGTGGCCGATCCCTGCCGATGCGATGCCCGTGTCTTGCTCAGTCAACGGTCGCCCTAAACGAATCGCCGCCCTGTCGCTATAATCCCGGTGGCAGTGCTTGCGCCGCGGTCAGGCTGGACCCCATCGCGACGAGCCTGGTATGGACTGACGAATGCCATGACTAACACGCAAACAAACGAGATCATCGAGATCCGGATAAACGGCGAGCCGCACAGCTTGGGCACGCCGGCCACGGTGGCCACGTTGATCGACGCGAGGAAGCCGCGGCCGCCGTTCGCGGTCGAGGTGAACAAGCAATTGGTCAGACGCCCCTCGTACGGTGAGACGCCGCTACGAGACGGCGATCAGGTCGAGATTGTCACACTGGTGGGCGGCGGATAGCCCGCACTGACATTGAGAGTAGCGTCCGACCCCCGTGTCGGACGTGATGAAAGGCGCCGTCCGGCTCGGCGCCAGCAACCAGGAGCAAAGCCCGTGACTGTGGATCCCACATCCTTGAAGATCGGCGGCCAGACGTTTCATTCGCGGTTGTTCGTGGGCACCGGTAAGTACGCGTCCTATGAACTGATGCGCGAGTGCCTCGAGGCGTGCCGTTGTGATGTCGTCACCGTTGCCGTGCGGCGCGACCGATTGATCGACGATCAGAACCGTAGCCTGCTCGACTTCATCGACACGAAGCGATACACGATCCTGCCGAACACTGCCGGGTGCTTCACCGCCGAGGACGCGGTGCGCGTGGCGAGGCTGGGCCGCGACATCCTCGAACAACTGGACAATCCCGGTGCGGCGTGGGTCAAGCTGGAGGTCTTGCACGACAAGAAGACGCTGCTGCCCGATCCGATCGGCACGCTCGATGCGCTGCAAACGTTGATTAAGGACGGCTTCCAGGTCCTGGTCTATACGAGTGACGATCCCGCCATGGCGTGCCGGCTCAAGGAGGCGGGCGCGGCGAGCGTCATGCCTGCCGGCAGCCCGATCGGCAGCGGCCAGGGCGTCCTGAATCCGAACAACATCCGCATCGTTCTCGAAATGCTGAAGGAGAACGACCCGGACTATCCCGTCATCGTCGATGCCGGCGTCGGCACGGCGAGCGACGTGGCGATCGCGATGGAGCTGGGTGCCGACGGCGTCCTGCTGAATACGGGCATCGCCCACGCCGCAGACGCGCCTGCCATGGCCCGAGCCATGGCCCACGCGATCGACGCGGGGTATCTTGCGCACCGAGCGGGCCGAATCCCGAGGAAACTGTACGCAACCGCCAGTTCGCCGATAGACGGTAGGATTACACTCAACAACCGATAGTGACATTGCAGAGGGTGGAGAAATCTGTATGACTGTAAAGGAAAAACTTGAAGAGCTGCTCAGCACCATGCCGGAAGAACGACAGCGGCTGCTGCTGGAGTTCGCGCGTTTTCTCAACACCCGGCAGGATGACGAGAATTGGCGTCCGCATGCGCGACAGCAATTCGCGCGTGCCTACGGCGACGATGAACCAGAGTACGGCGAAGCCGACCTGAAGACGGAGCTAAACAGGTGAGCCCCGGCGATGTCGTTTTGATTCGGCTTTCACAGGCGGGCGGCGCTGCTCCGAAGCTACGTCCCGCCCTTGTTCTGGCTCTCCTGCCCGGTCCATATCAGAATGCGCTACTATGCGGCATCAGCACGCAATTGCAGCTCCTGCAGGAGGACTGGGACGAACTGATTCAGGCTGCCGATGCCGATTTCAAGCAGACCGGTCTACACCGGGATTCAGCGGCCCGACTGAGCTATCTCTACGCGGCTGATCCGTCCGAGATCGCCGGCACGATCGGTCGAATCGACGCCGCCCGGGTGGGCCGTCTGCAGACCCGGCTGGCAAATCACCTTGTCGGCGCGCAAAGCGGTTGATGAGGGCTGGATGAAGCTGTCTTGGAGAAGATGCCCGGGATGGTTGCCTCGCGTGCCACTGCTTGAAGCAGTGGCGCCTGCATAAGAACGGTCGTGCGGCCGACACGCGGAGGACCGAGCGCGCAAACGGTAATCCACCATGGATCGACGCAAGCGAAATCGTCTGTGTGTCCGGCTCATCATCATCGGGCTGACCAACTTCATCCTGTACGCCACCGCCTACGCCATCATCGGCGGCGACGCGGAAAATGGCGGCATCCGCGACGACGGCACTTTTTACGTCCGCGGCCATCATGTCCACAAGCTGCAAGGCTACGAACAAGACGTGCCGAAGTGGGTCTGGGTCTATAGCTACCTTCACTCGATCAGCATTTGGCCGTCCATCGCCGCGGTGTTGCTGGCGATGCTGGTCCTGGCCCGCCCGCACATCCTGGCCACCTACCAACACGGCATCATGAAGGGCACGACGCTGGTCACGGTCATGGCGACGGTGATCGTCTTCGTCACCATGTTGATCATGGTGTGGTTCGTCGTCGCATTCGTCGGCCAAATCATGGCGGCGTCGTAGGGAGGCGCGATGCCGGACGGGACCCCAGACAACCGTGACGCCCTGATCGCCAAGGCCATCGCGAACTACGAGCATCGGCCGCAACAAGATGCGATGGCGGACGCGGTCGCGTCCGCCTTTGCGGGGAATCGACACCTGCTCGTCGAGGCGGGTACCGGCGTCGGAAAAAGCTTCGCCTATCTACTGCCCGCTATCGAATCGATCCTGTCAGACCGGCGGCGGGTCATCATCTCGACGCACACCATCGCCTTGCAGGAACAACTGATCGACAAGGACATCCCCGCGCTGGCCTCGGTCGTGGACGGCTCCGTCAAGGCGGTGCTCGTCAAGGGACGGCAGAACTACCTCGGTCTGCGGAGGCTCATGCAAACGAGCCGGCGGCAACAGGCCGTGTTCTCAAGCCGGAAGGACCTGCAACAACTGCACCGGATCGAAGACTGGGCATACCAAACGCGCGATGGGTCGC
>JAUVGW010000167.1 GCA_030593565.1 Phycisphaerae bacterium | reverse complement strand
CCTGTCGGGGGATAGTATAAGGGCGTGACGCGGAGGGGGCCGAGTTTTCCGGGCGGGCAATCGCAAGAATCGTACGGAAGCCCCCCGCCCAGATGCCACTGGGTTTACGAGCCGATTTGAGAAGCCCGATCAGAGCCGCCTTCTGTGAAGGCGGTGTGCCGTGGCGTTTGGAGGGCACCGCCTTCACAGAAGGCGGCTCTGATCGGTTTCGTGCCTGTCAAACCTCCTTCAACAGGAGTTGACCAGCGTGGGCGGAGGCGCTACAGTGTAGGCGTGTGATCTTTGACATCTTGAGCGCCCCTTATCGCGAGTAGCTGAGGGAACAGGCCCGAAGACGCTACAGCAACCTAGCCGCCTGAGAGGCCAAGGTGCTAAATCCTGCCCGGTATGAGGGACAGATAACCGGTGACTTGAGGTCAAGTCCAGTCGAAGTCCGATTCATGATAATATAGTGGTTTTCCGAATTCGTGGCAGCGGACTGCCCCGGCGTTTAGGCTTTGCCGTCTGAGGCGCCCGTCGTGGGCTGCCGGGAACGGCGAGTTGTTCAGACGCCGTGTTGTGATGGTGGTCGATGCGTGGGCGTTCGGGATGGTGACGTGGAATCTGGTAGACAGACCGAGGGACGGGCATTGAATCATCCACTGATATGCAGTCTGAAAGAACGCATCCTCGTGATCGATGGGGCCATGGGGACGAGCATCCAAGCGTTGGATTTGTCCGTGGAGACGGATTTTCAGGGGTGTGAGAACTGCTCGGAGATTCTGAACGCCACGCGGCCTGACGTGATTGAGGGTATCCACCGGTCGTTTTTGGACGTCGGTGTGGATTGCATTGAGACCAATACCTTCGGCGGGAATCGGGTGGTGTTGGGTGAGTTCGGCCTGGAGGATCGGACCTACGAGTTGAACAAGCTGGGTGCCGAGATCGCGCGGCGAACCGCGGATTCGTATTCGACGCGGGAGCGTCCCCGATTCGTGTTGGGCTCGATCGGGCCTGGGACGAAGCTGCCGTCACTGGGGCAGGCATCGTTTGACTCGCTGGAGTCGAGCACTATCGAGCAGGCGTGCGGGTTGTTGGATGGTGGGTGCGACGCGCTCGTAATCGAGACGTGTCAGGATCTGCTCCAATTGAAGACGGCGCTTTGCGGGGTGACGAAGGCGATGGCGGATCGAGGCCGGTCCGTGCCGCTGGTCGTGCTGGTGACGATCGAGACGACGGGGACGATGCTCGTCGGGACGGAGATCGGAGCTGCCTTGGCGACGATCGAGTCGTATCCGCAGGTTCAGGTAATTGGGATCAACTGCGCGACGGGCCCGATGGAGATGTCGGAGCATGTGCGGTTTCTCGGGCACCATTGCAGCCGCCTTCTTTGTGTCGTGCCGAATGCGGGTTTGCCGGAGGTGGTCGACGGTCGGACGTGTTACCGGCTGACACCGGCGGAGCTGGCACGTTGGCACAAGGAGTTCGTGACGATCGACGGTGTTTGTATGGTGGGCGGGTGTTGTGGGACGACGCCCGCCCATATGGCGGCTGTGATCGAGACGGTTGGGGGAATGAAACCGACATCGCGGCAGCCTCGGTGGAGGTCGTCCGTCGCGAGTCTGTACCAGGCGGTGTCGTTGCGACAGGAGAGCAGCCTTCTGATTGTGGGCGAGCGGAGCAACACGAACGGGAGCCGGAAGTTCAAGCGGTTGCTCGCGGAGGGGGATATCGACGGCGTCGTGGATGTGGGCCGTTCGCAAGTGAAGGAAGGCGTCCATGTTTTGGACGTGTGCGTGGATTGTGTGGGGCGTGACGGCTCGGCAGACATGGACCAAGTCGCGGGCAGATACGCGAAAGATATCACCGTCCCGCTGATGCTGGACTCGACGGAGGCGGAGGTGATCGAGGCGGGATTGAAGCGGGCCGGCGGCAAGTGCATCGTCAATTCCGTAAATTTGGAGGATGGCGGAAAGAGGCTCGACACGGTGGCCGGAATGTTGCGGAAGTACGGCGCGGCGGTGGTCGCGTTGACCATCGACGAGGACCCCGACGAGGCGATGGCGAAGACGGCCGATCGGAAGCTCGCGATCACCCGGCGGCTTCATGACCTGCTGACGCGGAAGCACGGCATCGCCGAGGAGGACATCCTGTTCGACTGTCTGACGTTTCCCATCACGACGGGGAACGATTCGGACCGGCGGTTGGCGTTGGAAACGGTCGAAGGGGTGAAACGGATCGCGGCGGCATTTCCGCGATGCGGGCTGGTTTTGGGCATCTCGAATGTGAGCTTCGGTCTGTTGCCGGCGGCGCGTGTGGTGCTGAATTCGGTATTTCTCCACGAAGTGCGGCAACGCGGCCTGACGGCGGCCATCGTGCATGCACAAAAGATCCTGCCGGAGAACAGGATTCCCGAGGATCAGTGGAAGGCGGCGCTAGACCTGATCTATGACCACCGGCGGGAGGAGTTCGATCCGCTGCACGCCTTCGTGCAGTTGTTTTCCGAGGAGCAGGAGGCTGACGAGCGGGCGGAGATAATGAGCTTGTCGGTTGAGGAGCGGCTGAAACGGCGGATCGTCGATGGGGATCGGCAGGGGCTGGATGAGGATCTGGACGAGGCGCTGGCCCGGTATAGCGCGCTGGAGATCATCAACAACCTGCTATTGGACGGCATGAAGGTCGTGGGTGATCTGTTTGGCGCGGGGAAGATGCAGTTACCGTTTGTGCTGTCGTCGGCCGAGACGATGAAGGCGTGCGTGCGCTACCTCAAGCCGCATATGGAGCCTGCCGAGGGGAATGGGCGGGGGACGATCGTGCTGGCGACGGTGCGTGGCGATGTTCACGATATCGGGAAGAATCTCGCGGACATCATCTTGAGCAACAACGGTTACACGGTTCATAATCTAGGTATCAAGCAGCCAATTCGCAACATTATGGAGGCGTTCAAGACACACGACGCGGACGCGATCGGATTGTCGGGCCTTCTCGTGAAATCGACGCTCGTGATGCGGGATGATCTTCAGGTGTTGAATGAGAGCGGGATGTCGCCGCCGGTGATACTCGGCGGGGCGGCCTTGACTCGGGGATTCGTGGAGCACGAGCTCCGCGAGTTGTACGACGGTGAGGTGGCGTACGCGAAGGATGCCTTCGAGGGCTTGCGGCTGATGGAGCGGATTTCCGAGGGCAAGTCGATCACGGATGCGCCGCGGCAAGTCGTGTCGTCCATCGCGGCGAGAACGGCCGAGGCGGCCTCCGCGGAGGCGGTTCCGGCGAGGAGCGAGGTGGCGGTGAATAATCCGATTCCATCGGCACCGTTCTGGGGGACTCGCGTGATCGAACACGTCGATATGGACACAGTACTGGGCTTCATGAACGAGGTCATGCTGTACCAGGTTCAATGGCAGTTCAAGAAGCAGGGGCGCAGCGCGGCGGAGTATCGGCAGTTCGTCGATAAAGAGGTTCGACCGGTCTACGATGGGTTGCTCGAGCGCTGCCGTCGCGAGGATATTCTGAAGCTACAGGCGGTGTACGGGTATTGGCCGTGCAATAGCGAAGGTGATGATCTGATCATCTACCGCGCGCCCGTTGGAGAGGAGGAGCCAACGCGCGATGAAATCGCCCGATTCACTTTTCCACGTCAAGATCGGGCGCCGTATTGGTGTCTGTCCGACTTCTGGCGGCCTTATGAGTCGGGTGAATTCGACGTTGCAGCATTTATGTTAGTGACGGCGGGCCGGCGTGTGTCTCAAATCGCAATGGACTACTTCAAGCAGGATATGTATCGCGACTACCTGTATCTTCACGGATTCAGCGTGGAGATCGCCGAGGCCGTGGCGGAGTATGTGCACCGGCTGATCCGGAAGGAACTTGGCTTTTCAGACGAGGATACGGCGGATCTGCGGAAGCTGCTCCAACAGGGGTATCGCGGGAGCCGTTTCAGCTTCGGGTATCCGGCGTGTCCGAATTTGGAGGATCAGGCGATTCAGTTTGAGTTGCTGCGGCCGGGGCGGATCGGTGTGTCGCTGACCGAGGAGTATCAGATCGAACCAGAGCAGACGACGTGTGCGATCGTGACGCATCATCCGGAGGCGCGGTATTTCAGTGTGAAGCGGTGACGGTGGCGCTCGCGGCTACGGCTATAGCAGTTCACGGTTGGTTGTGACCGAATCCAGGTGGCGGCCTCACGCTCCTGTGGCACCGGCGTCTCGCCGGTGGGATCACCGGCGAGACGCCGGTGCCACAGGCAAACGTGAAATGCTATAAACGACCGAGGGTTTGGCGTTGCATGTCCTGGTGGTTGTGGTATGTTGCGTGTTGGTGATCGCCGGGAGGGGGATGTAACGAGGTTGTTGCGATGTTTGATCCGTTTGCGACGCTGAGCGGTTTGTTGACGATGCTATTCGGCATCGTTGGAACGACGGTGGAAGCATTCCTCCTACCGGTTTCTCAATTGATCATCATGCCGATCCTGAGTGTGCTTTCGTTGTTTGTCTAACTGCGTTTTTCGGGGATACAGCACCGGAGCCGCGCTTGTGGGGGAGCGGCGGCGTCATGTCGTGGTCATCACGGAAGCAGTTTCCGGATTCTGGGCATCATGAACTGAAGCGTTTCCTCCTCGACGGTCCAGGTTCCGATTAGGAAGCGGCCATGGGGCTTCAGGAGGTTTGTTGATTCGGAGGCGGGGCCGGCGGCTTTGTTCAGGTGGCGCCTGTATTCGGTGTGCGCGCGCGTGGCCGCGGCCGGCGTCTTGTAGCGGACGACCCAGACGACGTTGGGCCGGTGGGCGTTCGGCACCTCGTACGATGCGATCGCCATGGTCGTGTCTTCTCCGAGGCCGAGAAGTTCGCCGAGCTTGGTGAAATCGGGTGCGTTGGTCAGGCCGAGTGTGTCGGGCGTGAGGCTGCCGAGATTTCGCAGGAACCAGCGCGTGCAGGGGATCCGGCTGTCCTTGGGCAAGGCATCGAGCAGGTCGGGGGGGTCTTCCCGTGGGATTCTGCCGGCGATGTTCTTGAGGAGCGTTTGGGCCTCATCGGATGTGGCGACCTGGGGCAGTGCGCTCCACACGTGTATGTAGCAGTTTCCCTGCCAGCAATGGTAGTCCGGAGGCGCGTTCGACTTGGCTCGGGTTTCGCCCCCGACAGGTAAGACCTGTCGCGAGCCCGACAGGCAGGACATGAGGCCGAAGGCGTCGTCTGGTGATTGCGCCTCGATGACGAGGACCTGAGCGGCGGCAGTGGTCGCGTCGCTGCGGTGGAGCGTATACGCACATCGGGCGGCCATGTCGATTCTGAAATGTGCGCACGTCTTGGCGACGTCGGCGGGCATGACCTCGTCGAGGGTCGTGGCCGCGGCGACGCGGATGGGCTTGGATTTTACCCATTGAGGCAGGTCGCCGGTCTTGGGGAGGCAGGTTGGGGCCTGCGGGTCATCCTGATCATCGACGCCGGGAGGCAGCGCGGGAGTGGGGGGAGGCGTCGGGTCGGCGGGTGTCGGCGCGGAAGGGGTCTCGGCAGGCGCCGATACGGGTGGTTTCTCGTCAGACTTCTTGGGGCAGCCGGTGAGGATTGCGAGGCACGGGAGAAGCGTCAACATCATCGCCACTGGGTACTTAGTCCGACGCGACATGGGAGTTCTCCTTGAACGACGATGGGATCGTGAGGTGTGGGGCGTGGAGGATCAGCGGGCCGCGACTCGCGAAGCCCACGTGTTGGCCGTGAAGCGTCATGGCGGGCAGTGCTCTGTCGCCCGTCAATTGATGTCCCCGGTTGGGTGTCACGGGCAGCTTGTCTGCCAGTGAACACTGGCGGGCAAGCCGCCAGTGGCACCCAAGTCGCCTGTGACACCCGTCATTTGAGCTGCGACAGAACAGTAGTAGGTTCACGTGGTCCGCTCCGCGTGATGTCTGGACTTCGCCGGACGGCGGTCGGCCGTTGTGAGTCGTTGCCGACTGGACCGGCATTGTAGTGCGGCCGCGCCAGCGATCAAATCCTGTTTTTGACGGGCCGCCGGGGCGTTCATATAATCGCCTCGCGTCATGTCGAACAGAATCCATCGTCGAACGGAGTCGAAGAAAGCGATGATCATTACTATAGACGGGCCGGCCGGTTCGGGGAAAAGCACGGCGGCACGGAAGCTGGCGGCGCGGCTTGGCGTCGCGTACCTCGACACTGGAGCGATGTATCGCGCGATTGCGTTGGCCACGATCGAGGATGGCGTGTCGCTGGCAGACGAGCCCGCCATGCTGGCCGTTGCGGAGCGTTGTGCTATCGAGGTTGACTGCGGCCCGACGCACACGCGTGTGACACTGGATGGGCGAGACGTCAGCGAGGCGATTCGGACCATGGCGGTGAACCAGGCAACGAGTTTCGTTGCCCGAACGGTCGCCATTCGCAAGCTGCTCGTCGAGAAGCAGCGTGAGATTGGACAGTCGCTGGGATCGCTGGTGACCGAAGGTCGGGATCAGGGCAGCGTGGTTTTTCCTGATGCGGAGTTGAAGTTTTTTCTGGATGCGTCGATCGAGAAGCGCGCGGAGCGGCGTTATCAAGAAATGCTCGCGGATGGCGAGGAGGCGTCCCATGACGTGATTCTGAAGAACCTCGAGCATCGGGATGGCAACGATCGTTGTCAGTGGGCGCCGCTGTTAGAACCCGAATCGGCGATCCACATCGATACGACGCAGATGACGATCCACGAGGTCGTGGAGCGGCTGGCGGAGGAGGTCGGGCGCAGGTCCTCGATCGAGTCTTGACAATGTGGTGCACTGCGAAGCCACCGGCCACAACCAAAATGTGGCACAGGCGTCTCGCCTGTGATTCCACCGCCGAGACGGCGGTGCCACAGTTTTCCTCGCGGCTGGCAAAGTAATTGATCGTCTGCAATGGAAAGTCGTCTTGCCCATCGGATTCCAGCGGCGGAGCGCCAGCGAGATTCAGCCGCGGAGCGCCCGCGAGATTCAGCCGCAGAGCGGCGACGGAGTAAAGCCCAGGGCGAAGCGCAGCGAGCCCTGGGTCACCCGGTCACGAAATCCCAGCCCCCAACGGGGGCGACGGATGGACCTTGCGCTGTAGAGGCATAGCATAAGAGTTTCTGGCAGGAAGACCGGCTCGAGACGAGCCGGCTCGTTGCCCCGGGAGTTCCTAGAGCATTGCACCGGCAATTCAACGTCGTCCTTTCAGATAATCACTTCGGTGTTGAGCGATGAATCAGAGCCCTCAGAAAATGAGACTGTACTACCTGTTCATGCGTTTCCTGTCGCAGTCGGCGTTTGTGTTGTTTTTCAAGGGGCGAGCGTTCGACCGGGAGAGGGTGCCTTTGACAGGCGGCGTGATGTTGGTGTGCAACCATCAGAGCTTCTTCGATCCGCTATCTTCGACGTGCGCGCTGCCTCGGGAGGGTAACTACATGGCGCGGGATACCCTGTTCGGGAGCAGGTGGTTCGGTGGGTTGATCCGGTCGGTAAATGCGTTTCCGGTGAAGCGTGGGGCGGGCGACGTGGGGGCGGTGAAGGAAATCCTGCGTCGATTGAAGGCGGGGAAGTTGGTCCTGGTCTTCCCCGAAGGGACGCGAACGCGCGACGGCTCGATCGGTCGGCTTAATGCGAACACGATGGGGATAGCGAGAAGGGCTCGCGCGGCGGTCGTGCCGGCCGTGATCGACGGTGCATTCGAGGCGTGGCCGCGGATACGGCTGCTGCCTCACCCGTGGGCAACGCATGTCGGCTACGGGGAGGCGATCACGCCGCGCGAGGTCCAGGAATGGTCCAATGAGCGAATCACGGAAGTCGTGGCGGATCGGATGGCCGTGGTGCAGCAGGCCTTACGTGCGCGACGTTGCGCCGGCCGTTGAAAGGCCCGTGCCTGCGGGCTTGTGCGTGCTAAAATGTGGTCGGTTCTCGCCGCTGGTGCGAGATTCCCACCTCGCACCAATGGGTGCAGGATTCCTATCCTAGATCGCGTTGAGAATGCGCGAATCAGAGCCGGCTCGTGTCGAGCCGGTCCGGGGCGGCACGCCCCGGCTCAGTCTATACGGTTGGCCGTTGGCGTTCAGCTATCCGCAATCGTCAAGTCCGCAGGGTGCCCCATCCTTTGCGAAGCAAAGGGTGGGAATCGTCTCCGTCACGGTTTTCCACCCTTTCTTATAGAAAGGATGGGGCACTCCCTCTATTCGTACCGGCCAGAGGCCGATGCTTCCCGGGAAGACCACCGGCGAGACGCCGGTGCCACAGTTTTGCCACGGGCCGTTAGTGGTTCATTCCATCTGCGTTTGCGGGTAGTAGCGTCGGCCCCCTGTGGCCGACGTAAGCGAGGGAGGACCTCTCCACATTTTACGTCGGCCACGGGGGGCTGACGCTACCCGCAGAGTCATGCGGAATGGACCACTAGTATCGGTAATTCTCGGGCTTGTAGGGGCCGTCGATTGGGATTCCGATGTAGTCGGACTGCGTTTTGCTGAGCTTCGTCAGCTTCACGCCGAGCTTGTCCAGGTGGAGCCGTGCGACCTTCTCGTCGAGCAGCTTCGGAAGCGTGAACACCTTGTTTTCGTAGCTGCTGCGGTTTTCCCACAGGTCGATTTGGGCAAGCACTTGGTTCGCGAAACTGTTGCTCATCACAAAGCTCGGATGGCCGGTGGCGCAGCCGAGATTCAGCAACCGACCTTCCGCCAGGACGATCACGGAATGGCCGTCGGGGAAGATCCATTCGTCGACCTGCGGCTTGATGTTGACCGTCTTGATTCCCGGTATCTTCGCGACGCCGGCCATGTCGATCTCGTTGTCGAAGTGGCCGATGTTGCCGACGATCGCGTTGTGCTTCATGCGTTTCATGTGCTCGGCCGACAGCACGTTAAAGTTGCCCGTGGCCGTGACAAACAGATCCGCCTCCCCCACGGCCTCGTCCAACACCACGACCTGATAACCTTCCATGGCCGCCTGCAACGCGCAGATCGGATCAATCTCGGTCACGAGCACGCGGCAACCTTGGCCGCGGAGGCTCTGGGCGCAGCCCTTTCCGACGTCGCCGTAGCCGCACACGATGGCGACCTTGCCGGCCAGCATCACGTCCGTCGCGCGCATGATGCCATCGACGAGCGAATGGCGACAGCCGTATAGATTATCGAACTTGCTTTTCGTGACGGAATCATTCACGTTGATGGCGGGAAAGAGCAGTTCGCCTTTTTCCTGCATCTGGTAAAGCCGGTGGACGCCTGTGGTCGTCTCCTCGCTGACGCCGACGATGTCTGCGGCGATCCGCGTCCATTGCCGCGGGTCGCGTGCCTGCTCAGCCGCGAGCAGCTTCAGAATGACCTGCATCTCGTGAACGTCGGTGCTGTCGGGACTCGGCACGGAGCCGGCCTTGTTGAATTCATGGCCCTTGTGGACGAGGAGGGTGGCGTCGCCGCCGTCATCGACGATCATATTCGGCCCCGAACCGTCGGGCCAATGAAGGGCTTGATTTGTACACCACCAGTATTCCTCCAGCGTCTCGCCCTTCCAAGCGAAGACCGGCACGCCGGTCTTGGCGATCGCCGCTGCTGCGTGGTCCTGGGTGCTGAAGATATTGCAGCTACACCAGCGGACGTCCGCGCCTAAATCGACGAGCGTCTCAATCAATACGGCGGTCTGCACCGTCATGTGGAGTGAGCCCATGATTTTCACACCGGTGAACGGCTTCTGCCCGGCATACTCGCGGCGCACCGCCATCAAGCCGGGCATCTCGTGTTCGGCCAACTGGATCTCCTTGCGACCGAAATCCGCAAGGCTCAAGTCGGCGACTTTGAAATCATCTGTTGCTACTGCTGTCGTCATTGGGTCTCTCCGTTCCATTTTTTCAGTTAATCTCTGCTTGAGGAATACGTGTTCGTGGTCGGTGATGGGCCGTCGTTCGGGCGCCACGCTGTTGTCACGAAAAGCCGCGGCGAATCAACCGAATCCGCCTTGCCGGCCGCTGTGACCAAATCTCGCGATCGCACCCGAGCAAAACCCACCGCCTCGATCTGACGGCTAAGATCGGCCGGATCGAAACCCCGCCAATGATCCCCCATCATGTCCTGGAATGACTGATTCTCGTGCTGATGCTGCTCGACGACGAGGACGTAGCCGCCGGGCCGCAGCACACGATGCATCTCGACCAAGGCCGTGGCGGGCTCCGCAACGTGGTGAAGGACGAGACATGCGATGGCCAAATCACACACACCATCTTTTAGTTGCAGATGCCCCAGGTCCCCATGTTGGAGCGTGATGTTGCGGGCGCCATGAACATCGACGCGCCGCCGAGCGCATTCGAGCATCGCGGGCGTCGGTTCGACGGCGATCACCCGCTGGAAATGCCGCGACAACAATGGAAGCAACGTGCCGGTGCCGGTGCCGATGTCGGCGACGGTCCATTCGGTCGGGAGCAGGGCCAGGAAGGCCTCGATGGCGAAGGTCTCCCCAAAGGCGCGCTTGCGGAGTTCTTCCCACCGATTGCCGATCCGCTCGAAGAAGCCGATCGTCTCGTCTTGCCGTCGCCGAAGGACGTGCTGGAGCCGATCCGCAAGAATGTCCGGCAACGGCTGCTGATGTAGCCATTCCGTCAATAGCGAACGGATATCGCCAAGTTCGCCGGAGAAGGCGCCGACGCTGCACAAGACCGCAGTCCCGTTTCGGCGGTCACGGACAAGGCCGACTCGACGGAGCATCGTGAGGTGCCGAGATACGGTTGATTGCGGCTTGCCGAGGACGTCGACCAGCTCGGAGACGCTCAGTTCTTCCCGAAGGAGAAGCTGTAAGAGCCGCTGCCTCGTTGCATCGGAGAGGGCCCGGAAGGAGTCGGTCCCGTCCGAAGTCGAAGGCTCATGGCTATTATTGTCAGCGCTGGTCTTGCTCATATATCCGGATAATATGGTAAAGCATCGGCCTGTCAACCCGGAATATTAGATGAATCACGCAAAGCCTTTGTTATCGGATGATAGGGTGGCTTGGGGATTAGATCAGTTCCCGGTTGAATGTGCCCACTCGGAAATGGCGGCGGTTGCATTCTGCTGTGGCACCGCCGGGACGGCGGTGGGGTCGCAGGCGGGGGGGGGCAGGGCAATCGCAAGAATGGCCGGGCGGTGGTCTTTGCAGCGGTTTGTACGCTCGTGTAGCGGCCGACCCCCGTGTCGGCCGTCGGAAACCGTTGGTG
>JAUVGW010000420.1 GCA_030593565.1 Phycisphaerae bacterium | reverse complement strand
GGGCACATCGGACGTGTATGAATACTGGGGCACGTTCATTCCGATCACGTCGATCATCTTGGTCGGGATTGGTTTGTGGCGTTGGCTGACGCGAGGGGGTCGCCGTTTCCTGCCGATCGCGACACTGGCTGCCGTCACCTTGGCACTAACGCTTGATCCTGGACATTGGGCCAGCAGGGTGATTCGCGCGCTGCCGCTGTGTGATGGGTATCGTGTCTTCGCCCGTTTCTTTCCGTTCTTCATGTTTTTTCTGATGGTGTTCGCCTGCCTGGGATTGGATGCGATGTTGCGCCGGTGGAAGTCTGGAGCAAGATACGGCGTCATCACAGTGCTTCTGCTCACAGCGGCGGTGGAACTTTATCCGTACCGGATGCAGCCGTCACCGGTAAAGCACCTACCGATGCGCCCCCAGGATCGTGCTCGCCTGGATCGCAGCTTGTACGTGTTGGTTATTCCTCGCGGGGAGTACCACCAGATTCACGACACCTATCAGGTAGCGCTCGACATGCCGTGCGTAAAGTTGTCGTATGTGTCGCGAGAAAGTGACAAGGCCCGCGCCTGTCGTATGCCCTGTTTTCCGGCGACCTACGGCGCCGAGCCATTTGCCGACATGGCGGCGTTACAGGACGAACTCCAGGCGCTGAACGTCGGCTACCTGTTGGTCGAGGATAAACGCGACTTAACATATCTGCCGCTGGGGGGAGACGTCGTGGCAGAGTGGGACTCGGAAGTCCTGCTGCGGCTGGAATGAGCACAGCCGCCGATCCCTTGGCCAATTTGCCCCTCGCCCCCCCCGATCCATTTGGCCACAGCCGACGTATGGATTAACCTCAGCCCCGAAGCGGCGACAAGTCAAAGCATCTTTCTTCCGGAACATCCCCGCCCATCGTTGGCAGTCGGGCTGCCTGCCAAACTGGCCGGATCGCTCGACCGCACGACCGTCCGCATCCGGCACAACAAAGCGTAACCCGTTGCCATTTACCGCGTTACACGAACAGGTAAGGACCATCCACAGTGTGGCACACTGGATGCCCTATTGCCGGTCGAGTTAACCAAGGTGGACCGGCTGACGGCCGCACAACCAATGGAGGCATGAACCATGTTGTTGAGACGATACCCACTGGCGACGATTGGAAGTATTCCCCGTGGCGTGAACCGCCTGTTTGACGAAGCGTTCGGCGCTGTTGACAGCTGCCTCGCGCAACGTTCCGGGGCGTTTCCCGCGATTGACATCTGGGAAGACGGTGATGGTCTTCACTTCGAAGCCGATGTCCCCGGCCTGGCCGAAGGCGACATCGACATCCACATAGTCGGCAACGAGCTGACCATCAAGGGCGGTCGCGAGACCGAAACGCAAGACGAAGGCCCCAACTACCATCGCCGAGAACGCCGCGCCGGCGCCTTCGAGCGCGTCTTCACGCTGCCGTTCGACGTGGACTCGGACAAGGTCGAGGCCGCCCTCAAAGACGGCATCCTGACGATCAAGCTGCCCAAAGCCGAGAGCGCAAAGCCCCGGCGCATCACGGTGACGACGGAGTAGGCCGCGTTACGTTTGTGTGAACTGGGGGTGGCACGTGCAAACCGTGGGGTGCCATGGACAAACCGTGGGGTGGCATGGGTTAGCGGAGTCCCGGCGAGCCGGGACGGAGCTTACCCGTGGGTTTTCACCGCAGGTTTGCTCCACGAGTTACGAATGCCCCGCCCGGTGGGGCGGCGCATTCGTAATCCATGCCACACCATACCCTCATTGAGCATATTCCGGCGATCTTAGTCGCCGTCGATGTCAACGCGGCCGTTGTGCGTCTCGACGTCGATGACCGGTCCGCCGTTGTTTAGGGTAACGGCGATTCGCCTCAATTCCCGAATCGTGATCAGGTAGTTGTCGAAGTCGCTTTCATCAAACTCGACCGTGCCGTTGTCGGTCTCGGCGGACAGATCCGCATCGATATCCGCGGGAAGATCGAGATTGACTCGGCCGTTGTGTGTCAGCAGATCGACCCGTTGACCTGCACCGAGCGTGCGGATCTCGACGTGGAGCGATCCGTTGTGTGTCTCGGCGTCAAGCGAACCGCGATGACCTTCAGCATGGACCGAGCCGTTGTTCGTGTCGATGGTGACATCGGTCGTGGCATCGATCGTTCGGATGGACCCGTTGTGGCTCGTGAGCGTGCTGGGCGTATCGAGGTCGACGGCCCGAATCGCGCCGTTGTGGTTTGTCACGTCCACGGCGTGTCCGGCCGGAATGGTAATCCGAAGTGTAACGATCGCGACCCGCCGCGAATTGACGATGCCGGTGATGCTGAGTTCGTCGTCGACAAGATCGAAATCCAGATCGCCCGTGGTCCCCGTGGCGGAGTCGGGCTTCGGTGCGTCGACGCGCAGCACGTTGTTGTCGGCAGTCGGCTCGGTGACGGTCACGACGATATCGTTCAACAAGTCGGCGGCCTGTTGCTCGTCATCGCCGAGGGCGACGCGCGTGATCTCGATGGTGGCCTGTGTGGCGTCGGGATCGACCGTGACGCGCGTGCTACCGTTTTCATTGTTGACGACGAGCTTCGCGCCGTCGGGCATCGCGACCGTCTGCGTATCGGTCGCCTCGACCCTCTCCGGCGTGACGAAGGTGAAGCTGATCGTGAAGCTGTCGCAAATGGACCCGCCGGCCAGGGCGCAGCATAGACACAGAGCGAGGATGCGTGCGGTGCGTGTCATCGTCATGGAAAAATACTCCAAACGCGAGGCGGTCTTCATCAACATCGTGCGAGGAGGGTCTTCGAGCCGCGGCCCGCGGCTGTGCCTGTTGCCAGCCCGCCACGCGGGTGACAATGTTACTATACGGTCGGCCTGAGGCGTTCGCAAGATCATCCGGCGAGGTTGTCGCTCGGCATCAGAAGCCACACATGGGCGGGAGCGGCAGTCGGCTCCGCAGCCGGGACCGCGTGTTTTGGGGCGGTACGTTTTTTCTCGGGTCGCCAAACGGCAAGCCGTGTACCGGCGTCTGCTTGCCCGGCGCGAGTCGCTCGGTCAGCCGCCGACGAGTTCCGCGACGAATCCCTCCACGTCGCGACCGTCCACGGCCGCGTCGCCGTTCATGTTGGCCAACATGCGATCGCAGGAGCCATGAGCCGCGTCGTAGCCTGCCGGGTCGACGAGTGCCTGGACAAAATGCGGCACGTCGTCGAAATCGACGGTGGTGTCGCAGTTCAGATCGCCAAGCTGGTAGCCGCCCTCGGCGACTTCAAACGTCGCATCGCTTTCATCCCATTCCCCGTAGTTGCTCCCGCCGGTGTAGGAGCGGACGCGGACCTTGTAGTCCACGCCCGGCGTTGACGGCGTCCACGGCGTGGACATCGCGCCGGGCGTGGTCAGGTCGATGATGTCGGTCCATGTGGTGTTGTCCGTGACTATCTCCAGATCGTCAATCCACGCGGTGTCGCTCCCGTTGGAGGTCGATCCGTCCTTGGTGTACTCCCATTTCAGCTCATGACTGCCGGAGGACAGGATCGTCGAATAGAGCGTCCAGCCCACTTCGCCGGAAAGGTGCAGTTTACGGTCGTCATCGACGTAGAAGTTGAAGAAATCCCAGCCGCTTTCCGAGCTGACCCGGTACCAGAAGCTCACGTCACCAGGGCCTACCGTACGGGTCATCCAGGAATCGTCGTAGTCGCCGATGTCGCCGGCCCGGGCAGCAT
This sequence comes from Phycisphaerae bacterium, assembly GCA_030593565.1. GTDB lineage: Bacteria > Planctomycetota > Phycisphaerae > UBA1845 > UTPLA1 > JAFGQA01. The sequence continues at coordinate 298 of JAUVGW010000420.1, read as the reverse complement.
TGATGCCGCCGTGAGAAGTGCCGGACATGAGGAACCAAATGGCGTCCCCACCGGTCGTATAAAGGGGGCCGAGCGCGCCGCGCTCGAAATTGTCGGTGGTCGTTTCGAAGTCCCCGTAATTATCGGTGTATTGCACATGGAACTGCGCCGCCGGGTTGCCGGTCCAGGTCACGCTCGTCTCCACGCCGGCGCTGAGCGTTTCGCCACCGTTGGGCGACGTGATCTCCGGAGCCCCATACATCTGGACGTCCAACTGCGTAGCATCGCCGGAGCTGACCGTCACGTTGGTTTCCGTCAC
>JAUVGW010000456.1 GCA_030593565.1 Phycisphaerae bacterium | reverse complement strand
GTGGCACCCTTGGAACCCCTCATTTGAGGTGTCATGGTGCACTAGGTCGATCGAGCCCCCAACGGGGGCGACGGAAACTCAACGCGGGAGTTCGTCCGGAAGGCCCCTAAACGAATGTGGTTCAGTCACCCCCGTTGGGGATTCAGATGCCCATGTGGCACCGAACCCAGGGCTCGCTACGCTTCGCCCTGGGCTGTATTCCGCCACCCCCTCCGGGGGTTCATTCGATCCTGTCGGGGATTCATTCGATTATTTCGAGGATCTATTCGATCGTCCATCGCTGCTCCGCAGAAACCGTCATGGCCCGCCATACCGGGAAGGATCAATAGTCGGTATAACCTCCGGCTGATTCATGTGCGACGCCCGGCGTTTTATCACGTGTGGAATGGTGGGTCGTTCATCTAATGCCGGGTAGTGGGTCAGCTTGGGCGCCACGCCCGGCCTGCTCGGGTCGTGTACACTGGCGGACAAGCCGCCAGTGGCACCCATCCGATGGCGGCGCCCAGCGGCAAAAATGAATAATCCACGGTCCAATGTCATATGGCGCTTTCTTGCCGACCGCAGCCAGGTGGATGGCGTCATGGCGGAGACGTTCGAGTGACTAACCTGGCATCCATCATTATCGCTACATGCGGCCGCCCGAAAATACTGGGCCGATGCCTCCGCGCCCTCGGTGAACAACGCTTGCCTGGCGGCGTCGGTTTGCAGATCATCGTGGCGATCGACGGCGGAGACGATTCCGGAGGCTACGGGCGGCTCGACCCGCCGCCCGGCACCGAATTCCTCGATCTGCCACGTGCCGGGATCGGAGCCGCTCGCAATGCCGCGCTCGGCCGCGTCACCAGTGACCTCGTGCTGACAACCAACGATGACACGTATCCTGAACCAGACTGGGTGATGGAACACGTCCAAGCGCAGGCGGCGCGCCCGACGCCGGGATTGGTCATGGGCTTGACGCGATGGCGCGAGTGGCCTGACCCGACGGTGTTCGACGCGTTGGTTCGCGATACGTCGATGGTCTTCTTCTTCCATACGATGCATGCCGGCAGAATGTACGGCTTTCGTCACTTCTGGACATGCAACGCCTCGGTGCCGACGGACCTGCTCCGCGCGCTGGGCGGCTTCGATGAACGGCTGCGCCCATACGGCTACGAAGACCTCGAGTTTGCCTTCCGTGCCGAGCTATACGGTCCACCGGGCGTCTACTATCACCCGGCGGCGGTGAATGTTCACGACCACCGCTTGGGCTGGGGCGACTACTGCCGGCGCGAGGCATGTCTCGGGCGCATGGCTGCTTGTCTGTGGGAGGTCAATCCGGACTGCTTCCGGGTGATGTACGGCCGGCGCGACGCCGAGACCATGCGGCGGGAGTTCACCGAGTGGCTCGCGCTCGACCGGCGAGACCATGCCGCTGCCGTGGTGGAAATGCGGCGATGGATCGAACGGCCGGTGTGTTCCGTGCCGAATTGGAATGACGTGCGGGAAACGCTTTACAGGCTTCACATTCCCGTGAAGCGCAGGTGTTTTCGCGCCGGCTTCGTCGGATGCTTCGACCTGCGCCATGACGGTCATTGGAAGGACCGACTTGCCATGGGGCACAGCTTTCCATAGCGATCATATTGCCAAAACCAGTGCGTGAATCGTCGTCCCGGCGGCGCAGACACCATTCGAGATCGCCCCGGATCCATGACCGTTGATTCCCGCGCAATCTGAGCCGGGGCGTGCCGCCCTGGACCGGCTCGGCACGAGCCGGCTCGGATTTGCGCCTTCGCGGGCACACCCTCGGTACTTCACGTCGGCCACGGGGAGCGACGCCACATTGGTGGGGTGGCACGGACAAGCGAGTAAGACGAAGCGACGTTGATTCGGAAGATGGTGTTCAATACATGCCCCCGTTCGGCGAACCGGGAAACGGAGCATGTCCGTGGACGCTCCGTGCAGTCAACCGCAACCGAACACGGACAAGGATCGCCCTTGAAGCCTGTTCGGTCGAATCGCAGCCTCCCGATGGGCGATCCTTGTCCGTGCCACACCTGCCGCTGGGTTAACAGGCGGGACGCCCGAGGCACTATCTGGCAGCGGCCGGCGGCCGCGCTGTGCTGTAGTTTGGCTGCGGCGGAAGCCGCGTTGTGTCGCAGAAATTCCCGGGACGTGCGCCTACTTCGCCTCACATAACGCGAGTTCAGATGCTCGGATGTGATCGAGGAATTCGGCGGCCGAGTCCGCCGTTCGCAAGTCGGTTCGCAAGTCTCGATCCACGAGTAGCCGGCACAACCTTCCCAGGCAAAGGAGGTGGTCGACGTGATTGGGACAGCAGACCAGGAAAAAGAGATCGGTGTGACCGCCGCCGCGCTCTCCAAACAGAATCCCTTGACAGGTTCTCGCGGCTACGAGCACCGGTCCCTCCGAGTAGAACGGCTGAGCGGGATGGGGAATCGCAACGCCGGCTTGAAGGGCGCTCGAGTCCTGTGCCTCGCGTTCTATGACCGCTTCAGCGAGCGCGCGGCCGTCGAGCATCGGATCCACGTGTTCGGCCAGTTGGATCAGCTCGCGAATGACGGATGCCTTGGTCTTTGCGACGAGATCCACCACAACGGCCGATTCCCGCAATATCTCCGAAATCAGGAAGTCCGCCGCAAGCTCCGGGTGGCGATCCTTCTTGCGGCGGTCCGGCAACGCCCGCATGTTTACCTCGATCCAATTCCAGACTTCCGCCGCGCGAAACCTCCACGCCCCGCGTACGCGTTGAGCCGGAAGGATGCGGCGCTCCGCCATCCGCTCGACCTCGCGAACCGAGACATGAAGAATTGCTGCCACCTCCTTGGCACTCATGTATGATTGGGGCATCACGACACTCGTTTCGGGCTGACAATCTATTGGTTCATTCCATCTGTGTTTGCGGGTAGTAGCGTCGGCCCCCCGTGGC
>JAUVGW010000147.1 GCA_030593565.1 Phycisphaerae bacterium | reverse complement strand
GAAGCCCCCCGCCCAGATGCCACTGGGTTTACGAGCCTGTTTGAGAAGCCCGATCAGAGCCGCCTTCTGTGAAGGCGGTGTGCCGTGGCGTTTGGAGGGCACCGCCTTCACAGAAGGCGGCTCTGATCGGTTTCGTGCCTGCCAAATCCCCTTCAACAGACTCGCAGCTCATGCGCGAGATCCATTCTTGCGATTGCCCTGCCGGTCCAGGAGTGCCTCAACAGATGACGCCCTGCACGGACACTGGCAGGCAAGCTGCCAGTGGCACCCCGCGCGCACAGGCACTGGCAGACAAGCTGCCAGTGGCACCCCGCGTGGAGGAGCCCCGCAATGCTTCACGTCGGCCACGGGGGGCCGACGCTACATTCGGCATCGCTGGCCGCCGATTCTGTCATGGACCCCTCGCCCACGCTCCCAACACTCCTGCGGCGCAGCGGAACCCGTTGAAACAGTCTCCGACGCTTTTTTTCGTCCAGATCTATTGTCGCGGATGATGCTGCTGGTGGATCGACTTCAGGCGTGACGTATCGACGTGCGTATAGATTTGTGTGGTGGACACGTCGGCGTGTCCGAGCAACTCCTGGACGATCCGCAAGTCGGCGCCGCCTTCCAGCATGTGCGTGGCGAAACAATGTCGTAGCGTGTGTGGGCCGATCGGGCCCACGATCCCGGCGGCGGTGGCGTACTTGCTGACGAGTCGCCAGATATTGGTGCGATCAAGCGGACGACCGGTGCGCGAGACGAATATCGCATCGACGTGACCGACGGACTCGGTCAGGATGGGGCGGAGGTTGCGGAGATACTCGCGAACGGCGTCGATCGCACAGGAGCCGATCGGCACGATACGTTCCTTGCGGCCCTTGCCGAGGCAGCGGACGTAGCCGACATCGAGGTTGAGGTTGCGCAGGCACAGGCCCGCCACCTCCGAAACCCGCATGCCGGTGGCGTACAGCATCTCCAGGATGGCTCGATCCCGCGCGTAGAACGGTTCGCCAGGCTGCGGCGCTGCCAGAAGCGCTTCGACCTGTGGCCGGCGCAGCGTGTGCGGCAGGGTGCTCCATTTCTTGGGCGTCTCGAGCAACGATGCCACGTCCTCGGTCATGATGCCGGCGACGTGCAAATATCGCAGGAACATCTTGACCGAGACCAGATGTCGGGCGATCGAAGACAAGGCCAGCCGGCGCTGCGACAGCCGAACCAGGTATTCGCGGACGATCAGCGGCGTGACATGCGATGTCGAGCAGATATCCCGGTCGTCGAGCACATCGACGAATTCGCGCAGATCGCGCTGGTACGCCATGATCGTGTTCTCGGCGAGGCCGCACTCGGACAGGAGGTATTCGGTGAACTGCCGAAACAGACGCGGCCAATCGGCGGGGGACGGGATTGCCGCGGCCTGATGGACTTCCGAAGCGACCGGTGGACCGGCGGCCGGGGTTGTCTCGACAGTGGGTGGGCCGGCGGGGGGGGGTGTTTGGGTAGGTCCTCGCGACTCAGCCGATGGCCAACAAACACGGGCTGGATCCGCTGTCGACACCGCCGCCGTGCGCGGCGCGCCTGCGGTAGATGCGGCAGGCCGTGAAGTTCCCGAGGCACTCATGGAAGACCTCGTGGAGGTGCTGTAGGTTGAACCGTCTGACACAGTGTTGGTCATTCTGTTGGAAGAACGGACAGATTCTTGTGTGTCGGCATCCTCGCATCGACGCTGCTCCAGGATATGGCGACGCGTCATTCGCCCGACCTTTCGCCCTGCTGCCTCCTTATCGGCCATTGTGGGGTGGACGGTTGAATGTGGACGGGGCCGGCGTGCGTTGGCGGAGCAACCCAGGGCGTTGCCCTGGTTCGTGTGTAGCGGTCAAGTGGGGTGGCATGGGTAACGTAACGAACGACACGCCCTGCAAGGGGGGCGGGGCGTTCATTACCCGTGGGGACGGGCTGGATTGGATGCCCACGGGTAAACTCCGCCGCCGCTGGCGGCTCCGTTTACCCATGCCACCCCGCTATGGCGCGTACTTGCCCTGGGCTGTGCCCTTGCGCCCTTTCAGGGCGAGGATATTCGCACCGCCGGCAGGTTCAGCACGAAGCAGGAGTAGCGTGACCGGTTGCGCGGGCTTCGGTGCAAGGTCAGTCTTCCGCCAAGACAGATCGCCCAGTATCGCGCCAGGGCCAACCCGAGCCCGACGCCGCCGATGCGTTTGGCGTTGTGGCCGGCGCTGCGTCGAAACGGCTGGAAGACCTGGTGGCGATCGCGCGAATGCACGCCGGGCCCCGCATCGTCTACCTCGATGCTCACGCCGCGATGATGTTCCTGCCGGGCGATCAGCCAGACGTGATGATCCTCGGCCTCGGCGCTGTACTTGCAGGCATTTTCCACGAGATTCGCCAGGATTTGTGTGACGAATTCCGGGTCGGTTTCCAATACGAGGTCCGCGTCGCACTGATCCTCGACGACCAGTTCCTTGCCGGCCGCCTCACATTGTGATGCGATCGCCGACCGAGCCGCGTCCAACAGTCCCGCCGGCGTGGCCTGTTTCCGGTGGAGGTCAGGCGTCGAGTCGCCGATTCGCGAGTAGGCGAGGACGTTTTCGACCAGTCGTGCCAGGCGTTGGGATTCGTTGCGGAGGGTTTGGGCGTACTTGCGGCGTTGGATCACGTCTTCGTCGGGCATGTCGAGCAGCAGATCGCTGTAGAGCTGAAACGACGTCAACGGCGTCCGAAGCTCGTGCGTGACCGCTGAGGCAAAGCGCAGCCGGCGCTCCGCGTCGGTGACGTACTTCATCGTCCCGTACGTGATCGCCAACAGTGCCAAGCAGGTGGCGATCCACGCGACGAGCAGGCCGGTTCTCAAACCGTCTGACATCTCCGGCAACGGCGGCATGTCGGGTTCGGGTAGTTCCAGCCGCACGGGCAGCAGGGCCATCATGGACGTCAGCCCCGCCGGCGGGGGACTGCCTTTGGCCGGCATCGGCACGACGTTTGCTTCCGGCGCCAAATCGTGGATCTCGCCCTCAAACACACCGCGGAGCCACTCCCAGTTGAGCAACACGCCCTGCAGCATGCACATGGCGTTGTCGTCGCCAAGCTCCACCAATACCAATCGGAGGAAAGCCAATAGCGGCTGATCGTCGTCTGCGGATTCGAGCCACAGGGGCGTCATGCCCGTCCAGTAGACCGGCCAGCAGACGGTGTCCGCATACAAAGCCTGAGCCAGCTCGGGGGAAAAGCCCAGGTTCTCCAAACGCACCGCCTCGCGCACACACTGCGTGATTTCTTTCTTCAGCTCTCGTTCGAACAGGCGAGTGCCGCGCGAGACGAAATCGGCTTCGTCGTCGCCGGGCGTCAATCGTAGGTCGATAGTATTACCCGGCAACGCCTCGTCATCCGCTGCCCCATCGGTGCCGTCGAGCCGCGAGACGACTCGTTGCGACCCGGCGGAGACGGCCTTTTCATACTCCTCCTCGAGAAGCCCGGGCGTGTAGCGGTGTTCGAGATCAGCCAGCCAGTGTTCGGGTTGCGCCTGCGTCATGCGCTCTGAGGCGGGAAACATGCTGGCGAGCGTTACGGTTTCCGATCGCGCGCCGTCGACCTGGGGAGAACTCCAAACGTCACTGACTTCGCCTTCATAGGTCTCGAAGTGCAGCAACACCCACTCGGGACGCGGCTTCGAATAGAGCGGCGATTCCTGATAGGCGACATGGCCGCGATCAGAGGGATCGGTCTCGATCGGATCATCCGCAGGGAGGTAGTATCGACGGAAATGGTTAAACGGGCGTTCCGTCTCGCGACTCAGGATCGGCTGAACCAGGCGATCGAGTCTCCACGAGGCGAGATCGAGGCGTTCGCGGCGGGCGTCGCGCTGGTCTTCCCATGCCCTTTCCTGTGATGAACGAGCCTCGTAGCGTTCAAGTTCGACCGCGGATCGCGTCGCCCAGGTCAGCCCGGCGAGCACCAGGACCCACACCGCCGCGATGGCGATGATCGCATGACGCCGGGTGGTGCGGATGGAAGTCATGATCGGGCTCCGGCGGAGTCGCCGCGGCCGGACGACGCGGGCGATTGAACGTCCGGCCCCAACATGTAGCCGCTGCCGCGAACCGTGATGATGAACTTCTCGGTCTTATCGCTATCGTCACCAGACAGCTTGGAGCGCAGGCGGGCCACGTGCATGTCGATGGTTCGCGTTTCGATGCCTGACGGGGCCAGCCCCCACAAACGAGTCAGCAGTTCGTCACGGGAGATGGCTCGGTTCGGGTTCGCCGCCAGATGGGCGAGGATCGCGCACTCGGTTTCTGACAGGCTTTGTGCCGGGCCGTCTCCGGATCGGACCTCGCGCCGCTGGAGGTCCACCCGCGTGCGACCCAGCAACAGAATCCCAACAGCGGCGGGCCGTTCGGGACTGCGGCGCAACACCGCCTCGACACGGGCCACCAACTCGCGTGCGGAGAACGGCTTGACGACGTAGTCGTCAGCGCCTGCGCCGAGGCCGGCCACGCGCTCGTCCTCGGTGCCGCGCGCGGTCAGGATGATGACCGGAAGCGTAGCATGGGTTTGTCGGAGCTGCTTCAGGACTTCCAACCCGTCCAGTCCCGGCAGCATCAAGTCGAGCAAGACGAGGTCCACACCGGGTTGTCGCGCGGCCGCAAGGCCGGACGGACCGTCCGGCGCTTCGACCGGCTCGTATCCGGCGGCGCGCAGGGCGGCGGCGACGCCTTCGCGGATCGGCGTTTCGTCTTCGACGATGACGATTCGTCCGAGGCTCATAGCCGGCTTCCTTCACATGATCCGCGGCCGGACGGCGTGGGATCGACAGCATCGACGTTGCGCACCTATTGTAGCTTGTCTCGCTTGTTTGGACGACCATGGCGCCTATGACGGGTTAAATGCAACTGTAGCGTCCCAACTCCAAATGTAGCGTCCGACCCCCGTGTCGGACGTAGAAAGCTATTGGCGCTCTCGGCCGACAGGGGCGTCGGCCGCTACAAAAGCAGGCAAACCGCTATAGACGAACCCCCCGCTTCCGCGGGGGGCTGTGGTAGCGCTGTACGATGGCCATAACGCCGACTCGGACACGCCGTTCTTGACCGTGAAAACCACCGGCGATACGCCGGTGCCACAGTGTTGCCACCGACTGCTAGATGAACCAGAATGTCTTGCGTTTCCAGATCCCGTAGGTTTCGCCGAAGGTCCGTTCCAGGACGTCCTCCTCGATGCGAGCCCGGTACAACTGCATGACCACGAAACAAAGGTAGAAGCAAACCCACACGAGGTGCGTGTTTGCATAGAACAACCATAGGCCGCCCTGTGACAGGAACTGGCCGAAGTAGATCGGATGGCGGACGATCCGATAGGGCCCGGTCACCTTCAGCACACGGGCCTCGGCAACGATGCTGATGGATCGGAACAGCACCGCGTAGCCCCACACGTCGAACACGTTTCCGATGACGAGCAGCGCCGAGCCGGTGATGAACTGCCATGCCGGCAGCGGCGTCGGGCTGAACATAAATGCTTCGTATTGCGCCGACCATTCCGGCGCGGCTGCCTGCAGGGCGCTTGTTTGCAGGACTGCCTGGATGGCAAACGGCAGGAAGGGCCAGAACGCGACCGTCACGGGCAACACGATTTCACGGGCACGCGCCGCCCTCGCGAGCGGCTTCAAGCGGAAACAGAACGCCAAGGCGATCAGCAAATACGTGATGTCGACCAGGGCCCGGTATGGGAAGTACAGCGTGAAGCCGCCGGCAAACCGATACCAGCCGCAGGCTTGCCAAAACCCGTCCGAGTACTCGGGAAGCCTCGTGGCGAGATACGTAAAGAAGAACCCGGCTCCCATCACGCGGAAGACCCAATCGGGCGTTGCGAACCACAGGCGGGCCACCCACCCCGATCGTGTCGCTGGTGTGGTACTCACGGGGGTCGCGCGGAGAGGAGCGCCCGGGCGCCTCGTATCTGGGGCGATCGCTTCCCGCCGCGCGGGTCCGTTCGGTTGGGGCGTCGCGTCTGTCATGATTCCGTTCGATCCACGTCGCAGCGGCGACGTCTGGCGTTCATGCAGGACCATCGGCTGCGCGGCCGTCGAGTTCGGAAACCGTATCATTCTATCGACAGATCGGGGCTCCAACCCGCGTTGTGATCGAAGGTTGTGGGATTTGACAGTGTCCGTTACGGATCATACGATTCGCCCGACCTCCAGGCGGTCATCCGCATGGGGGCGCCGATCGGCAGGAAGGAACGCATGATCCATAAGCTCGATGATCTGGCGAAGCATGTCTCAGGGCAGGGCTTGCCCTGCAAGGTGGAGGGGGATTCGACGCGCGAGGTGACGGGTGTCGCCACCCTGGAAGACGCCGGCCCGAGCGAGATCAGCTTCCTGGCCAACGCCAAGTATGAAAGTGCGCTTCAAACCACATCGGCCGGTGCGGTGATTGTCGCGGACGACCAGCCCGTCCCGGACGGCATGACCGTCTTGCGGGCGTCGGATCCCTATGCCGCCGTCACGATGGTCATCGTCCACGTTCACGGCCATCGCAAACACCGGAGCATCGGTCTTGACGAGCGCGCGGTCATCGATCCGAGCGCCCGGATCGGCGAAGGTGCAAACATCTTCCACGGCGTCACGATTGCGGCGGATGTGACGATCGGACGGAACGTCGTGGTCTATCCCGGATGCCACATCTCCGAGCGTTGCCGGCTGGGCGACGATTGCGTGCTGTATCCCAATGTTGTGCTGTACGACGGATCGATCTTGGGCAACCGGGTGACGATCCACGCGGGTACGGTCATCGGCGAGGACGGCCTCGGGTATGCCCCCGTCAAGGGCAAGTGGCGCAAGATTCCGCAGATCGGCATCGCCGAAATCGGCGACGATGTCGAGATCGGCTCGAACTGTTCGATCGATCGGGCAACGCTCGGGCGGACCTTTGTCGCAGCCGGCACGAAGTTCAGCAACCTGATCGCCATCGGCCATGGCACGAAAATCGGCGAGGACTGTATGTTCGTCGCGCAGGTGGGCGTGGCGGGCTCGGTGACGGTCGGCCACCACGTGACGATGGCGGGCAAGGTCGGCGTGGCGGGCCACCTGACGATCGGAGATAACGCGCAATTGGCGGCGATGGCCGGTGTGATGAGGGACGTGGAACCGGGAACACGTGTCGCCGGTCAGCCTGCGACACCGATCAAGAACGCCATGCGGTCGTTCGCGTTGGTGGAACGGCTGCCCGAGATGCATAAGCAGGTCAAACGCCTCGAAGCCGAGGTGGATGCACTGCGGAAGGCGTTGGACGCCAAACGGCAAGCCGAGTTGTAACGTCCGTCGACGTCCGTCAAGGTTGTTACGTATCTGAGGCACCATATCAGTGGCAATGCACCAGTGTGAAGGAGTTGCCGTGGGATTATTCGTACGCCGATGTGTCGTTGTGGCCGGTTTCGCTGTTCTGAGTGGCTGCGCAGCGGACTCGTCGAACATCCGAACAAGCGGGGCGCGATGCCCGGGGCGACCGTCTTCGCCATATGCCCTTGAACAGTGCAAGCTCGATGTGTCGCTTGAGCCCGCCACCCACCGATTGGAGGCAACGGCCGCGCTCACGATGACGTTGAGGGACAAATCAGCGCGGGCAACCGGCGCAAAGCTGCTGCTGGAATTGCACCGCGATTTGGGCATTGACAGTGTAACGTCGGGCGGCAATGCGGTGGCGTTTCGACGACTGCCCGACGCCGCGCCGACATCCGGCGGTGAAGGAAACGATGCCGACAAGGAAACCGAAGGCCCGTCGCCCGCTTTGTACGAATTGGATTGGTCGATGGCGGATGGGTCTCCCGGCGATCTCGCCATCTGCTATGGCGGCACCCTGTTCCAGGATGTGCAGGCCGGGGAGAAGGCGGGCGAAATCCACAACTTCGAGATGCGGGCACACGTGGGTGAAGACGGCATCTATTTGGGCGACAACGGCGCGTGGTACCCGCGGCCTTATGAGCGCGACGAGGCCGAACCGACACAGGAATCTCCGTTGACGATGTTTGAGGTCACGGTGTCAGACGTGCCAGGCATGGTTCTGGTCGCCTGCGGCAACCGGGACGGCGCGAAGCTCGACGCGCCCCGCGGCGAGCGGACCACGTGGCGATCACCATTCGCATTGCAGGGCATGGCGCTGGTCGGCGGCACGCATCAGGTCTTTCAGAAGCAGGTCGGCGACGTCCTGGTCAGCGTGCACCTCGGCGAGGCGACCGCGCGTCAGGCCCCGAGCCTTCTGGATGCCATCACGTCCTACCTGAAGCTGTATCAGCCCTTGATCGGGGCCTACCCGTTTAGCGAGTTCACGCTGGTCGAAAACTTCTTCAGTTCGGGCTTTGCCTTCCCCGGGTTCACCGTGATCGATGCGAAGGTTTTTGCCAGGCCGGGCCTGGTCTTGCGGCCGGGTTTGCTGGACCACGAGATGCTGCACAATTGGTGGGGCAACGGCGTCTACGTGTCGTCGCTGGACGGCAACTGGTGCGAGGCGCTGACGAGCTATTGTGCCAACTACATGCGCCACGTCCTGGAAGGCCGGCCCGACAAGGCGCGGGCGTACCGCCGCAACGCGTGCTATGGATTGAGCCGGCTAGGCCCGGAGGACGACAAGCCGTTGGGGAACTTCGGAAAGGATGACGGCCCGAACCGGCTCATCGGCTACAACAAAGGCGCGATGGTCTTCGCGATGCTGGCCGACACGATCGGCCAGGATGCGATGTGGCGAGCCCTGCGGCGGCTGACGACGGAAAGAACGGGCAAGCCGACGACCTGGAAGGACATACAGCGCGCGGCCGAGGTGGAAAGCCATCGGCCGTTGGGGCAGTTTTTCGATCAATGGGTGCGCGGCATAGGCATTGCGGAAATCGTGATCGACGAGGCCCGCCACGACGAGCGGGCTCGCCGGGTGGAAATCACGCTGCTACAGCAGGGCGAGCACGTAATCGATATCACGGTGCCGCTTCGCCTGGTGTATGAAGACGGAGCGGTGGATGAAACGGTCGTCATCGATCGTCCCGCGCAGGTCGCCACGCCGAAATGCCTAATCCCGCCGGAGGCTGTCGAGCTTGATCCCGAGTTTCGCATTCTTCGCCGGGTGCCGCCGGGCGAGCTGATGCCGACGATCTCGGGGATCGGCAAGTCGATGGACCTCCTGATCGTCCAGTCGAAGCAGGACGGCGGGGCATACGCGACTGTGGCCGAACGCCTCGAGGAACGCTACGAAGAAGCCGAGGACACGGCCGTCCGGAGAGTCGACGACGCAACCCTGAAGCCGGCGGACTTCAAGAAAGGGCACGCCCTTGTGCTCGGCAAGGCGTGTCTGGCGCCTGCCGTGCAGGACATCTTGAAAGACAAACCGATCGGCTTCGGCGATGGGTTCTTCTCCATCGACGAGCAGCGATACGACAAACCCACACAGGAGGTGCTGTGCTGCGTACGCAACCCGCACGATCCCGGCGCGGTGATTTGCCTGTACTACGGCAACAGCGCGGCGGACCTGAAGAAGACCGGCGTCTTGATGTTCTACGGCGGCAACAGTCTCGTCGTCTTCGAGGACGGGCGACCGGGCCTACGACGCGACTTCGAGGCCGCGCAACGGGTAGCGGTCAAGACGGGAGACTGACATCCCCGATGTAGATCAGGACCATTGCTGTGGCACCGGCGCCAAGGCTTGTGCGGATACGATCGGAAAACCCGGAGCATGTGTGGCAACCCACGTGGGTGGCACGGACAAGCGTATAAGACAAGGTCACGTTGATTCAGTAGATGGTGTCCAATACAAGCGCACGTCCGACGAACCGGGAAACGGAGCTTGTCCGTGGACGCTCGATGCAACCAACGGCAACGGAACACGGACAAGGATCGCCTTTGAAGCTTGTTCTTTTGGATCGCAGCCATCTCACAGGCGATCCTTGTCCGTGCCACCCCGGCCTGTGCCACAGTTTTCTCCGCGAGCCGCAAAGATCTTCAGAATTAGCTGTATTAGGACAACCTGGGCGGAACATTGACGGCGGGCGATAACACAACAACCAACGGCAAGCGTCACTGGCTGGTATTCGTCTGCGTATTGGCGGCCCTCACACACGGCATATTCTACCTTGCGCACCAGAAGACATCACTGTCGCCGGACGAGGCGGAGTACGTCCACCTGGGTATCAGTCTGGCTCAGGCCGGCGAACTCCGACTGCCCTCCGGCGAACTCCGCCTACCCTCCGGCGAGGTACACCAGATCGGTGGCGAAGTGGCGAAACGCATGCCACTGTACCCCACATTGATCGCGGTCGTCTGCAAATGGGTGGACCAAGCCTTGTGGCAGAATAGTATTCTGGCCTATCAGACCTTTCTGGCCTGGTGCGCCACCATCCTCCTCGCGCTGACTGCGGAGCGTCTGGCCGACGGACGGGCCGGTTGGATTGTCGGAACGATCGCGGCGTTGTACTCACCCTTTCGTTTCTTACAGATGGAACTGTTGACCGAGACGCTTCTGATTTTTCTGCTTGCCTTCGCTGTGTTTCTCTACGTGACGGCCGGCCTTCGGACTCGTTCAGGAGTGGGCAAATGGGCGGGGCTCCTCGGCGTCTCTCTGCTGATGGGCTTGGCCGTCCTAACGCGGGCAAACGCCCTCTTGTTCATCGTGCCATTTGCGGTAGACGCCGCCTGTCGTCGCGGGACGGCGATGCATCGCGGCGGCCGTGTTGCGCTCGTCCTTGTGCCGGCCCTCGTATGCGCCTGTTGGTGGGGCGTGCGTAACAACCATGTCCTCGGCGCCTTCACGCTGTCAACAAGCGGCGGCTTGAACTTCTACCTTGGACACAATCCCGACTACGCTCGTCATCCAAACCTCGGGGCCGGCACGGACTACGGGGCATTCGATCGCTTGCGAGCCCGGGAAGGACTTAGCGAAGTCGAGGCCGATCGACGGCTCTTTTATCGGGGACTGGATTTCGTCACTGCGAATCCGGGGCAAACTCTTGCCAATACCGGACGAAAGCTCCTCGTCTGGCTCCGCTCTTGCGTTGCGACGTCGGCGCCCTCGTTGCCGCTCCTCGCCCTCGGTACGATCGCCGCCTGTGGTTGGCGGCGTTGGCGAACCAGACGACTGACGGACCGACGCCGGGCTGTGTACGTGACGGCGTTGATAGCGCTGCCCCCGTGCCTGCTCTACTGGCTCTTCATGCTGCAGGAAACGCAGCAGCCCTGGACGACACCGCCGTACGTCGTGCCGATCGGCCTGGCCGCCCTGCTGTTGATCGGCGGAGGCAAGCCGAACGCTCGAGGGCTGCTGATCGGCTTGTTCGCCTCACAACTGCTCGTGGCCGTTGCGTTTATCCCGCTGACACGCCTGCGCTGGACCGTGGACGGCATCTTGATCATCGCCATTGGTGTAGGCCTGTCGCGTTTATGCCGATGGCTATGCACGGAGCCGTCGCGCCCCGCGACCGACTCCACCGCCGAATCTACGGGCCAAGGAGGCACGGCATGAACACGGCCTTGAACGACAAGTGTGTCCTGATCACGGGCGCGTCCGGGGGTATCGGACGCGCAACCGCCGCGGCCTTCGACGACGAAGGCGCGAACCTCGTGCTGCACTGTCATCGCAATCGGACATCGGCCGACGAGTTGGCCGGCCGACTCAGCGTGCAAACGACCGTCGTACAGGCCGACCTCAGCGACGACCAACAGACGGACGCCATGTTCGCGCAGGCCTTGCAGGTATTTCCCCGAATTGACGCTATCGTCGTCAATGCCGGCATGTGGTTCGTCCCGCCGGCCCCGCTGCACAAGATGACCACGGACCAGTGGTGCCAAACGCTTGCCGCCAATTTGAATAGCGCGTTTTTCACCTGCCGCGCATTCATGCGACACCTTGCGGCCGCGCCCCGCGACGCGGCGTCGATCGTTCTGGTCGCGTCGACGGCCGGACTGTTTGGCGAGGCCGACCACGCCGACTACGCCGCCAGCAAGGCGGCGATGGCGCATGGACTGACGCTGACCCTGAAGAATGAGATCGTACATCTCGCGCCGCGCGGCCGGGTGAATTGTGTCTGTCCCGGCTGGACAGACACGCCCATGGCCGCGGATCAGATGGCCGATCCAGAATGCGTGCGACAGGCCACGGCAACGCGCCCGCTACGGGAGATCGCCAAGCCCGAGGATATCGCCTCGATGATCGTTTTCCTGTCGTCGGATGCGGTGGCAGGCCACCTGACAGGCACGATCGTGCCGATCGCCGGCGGCATGGAAGGCCGGCTCCTGCATCCGTAATGGTCTGCGCCGGCATCCGTCATTGACGGCATCTACATGCGTCGTGCGTGTCGTCTCGACTCGTGGTTTGCGGCGTTTTCATCGGCCGTGTAGAATGGTTCGTAATCTCGTCGGACGATCCGTTCGATGATTGGGAGCGTCAGGGTTCCTGGTGGGCTCCGCGGTCTTCAAAGCCGTCGAGGCGCTGTTTCGCAGTGCCTGGTGGGTTCGATTCCCATCCGCTCCCGTGCAATTTCTTGCATCTCTGTGCGCTGATTTGCCCTGTAAACATTGGCTCTTCTTCGGTGTCACCGTCGCGTCACCCATCGACGAAGACTGCGTTGTTGCGAAGGGTGCTGCACCGCCTTGAGCCCCTTTTCCGCCAGTACGTCCACCAGTCGGATCGCGGTCCGGTTTGACGTGCTCCGTTCCGGTTGTTCGCAGGGGAGCACGGTTTGGCCGCTACACCTGCCATTCTTGCGATTGCCGCGACAGGTCGGGCGGGGTCCATGACAGTTTAGGCGGTTTTAGAGTGTGGCGGACGGGGGTTTCAGCCCGCGAAGCGGGCGACGGAGTAAAGCCCAGGGCGAAGCGCAGCGAGCCCTGGGATAACGTACCAAGTCGATCGAGCCCCCAACGGGGGCGACGGAAACTGGGCGCTGGAGTT
>JAUVGW010000388.1 GCA_030593565.1 Phycisphaerae bacterium | reverse complement strand
GATCGCTGTCTGACGTTCTACGCATTCCCAGAGGCTCACTGGCCGCACCTGCGAACGACGAACGTGGTGGAGTCGCCGTTTGCATCAGTCCGTCTGCGAACGAATGCGGCGAAGCGTTTCAAGAAGACCAAGAGCGGCGTGTGTTTGGTTCACCAGGTGATGATGAGGCTGCAACAGAACTGGCGTCGTCTCAAATCCGCCCACCTATGCGGGACGGTCCCGCTGCCGCAGCCAAACGCGAAGACCAAGAACAACGCCGCATGAGAATCGTGAAGGATGACCCTCGGCAATTTACACAGGACTTGACACTACCTCCTTCGTTACCCATGCCACCCCGCTACCTACTAAGTTGACGTACACCCAATAGTCCGGATGATTCACCAGGGAAAGATGAAGGATGAAGGCGGAAGGCGGAAGGACCGTGTTCATCCTTCATCTTTCATCCTTGTTAGGTCAATCATCCTGGACGTTCGGCCGATAAAGCACGTATCGACGCAATGCCAAAGGAAGCCCTCTCCATCATCGTTCCCACCTACAAGGAAGCCCAGAATATCCCCGTCCTCGCGGAACGTGTGTTTGCCGCGCTTGGCAAGGCCGACATTCCCGCCGAGATGATCATCGTCGACGACGACAGCCGTGACGGCACCGACGATGCCGTCAACCAGCTCGCGGAGACCCACGACATCCGGCTGATCACTCGCACCGACGAGCGAGGCCTGTCGTCCGCCGTCGTGCGCGGCTTCATGGAGGCGAAACACGATATCCTACTCTGCATGGATGCCGATCTGTCGCACCCGCCTGAGTCGGTGCCGGATGTCATCGCACCCGTCGCAGGCAACACCGCCGAATTCTGCATCGGCTCCCGCTATGCGGCAGGCGGCTCGACCAAGGACGACTGGGGGTTCATGCGCAAGATCAATTCGCTCGGCGCAACCTGGCTGGCCAGACCGCTGACGCGCGCGCGCGACCCGATGGCCGGTTTCTTTTGCCTGCGCCGGAGCATCCTCGACCGCGCCAAACAGGCGGGGCTCAGCCCGATCGGCTACAAGATCGCCCTCGAAATCATGATCAAGGCGCGATGCCGGAACATCGCGGAGGTCCCGATCGAATTCTCGGATCGGCTCCACGGCGAAAGCAAACTGGACCTCGGGCAGCAGCTCCTCTATCTCCAGCACCTGGCAAAGCTGTATCGCTTCCGCTGGCCGATCGGAGCGCCCTTGGCGGTCCTGTTGCCAATCGGCGTTCTTGTCGCGGTGATCGTCTGGCTCATCCTCCGCTGAATGATCTGGATACTGGACTGCCGCCGTCGACCGAAAAACGGGCGATCTACTCGTCCGCTTGTCTCCAACCGGCTATAGTGCTCCGGGCATGGCCATCATCATCATACTCACCATCGCCGCCTTTCTGGCGGCCACTCTCAGCGGCATCATCGGAATGGGTGGGGGTATCCTCCTCCTGGCGACGATGTCCTGTTTCCTCGCCCACGGCGAACTCGTTCCGCTGCACGCCGCGGTCCAATTCGTCAGCAACGGCTCACGCGTTATCGTGTTTCGGAAGAACGTCGATTGGCGCACCGTGGCGACGTTCACAGCCGGGGCCGTCCCAGGCGCTGTCATCGCTGGCGTCCTCCTGTGGTTCGTCGGACAACCCGGCGGGACGGAGCCGTACCTCAAGATTCTGATCGGCGTTTACATCCTGGCCGCCGTCCTCCTTCCAAAACGAAAAAAAACACCGAACGACAAGACGCATCACGGCTTCGCGGCACTTGGATTCGTCGCCGGGGCGGGCGGGATCGTCGTCGGGGCGATCGGCCCGATGATCGCACCGCATTTCGCCCGACGAAACTTCGTCAAGGAACGGCTCATCGCCACGAAGGCCGTCTGCCAAGCGGGGATGCACCTGCTGAAGATCCCGATCTTCGCCCTGCTCGGAACGATCGAGTTCGCTCAATTCTCGAAGCTGCTCGTCGCGATGGCGGCCGCCGTGGTGATCGGCACGCTCCTGGGACGGCGGCTACTCCACGGCCTGTCACCGCAGGCTTTCATCCGGCTATACCAGGTGGCCCTCGTAATGGCCGGCTTGAAGGTGTTGATCGTCGATGGCCTTCTCAAAATAGCTGGTCGTTGAGCCGAGACGGTGCGATTCCACGCTGCCCGGGAGGTGCTACGGATGATCCAGGGCCGCGCAGGGGTTCAACTCGGAAAGCCTGACTCGCCGATCAATTTCACGAAGCGAACGGCAATCGAGGGCCTTTCCACTGTTTTTCCATCGTGTCGTTCGACCACGGTCAAACGCTGTGTTTCCGCATCCCCGACCGGGATGACGAGCCGCCCGCCTTCGGCAAGTTGGTCGGTCAGTTCGGTGCTGATCGTGGGCGCCGCGGCCGTCACGATGATTCGATCAAATGGAGCCGCCTCGGCCCACCCGACGCTCCCGTCGCCGATGCGATACGACACGTTGTCGTGGCCCAGCGCACCGAGGCGATGCTGAGCCGCCGCCGACAGGACATCGAGTCGTTCGACCGTATGGACATGCTCCGCCAACATCGCGAGCACCGCGGTTTGATAGCCCGTGCCCGTCCCGATTTCGAGCACGCGGTGGCTCGCCTCGATGCGCAGCAGTTCCGTCATCAGGGCGACGATATAGGGTTGGGATATCGTTTGCCCCTGCCCGACCGGCAGAGCGCGGTCATGGTAGGCGTAGGCGACTTGGTCGGGCGGCAGGAAGCGTTCCCGATGAACGGCCTTCATCGCATCGAGCACGCGTGAATCACGCACACCGCGGCTGGCGATTTGCTCCTCGACCATTCGGATCCGGCTTGCCTGCGTCTGATCTGCTGTCATGGCTCCGCGCGTTTCATGGTGTGGCATCACGGCTATAGGCTAGAGCGCGTTTATTCCAAACGTAGCGGCCGACGCCCCTGTCGGCCGAAAGCGTCAATAGCTTTCGACGTCCGACACGGGGGTCGGACGCTACAGTTGCATTCAATCCGCCATAGCTTGAATTCCACAGGTGGCCTGCCCGCCCAAGCACACCGGCAACAAGCTGCCAGCAGCACCCAACAGCGAGAAAGGCCCACCGCCGGCATCATGCCGAGCGCGTACCCGCGATCGGCCGTCTCAGTCTGCGGGCATTGTATGATCCGACAATGACATCCGCGCGTCCATTTTCCCGAACCTGCTCCCAAGAACCGCGTATGTCTGGTTATCGGCGGAATGATGCCGGACGAAGGACACCGCAGGTCGTGACGGGCGGAGCCGGAAACCTGTCCCCATTCCCACGAATCCGCACGGCAAGAAGCCATAACGGATCGCGCGGGGTCGCGTTTTTCCGCGTGAGCCAAGGTTGTCTCAGGCCGATAGACTGGATACAGTGGAGTAGTGGGCTGGAGGATTCGCCCGGCAGCGTGCCCGAGGCCGGCGCTGTGACGCGGCGGCTCCCTGGG
Source organism: Phycisphaerae bacterium (assembly GCA_030593565.1). GTDB lineage: Bacteria > Planctomycetota > Phycisphaerae > UBA1845 > UTPLA1 > JAFGQA01. Next base: position 1,180 of record JAUVGW010000388.1, on the reverse strand, counting down.
GAGCTTATTGTGATTGAACGAGTCGTGACGCCCTATCTCGTCGGTTTCGCTTTGTTGGCGGCAACGCTGATGGTGGGGTGTCAGGGTGAAGATGGGTTTTCCTTCGGGGCGCCCACCGTGATGCCCGACAAGGCTGCCGAAGCCAAATCCGCCTCCTGCGATCCCTGCGCCGATCTCCCCAACGAGCAAGCGCTTGTCCGAGCCATGCTCGAAGCAGTAAACGAGACCCGTGCCAAGCATGGCCTCCGTCGGCTGCGGCTTGATCCGACGCTGACGCAGGTCGCCGATTTCTGGGCCTGCCGCATGATCGACAGCGGCTTCTTCAACCACGAAGACCCCCACGACGGCTCAAATGTCGCCAGCCGGGCACTGAGCTTCGCGTACGCCTATCGCAAGGTCGGCGAGAACCTCGCCGCCGGGCAGGCCAGCATCCACGAAGTCATGGCTGACTGGATGTTGTCACCCATCCATCGAGCCAATATCCTCGATCCCGCTTTCACGGAGATCGGTATCACGATCAAGCAAGGCGGCCAGTTGGGCGTCTACTGGGTGCAGGAATTCGGCCGCCCGATCAACGCCGACCCGCACGGCCCGGTCGACGGCAAACCCGCCCAGTCCCGTGGGGGCGAGTCCTCGGACGATCAGCCGGCCACACAGCCCGCCCCCGGTCCGACTCCCGCCGATCCAGCCAATCCCGCCGGCACGGCGCCCGCGGACCGCGATACGGCTGAAAGCGGATCCCAGGAGCGGCCAGACCTTCCGAACGGCTGACACTCCCTCTCTCTGTATGGCAAGCCGGCATTATCTTGTTTTTCTGGCACGCATTTCATGCTGCCAAGCGCGAAGAAAGCTGTGGCACCGGCGTCTCGCCGGTGGGGTCACAGGCGAGACGCCTGTGCCACACTTTGGCTGCGACCGGGAGCCGCGCTGCGTGGGGTCCATGACAGTTTAGGCGGCGTAGCGATGGGCGATCGAATAAACCTCCGACGGACACGCATGAACCCCCGAAGGGGGTGGCGGAATAGAGCCCAGGGCGAAACGCAGCGAGCCCTGGGTTCGATGCATACTTGCATCTGAACCCCCAACGGGGGTGACGGAACCGCATTCATTTATGGGCATTCCGAATGAACTCCAGCGCCCAGTTTCCGTCGCCCCCGTTGGGGGCTCGATCGACTTGGTA
>JAUVGW010000103.1 GCA_030593565.1 Phycisphaerae bacterium | reverse complement strand
GCTAATAGGGTTTGCCAGGCGAGTGGCCGCCGCAAAAAAAAGCAAAATTAGCGCCGCCGTAACCAGGAAAGCCAGTAAGGCCGATAGCTTTGCCGGAGCGGAGCAGATCGCCATTGCTGAGGTCCGCCGCCAGGCTCTCCGCGACGTTTGAGATCACCCTATGCCGCCGGCCAAGAGACAAGTAAAGCCCCGCACCTTCTTTCTCAACGAGAAGCATGAACTCGCGCGAGGTGAGAAGGGCGGAGGGGGCAGGGCACCGCAGTACACTGACATTCCCTGGGCTGCGAAGGCGTCGAGGATTTCTCACAGCCTGAAGGAAGTCGCCAACACCGTGAGATCATCGCGCGACCCGCTCAGAAATGAGCGGTTTTTTGTGATCGCGCACCCTGTGCCGGAGGTTGAAAAACGCTCCATTAACAAGAAGATTGCCCCGGAGGGAACCCTCAAGGAAGCGACCGATTTCGGTGGACAACACGCTCGTGTCTTTGACCGCCTCGGCCTGGATCTTCTGCAGGTGACTGACGACGGAGACGCCGTCGTTCACGCGCAGGCAGAACGCATAGACCAACTCGTTCAACGCACGGAAACGTTGGAAGAACTGGGCGCGCGCGAGCAGGCACGTTGGGTCACGATCGACTCGTTCGGGACGATCCCTCTTCAACTTCGAGTCGATGCCGACTGGCTGAAGACACTGAAGCCGCGAGAATCCAGCGACATCGTTATTGAGCTTCAACCAGTATTGACGCGCGTCGAGGCTGATAGCGTCCTTCGGGCCATCGCGGCCCTTCTCGCATCGCATGACGGCGGAAAGTTAACGGGAACAGGGTCGGATTTCTCTGGCCGACATTGGTTTCGCGGAAAAGCCTCGCGACAATCCGTTCGAAAAATTGCCCGGGATTTCTTTTCAGTGCAAGCGATTCACTCGCCACTTTTTTCCATCGCCGCGGGGAAGAGGAAATCGCGCGGCGGCGCGAGGCCGGCGCGGCAGATCGCTGCACCTCCGCCCCCTCCTGATGCGCACGCGCTACCATGCGTCGCAGTTGTGGACCTGGGAGTGCCGACGGACCACCGACAGCTCGCCGACTATCGTCGTGGTCGATTCGTTCCGACCGACGCTCCGGGGCAACCGGTCGGTGATCACGGCGCGTTCGTGGCATCACGTGTCGTGTTCGGAGAGCACGCTGACCTGGACGAGTTGGTACATTCTACTGGGCGTTGCAGCTATTACGATGCCATCGTCGCGGATTACCCCGACGGATCAGGGCGTAACGATCGCGTGAACGACAAGATTGTGATGGACGCGATTCGCGGTGTTCACGGTGCGGCACCCGATGTGCGTGTCTTTAATCTGAGCATTGGTGACAAACGCCCACTGAGCGCTTTCGCCACTGTCGAACGGCGCGAAAAGCGGCTTATGCTCCAGGATCTCGACAACTTCGTCTTTGCCTCCGACGCCATTGTTGTTGTCGCTGCAGGAAACTCGCGGCCAGGCGTGATTCCAAATCCGGCATACCCAAACCACTACAAGGATGATAAATGGGCGCTTGGCCCATGGGCGTGCGGATTCAACACGCTTGTTTGCGGTTCCTTCGCCCCCCGAGTTTCCACCAACGGATTGGCCCAGGATGGCTGGCCCAGCCCATTTTCCCGCGTCGGTCCGGGATTGTGCGGCGCGCCCGTACCTTCGTTCGGCGCAGAAGGCGGCGACGCAGACGACGCCTTCCATTATGCACCGGGCCTTGGAGTGTGGGGATTTTCAGGTGCAGGCTTACCTGAGGATCGTGCCGCGACTTCCTTTGCTGCTCCGATTCTCGCCAGCGAAGCCGCGCTGACAATGGACGGATTGCAGCGTTTCTGTCTTCCCGGAACGCAACCGTTCGCCGTGACAGCACGTGCGTTCTTGACTTTGGTTGCGGAGCGATCATGGTCCGACGATCGAGTCAAGGCACTTGCCGATCGCACTCTCGGAAACGGACGAGCGACTGCCGCGAGGCTGGCTACTCCCGCCGCCCGTTCCGCAGTCCTGCTGTGGCAAGGGTACATCGAATCACCGAGTGACATCGTCCGCGTTCAGATACCGATCCCGCTCGATTGGCTCGCCACAGCGGACAAACCAATCTTCCGGCTCGTCGTTTCTGCCGATCCACCGGTGAATGAAGTTGCACACGCCACATGGGCGTGCCGCAAAATCATACCCCGTGTTCGTCCCGGTCACGATGTGCGCGCAATTACGGCGCCGCGCGGCGGGCACGCGAGTTTTCCATGCATCGACCGACGATACAATCTGACGCGCTACAAACCGGGAAATGAGAAGGAGGCCGAAGGCGACACATGGTTGATCGACCTCTCGTACGAGGAGATAGCGCCGTATCCACCCGGCATGGATTTCGATCCGCGACAGCGCGTCGCGTTCGCGGCAGAGCTGTATGACGCCGCCGCGACACGGGCAGACCCTCAACCTGCTATGCAGGCGCTTCCAATCGCCGCTTCAATGACGCGGTTGTCGGTGCAGCCCGCGCCAATTCGTAACCCCGTGATTGTTCGCACTCGCTGAGTTCGTAGGGTGCGTCTTGACGCACCTATCTCGTTCGCTACGGGGTCCATCGAATGATCGCCGCTTGATCCTCCTCGGTTGATCGCTGGCAGCTTTTTCGCGGAGCGCTGATCAAGCATATATGACGAGAACCGAAATAGGGCCGACTGCCGCCTCGTCTTGACCGCGGCCAAAAGTTTGCACCGGTTTGCGGCGGTTGGCATTTTTTTTGCTGCAAACGGAGGGGTGTTCAACATCGAGGTCATGCCCAATGGCAGTGCCGCGGGGTTTTTCTCAAATTATTTTGGCCGAGGCCGTGCGGGGTGTCATCCGTGGTGGTTGAGCGTGGCATCCGGTGGAACCGTTACCTTCCTAACGCACTGCTCACAGAGCAGTGGTACCCCGGCGGGATCTGAGGCGTATTATCGCCGTGCCCGGTGGCCAGGGTCAAGGAGATTCGGACCCGGTAGTGTGCCCGCCCGCCTCCACACGTCGTCCCCTCGGTCCCCTGATCTCCTGTGCCCTCGGTCCCTTCCGCCAGTTGGCGGCCCTCTGCCAGCTTGTCAAACGGAGCGCTGAGCAACGTTACTCGTTGAGCAACAACACATGCGGCAGCATGTTCGGACACGATTGTCCGAAGTGTTTGCGGCAATTTGCGGCGGTTTGCAGAAATCTTGCTGCAAACGGCGGCCCTCCCGCCACAGCACGGAAGAAGGGGCGCAGGGGGCAAAGAAAAAATCCGGCCCGTTCTCGGGATTTTGGGGAATGTCCCTGATCCAGCCAGCCACAGAGTGGCGCAAGGAGATGGCCCATGGCGCGGGCAGTAGAAGGTGCGTCCGGGACGCACCCTACGCGTCTGGTACACTTTGATTGGCAGGTGCCACTGGCACCTTTCTGCCAGTGCCGGCACGGCGGTCGATCCGCCCGTGGCACCAAAGTGTACCAGTACCCCATACCAGGACTGCGCTTGACGCCCCAGTACTCAATCAACATAATGCGGTCTTTCCGGGCCTCGCCTGTTGCTCAACTACTTTGATCGGAGAAGGACAATTATGAACAAACGACTTCTGTACGTATCAACCCTGTGTGCCGCGGTTCTCTGCCTGGTCTTGCTCGTCGCCTGTGATACCGACGTGGGTACGGGTGGAAATGGCGACGGATCGGACGGCGGATCGGACGGCGGATCAGGTGGCGGCCAGGGCAGCAGTATCGCTCTCACTGTCGTCAAGCTCAACGTCGAGGCCACCACTGGTCGCGGGCCCGCAGTGGGCGACGGCGTCCTGGCCTTCGATGCCGAGGGCGGAACCGTCCTCGCTTGGCTCAGCGCCGGCCAGACCGTGGCCAAGGAGGTTACCGCTCCAGCGGGGATGGATCATGACCGCAATGCCTTCGCCTTTGCCGGGAAGAAGCTGGTCGTCCGTGACGGGTTCAGCGGCAGCCTATTTGTTTTTGACACAACTACCGAGCAGGCCCGGGCCATCGCCTCGGCATCGATCAACATGGGCGGCTCCGGCGGCCCAAACCTGTGGGAAACCGAGGGCACATTGATCGCCACGGTCAACTCCTCCGTCACCACCCAGGACGGCGACGGCAAGCTCATCAAGCTCGTGGACATCAGCAACATCAACGCGTTTGTCGTCACGCCCTTCGACGTTGATCCGACCAACACTCCCGCGGCGATCGATCTCGATGCGGTCGGCGGCACGGTCGTGGTCCGTGGCGGCGACACGTTCTATCTTTACGACGTCAACTCGCCCAACGTCGCCCCGATGCAGTTCACGCGAAGCGCTCTTCAGGGCGGCACCGGTACGTCCGACGTTCAGATCGACGGCAACTTCGTGGCCTTCTTCGACGACGATGACAACTTCACCTTGCTGGACACGACCTCGGGTACTTTCTCGCAGCCCACGCGCAATCCGGGCCGCGAGAACCGTGGCTTGGTCCTGGAGAGCAATCGCTTTGCGTACTTCACGCTGCAAAACGCCGACGACGGCGGCGGCGTTGCGGTGGTCAACCGGGCATTGGGCGGGTCCACCAGCGACGTTACCAGTCTGATCGATCCCGCCGGGACATTCGTCAATGCCACGAATGACAACGATGGACGCGTCGGTTTCGGCGCCACCCTGGGCCTTTCCGCCAACGGTCGGTTCCTGTTCGTGGCCGGTGAAACCGCCGTGGGGGTCAACGAGCAGGAGCGGCTTTACCTCAGCGTTGATGGGGCCGGTTTCCTGCCGGTCGACGACGCCGATGATTCGCTCAACGTCCTGCGTGCCGCCGGCGTCGCCGCCAGCGACAACCTGGTCGCCTTCCTGATCCCAGCCGACCTCACTACATTCACGTCCTCGGTGTCCATCGGTTACGCCACGTTGCCCCCACCGTAGTCCTGTTCGCAGGAAGCCCCCTCACTGCCCGGACCGACCAGAAAAATCGCAGTCGCGAGAAGGCGGCCGAGACAACGCCAACGGCCGAAGTCCGCTCAGTCGGTCGAGTGCCAGTTCGGGAGTGCGGAAGGGGCGTTCGGCCGCCGTCCGTAGAAGACGTCATCCGCCAAGAGCGCGAGGCGCCTCGCCAACGCGTTGCGGGATAGGATCCGACGTACGAGGTTGTGCAGAAACGTATCCGGATGGGAATACGGACAGACCTTCATGCAGACAGCACAGTCCGTGCCCTGAGCACGCCAGAATCGATAGCAGCGTTCTTGATCGGTCTGATATTTCTCGACGCCGTTCCAGACCGCCTTTTCACCCGAGTCCACCGCTGCGGATGGACAACAGGTGGCGCATTTCTTGCAGAACCCACAGAAGTGTTGGACGCCAAAAGGAGCAGGCTCGTCCTGAATCAGCGGCATGTTGGTTGTGACCACTGACAGACGCACGCGAGGGCCGAATTGCGGTGTCACCAGCAATCCAAGTCGGCCCAGCTCCCCCAGTCCCGCATCAATCGCAATGGGGATGCAAAGGACGCGGTAATTGCCATCCACGTGAGGTCTGGCTTCGTAGCCGAGCATGTTGATGTATCGGGCTACAAGCATGGCGACCTTGGCCGACTCGAAGTACTTGAACGCCGTCTCCGTCGTGGTGGCGCTGTCCGGCGCATGGCGCACCATGTCAAAGTCCATTTCCACTGCAATCGCGATGGCATGGGAATGATCCAGTTCGATCGGCGCCCCCCATTCGCCAGGTGAACGACCGATGTGACTATACACATGGGTGGGGTCCAGCTTCGTTGTGCCCACCAGATCCGCACCGAGGTAGCGAGCGAAGCCCTTGACCCGGCGCGTGAACTCCGCGGGTGTGGCCTGCACGGGGGCGCCTTCAAGCGGCTCAGCGTCCCATTCGACATCGCGCGTGATCTTCTTCACAACATCGGAAGCGGCATTTTGGAAGGGAGAGACCAGTCTGTGATACGTTGGCGTGCCGGGGTGGCCCATGTGCGGCAGTGACCGGACCCTCTCGTCGATGGCCATCTTTTCCGGGCGAGCGCGATAGTACGCATCGAACTCCGGCGTCCCCGGCTCGATGCGGTAGAACCGGTGGAATATCGCGTCGCGTTCATCAATCCGTTGGGGTTGTCCGGGGGTACGAAGCCGGCGGCTCTGGCCGATCGGCGCGAGAACCAGCACGGCACCCAAGCCGCCCACAAGAAGAAAGCTCAAGATGATCCATGGCTGGGCGGGAAAGTCCATGAGGAGCACGGCGGCGAAAAGCGTTAGCGCTGGAACAAACAGCAGGACCGCGATGGCCGCGGGACGACGCCTCTTCTCCAGCAAGGATGTGGCCACAACGATCATTGCCGCCAATGCGACAACAGCAAAGCAAAGCCAGCCTGCGATCAGAAGCCACGTCGTCATATCACTGCTACGCCCTATCGGCCAACCGTAATCAAGAGCGGCCAGGCGGTCAACAAAGAGCGGTACGCTCCACGTCACGGTGAAGTACGCCATCTTCTGATGAAGCAGGCGTAATCCCGCGAGTGGGGGAAGAATAGCCTTAACCCGCGAAGAAGTTCAGGATGATGCATCCCTCGCCGAGTAAGGCGCGACACCCGGCGATGTTTTGCACACCCGTTCTCCGCTCCCACCTTGTGCGCTCATCCAACAGACGGGACGCAATCGATGCATACTTGTTTGGGTGCTAGTGCTTTGTCACGCCTAAATCATCGGGTGGTACGGGCGTCCCGCCCGTGCGAAATCGGGTTGCCATGGTCTTGCACGGGCGAGACGCCCGTACCACCCAACCCGCATATCTAGGCGTGACAAAGCACTAGTGCAAGATCACACTTGATTTTGCGGGTTGCTGAGGAGATACCATAATGTGCCACTGTTCTTGAGCAGTGCCTCCTGGCCAGCGCCTGCTGGCATCCGTGTTCCCCTCCTGGCAGAGGCGCTCACCACCCGCCCAGGCGCTGATGTCGCCGCCCACCCTCGCTGACAAGGCACAACATCCCCGCTATAATGCGACCCGCGACCGCCCAGCAGAAACCGTATGCAATCGGAACTACGAATCCCGAGTGCCGGTCGCCGCGCTCGGACACCAAAAACGGGGATTTCGCACCATGTCCAACACATGCCGTCTCATCATCCTGATCTCTCTCCTCGCACCGCAGGTCGGCTGCAAGAACGACGACAAGCCCACCACCGCCGCCGAGCACGGTGACGGGCGAGCCACTGAGAGGTCGGCCGAGCCGCGGGCGATCCCGCAGACCGCCCCGGCCACGCCAAGCAGCAAGACCAACCCGAGCCCTCCCCCCCCAAGCACGCTGCAAGGCACCGTCCTCGAGACCATGGATGCCGCAAGCTACACCTATCTCCTCATCGATACAGATCAGGGACGCCATTGGGCTGCCGCCCGGAAGATGGACGTCGCGGTCGGAGACGTCGTCCGCCTCGCCGGACCCATGCCCATGCGGAACTTCCAAAGCAAGACTCTCAATCGTACCTTCGATGAGATCTTCTTTGTCAGTGCCGCCGTCGTCGTCACGAAAGGTGGGTCACAAGCACCGACCACCACCGCACCCCAAGCCATGCCGTCAGGCCACCCGAGCATGGGCTCCGCGGTCGCTCAGCCCAAACCCGGCGCTTCCCCGTCGCTTCAGCCTGGTGACATTCCCAAACTCCCCGATGGCTACACCGTTGGGGAGCTCTTTGCCCGGAAGACCGAGCTCGCCTCTCAACTCGTCAAGCTCCGCGGCGTTGTCGTCAAGGCCAACAAGGGAATCATGGGCAAGAACTGGATCCATCTCCAGGACGGTACCGGTGAGCAAGGCACCAACGACATCACGGTCACATCCAAGACCGATTACGCCGCGCCCGGAGCCGTCGTCATCGTCGAGGGTACCCTCGCCATGGACAAGGACGTCGGCTCAGGCTACTTCTTCCCAGTCATCATCGAGGACGCCAGTATCCTCCCCGAGCCGACCGACTCCGAACCTGACGAAGCGAGCTCCGAAGCTGAAAAGCCAGCTTCCGCACCTGGCGCCTGACGATTCGACACGCCGCAAGTGGGCAAGTCACCAGCGATGGCGGGACAGTGATTCCGTCTCTGGCCTCGTACCCGCAAGAACTCACGTGCAACCGTGGCACTCTGGGGTTGTCCGAATTCGGGATAGTGACGTCTGCGCCGGCGCCTACAGAAGGTAAGAGAATACCTACAGACTGTAAGAGTCGCCTGTCGCGATATCGAAACACTTTGCCGGCGTTACGCCCCCATGGCGTAATGTCTCCATATCGAAACAGGCCGACTTCCCTGATTATCACACTCTCGCCGACGTGGAATTCGTTGTGTCTGGTCGTATCGAGGAAGGCTTGCGTGACATGTGTGTGCCATTTTGAGAATGATGCCGAATCACGCCTGCGGGTCATGCTACAATCATAAAGGACCACACCGAGGACGGACCGATGAGGAACAGCCGGTAAGAGGCTGGTCCTGGGGTGTTTTTCTCTATTGATCGCTTGTCCTGGGAGTGGGGGGTGAGCATGAGAGGGTGAGAGCGCCAACAGTTGCTGCTTGAGTGGTCAATGAAACACGCCAATAGCCCGCGGTGGCTATTCGTGGGCGTCTGCGACGACCGCATCGCCTGTTGCGGTCGCTCTCATCACCCTGGTTGATCAGGCACGGTTCTTGGGCCGTCGGCGAGTTCGCCGTCGCAGGAGAGAAGAACTCGATGAAGTGCGATGCCAACGCGGCCAAGCCACGAATCCTGCTGGCGGATGATGAGGCCATCCTGCGGGACTCGCTGACGAGCGTCCTCTCTGACGAGGGAATGGCTGTCACGGCTGTCGCAAACGGCTCCGAAGCACTCCGCCTTCTCAACCGGCGAGACTACGACCTGCTCATCAGTGACGTCAAGATGCCGGGCACCGATGGCATCGCGCTGCTGAAAGCGGCGACCAGCGCCCATCCGAATCTGGCGGTGATTCTCATCACTGCATACGCCACCATCGAATCCGCAGTGGAAGCAATGAAGCTCGGGGCGGCGGATTACGTCGCCAAACCGTTGCTGTTCGAGGACCTAATGTTCAAGGTTCACCGCCTTCTCGAACTGCGTGATCTGCGTCACGAAAACAGGCGGCTACAGGCCAAGGTCGGCCAGGACAATGGGCGATATCAGATCGTCGGAAAGGCCGATGGGCTTCAGAACGTTGTCGGTCTGGTGGAAAAGATCGCCCAGACGCGGTCTAACGTTCTCATTGTCGGCGACAGTGGAACCGGCAAGGAGCTAATCGCTCGCGCCATCCACGCAGCCGGCATTACCTCAAAAGGCAGTTTCGTGCCAGTGAACTGTGGCGGTATTCCTGAGGGCCTGTTCGAGAGTGAGATGTTTGGCCACTGCCGTGGCGCCTTTACTGGCGCGGTGCGCGACAGGATCGGCTTTTTCGAAGCGGCCAACGGTGGCACCCTGTTTCTCGACGAGATGAGCAACCTGAGCCCCGGCGCTCAGGCATCTCTGCTGCGCGCGATTGAGGAGAAGTCCGCGACGCGGGTGGGAGACTGCCACCCCATTCGATTCGACCTGCGGATCGTCTCGGCAACCAATGTGGATCTGGGCCAACTTGTCGGCGAGGGGAAATTCCGTGAAGACCTCCTCTTTCGTCTCAACGTCGTGAAACTTCAACTGCCTGGTTTGGGCGAGCGTCCCGGGGATATTCCGCTTCTTGTTGATCACTTCATCCGGAAGTACAACAAGGAGATGAACCGCGCCTGCTCGGGCATTCGTGAGGAGGCCCTGGCGATCCTGAAGGGGCGGGCCTGGAGAGGCAACATACGCGAACTGGAGAACGTCATCGAGCGAGCCCTGATCTTCGCCGAAGACCGTGAGATCACGCCGGATGATCTACCCTTTGGGGCGGCCGCAACGAGCCACGACAGCGCCGGCCCCGAACGGGGGCCGTCCGCAACAGCGGACCAACTGCAGAACCCGCCGGAGGGTCTCGCGAAGGCCACCAGGACATTTGAACGCGAGCAGATCAGACAGGTGCTCGAGAACTGTGGATACGACAAAAACCAAGCTTCAAAACTGCTTGAGATCTCGCTCCAAAAGCTATACCGCAAGATCCGCGAACTCGGTCTCCCCTTACAGGCCGAAGTGGTGTAGATCTGCCAATTGAACGCTTCATTCGACCGTTCCCCCTACCCGGTTTTAACAAAAGTGTTTAATTACTTCGCGGTCTTCCCCCCATCTTTGAGAAATGCGGTTGTTTCCCCTCTCTCCTGTAAGAAAGGCCATATCGAATTCCAGAGCTCATAGTCCCCTGGAAACGTGTGGATTGCGCCGGCGTAGCGTGCATCCAATCTCGATTGACCGCCGATCGAGACTCCTTGGCACGGAACGTGCTTTGTTTGCTATGTGAATAGCTCCATCAGGAGTGATCTGCGCCATAGCGGTGCATACCCGTCTCCTGATGCGCCCGCTCATGTAGGGCGTGCATTTGGAGGCGGTCAACCGCCACGGGGAGGGTGCGCGGATCAGGAGGCAGAAAGCAGCCAATACACAAAAGGACATTTCCGAGAAGTGGCGAACGCTGACAGCACTTGATCGGAAGAACGCGGAATCGGCGGTTCGCACTTGCGTTTCCAGTCGCCAACAGAACTGGGGAGGAGTATCGAGGATGAGAATTATGAGTCGGACAATCGCAGCAATCTTTGTGATCGGTATCATCGGTCTTGCCAGCCCGGCATTCGGCCAGCAGGTCAAGATCGCGAACACACCCCACAATCTCAACAACCTGGATGTATGGGGCGTGCAAATGCCGCAGAATCGAATCTGCCTGCCCTGCCACGTCCCTCATAACGCATATCCCGACGAGGACGCGGATATCAAAATGGTTCTCTGGAACCATGAAGAAACGGATGGCGCCTTCGACATGTACGTCACGCTAGATGGCGATCAGGGCACGCTGGATGGGACCAGCAAACTGTGCCTTAGTTGTCACGACGGTGTGACGGCAATCGACAACTATGGCGGGAATGACGGTTACTTCAATGATATCAAGATTCCCGTCGGGCGCCCGTCCAACTTGGGTACCGATCTCACAAACGACCATCCAATCGGGATCGCCTACCCGGATGGCGAGGCCGGGTACCGGCCGGCCGGCACCTTGGTTGGGGTCAAGTTGGTTACGGTCAGCAGTGTCGAACGCGTGGAATGCACGTCATGCCACGATCCTCACAACAACGGATTGGGCAAGTTCCTGCGTGTTCCGATTAGTGGCAGTGCCCTCTGCCTTCGATGTCACGACAAATAACAACGATCCCTGAGAGGCTCGATAGACGGAGGTATCTGGAGTATGACTGCGATGAGAAGTTCACGGCATAATCGTTTCGCCTTGGGGCTGGGGTTGCTGACACTGAGCGTAATACTGGGCGGGTCGCTGGTCGGATGTCCCGACAGCAGGACTCCGGATGGGAATCCGGTCGGTTCTCCGTTGGCGGGCGTGCCCATGTCCGACCTCATGCTACCCGAGCAGGCCGAGTTGCCTGCCGATCCGGGATCCACAGGCAACCTGTCTACAGATCCTGTGGACGGCTCGCTGCCTCCGGATCAACAGCCGCCGCTCGATCAAGAGCCACCGCACGGAGGCCGGTTCATCCTCATGCAAAGCACCCTCCCCAGGGGGCCCGCGTCGCTCAACCCGGCGCGCCTTGCCGTCGATTCAGACGGGACCGTTCTGGTGACGGACCTTCCCGATAACTCCGTGGTCCGCCTTGATACTGATGGATTTTTCGCGGCCTCATGGTCGGTGCCGGAAGGCCCTGTTGGCGTGGCGGTGCATCCGGTCGCGGGCAACTACATCGTGTCACTGCGCGACGGCACCGTGGGAGTGTATGACGGCTCGTTCGCGCTGCAACACCTCCTGGGCGCTGGCGTGGTGGTCTTCGATGAACCGACCGACGTTGCAGTGGACGGGACCACCGGGCAAATCTACGTGGTGGACAGTGGGGCGGACTTGCTCTACGCCTTCGACAACACGGAAGCATTGCTTTGGACGACACTTGGTCGCGGCGAGGGGGACGGCGAATTCAAGTATCCCAGTTCGGTTGCCATTGACGATGCGACCGGCGATGTCGCCGTGGCGGACCAGGACAACTTCCGGGTCCAGGTTTTTGATAGTTCAGGCACGTTGCTCCGAATCTTCGGAAAGCGGTTGAGATACGTTGGGGGCACCGATACCGAGGCCTGGATGCCTCGCACGGCTGGCCTAACGTTCGATCCCGACGGACATCTGTACGTGACCGATGCGCTTCTCGGCACCATGCGGATCTTCGACCAGACGGACGCCCAGATAGGCGAAGAGGAAATACTACAGTACGGAACCGACCCAGGTGACCTGCGGACGCCCTGCGACATCGCGTATTATGTGAATCCCGCTCCGGGGGAACCGGACAAGGTGTTCATCGCCAACAACGGCGCCGGCTCGGTCGAGCTATACGAAGTGCAACCGGAGGCACTCCTTGAACTGCCCACGACGATCTACGAAGGCACCAGTGCCGGGGATACTGCCCCTCCGGGGTGGGATGCACCGCACATGACGGCCGACGTGATCTGCGGCCGTTGCCATGGCAACTACGGACTACCTGGAACCCACGCGGGTACATGGGACGGTCAGGCCAACCTTTGCTACTCCTGCCATACGGGCGGCGGGCAGGCCACGGGGAGCGCGTTTTACCCCAACAACCCCACCAACAACTCACATGCCTGGGGAGTGGCGGCGGTGAACCCGACGTATCACTCGGTGGGTCCGGCGGCCGGAGGCTTGATGGCGAGCTACCTCGATAACCCGGATGGGCTCGGCGATGGCACGATCAAGTGTGCCACATGTCACGACCAGCACAACAACGAAATGGGTGAGCCCTTCATGCGAGTCTCCAACGAGACCGGCGGCCTGTGCATGGAGTGCCACCGCGGCGATGGGGCGCCGATCAATCACGCCCTGGGGATGGAGCACGGCCCCGAGTATTGCACCGACTGTCACGATACCCACGCCAACGGCGACAACGCCAGCCTTATCAAGGAGAGCATGTTTAGCTGGTACATCAACTTCTATGCAGGCGGCATGGTCGAGACCGGTTTCACCAACAACGCCATCGGCGTCGGTGACGGCGGATTCGTCGATCCTGACGCGGACGAGTATGGCCTCTGCGATGTCTGCCACCCCTACTTCGACGACAGCGTGGTTCCGCCGGTGCCGTCGGACGACTTCCTGGCCTTGATGGTACCTCACGACGAGAGCATGAGTGCATGCACCGATTGCCACAAGCATCACAACGGATTCGAGCCGGGGATCGGTCTGCTGGCGGCGGGTGACTACTTGAGTGTCGGTACCTGTGACGACTGCCATGTGGGCGAATCTGCCGAGTGGGGCGGCACACTGCACCTGGCAGCGTTCGACAATCTGCCCGGACCGACTAGCACCGACCCAGAATGCCTGCAATGCCACACCACCGGTTTCGGCGTTGGCGGGTATGTGGATGGAACTGAGCCGCTTGATTTCGAGGGCGTTCAATGTGAGAGCTGTCACGGTCCGGGATCGGAGCACGCCGGCCACGCGCCCGCGAGCCAGCCTCCGCTTGAGCCGATGGACTCGGATGTCTGCGGTGAATGTCATCACCAATACGTACAATGGCAGCGCGCTGGCCACTCCGACGAGGAAAGCCGGGCGTTCACTTATCCGGTTGGCGAGGGTCGCGAGGGATGTGCGCACTGCCACTCGGGGCTTGGCTACATCGACTTCTCCGAAGGCGTATTAGAGGATGATCGACGGACCGATATGCAGGTTCACTCCTGCGCCGTCTGCCACGACCCACACAACGCGACGAACCCCTATCAGTTGCGCGTACATGGTGAAGTGACGCTTCCGGGCGGCACGGTTGTCGATGCCGGCGACTCGGCCTCCTGCATGGTTTGCCACGACGGCCGTTACATTCCCAACGACGGCCATTCCACCCCGCACTACGCCCTCGGCGGCGTGATGATGACGGGAATCAACGGCATCGCTTTCGGAGCGACCCTGGAGAACTCAGCTCACTCGTCACTCGTCGGTTGTGTCGGCTGCCACATGGCCGAGGATCCGACGGACGGCGATGACCACGACGGGATTCCCGTTCCGGGCGAGGACAAGGTCGGACTGCACACGTTCAACATGACCTTCCATGAGGAAGGCGATCCGGACGACGGGTTCATCAACGTCGAAAACGCCTGTAACTCGGCGGCGTGTCACGGGAACACCGGGGCGCTGGTCGATTACAACCGTACCGCCTATGCCGACTACGACGGCAACGGAACGGCCGACGGCGTGCAAGATGAGATCCAAGGCCTGCTCGACCTCGTGCATGCTGCTGTCGTCGCTGCCGGCGCCGAGGATCTTGGCCACTATCCATACTGGAGCTTCACCGGTGTCGTGGATGACCCGCCAGGGTACGTCCAGACCGTGAAGGATGCCGTGTGGAACTACGAGTATGTCGACAATGATGGCAGCCTTGGCGTCCACAACACCGCCTACGCGGTGGGTCTGTTACAGGCGACGTACGAGGCAGTCACGGGTGATCCTGTGCCGGATGCCGAACTCCGCTATGGGCCGGCCGGGTTCGGGCCTACGGTCGTGACCATCATTGATGTCAATGGTGGCGCTCCGGTCGTGCCGGGCCAAGCGGCCGGTACGTTCACGGTAGACTTCACCATCGAGGACGGAGAAGGGGAAACGATCCTCATCGAGGATCTGAACCGACTTCGCTTCTACGTCTCCGGCCCGACGTTCAGCTACCAGCGGGTGATTCCGCGTGACGACGATTTGGCGCATTTCGCCCAGGATGCCGGCACCGGCTTGTACACCTATACCGCGGTAGATCCCTTCCCCAGCGTCTATGCGGCGCCGGAGAACGACTCTCTGGACCTGACCGAAGGCGAGATGACCGGACTTGATCTGGTCGACGGTACCTACACGGTGCTAATCGAGTCGCGGCGGGTCTTCGGCAGCATCCGCAAGGCCGGTGATGCCACATTCGATTTCATCGTGGATGCCGGCCCCGTTGACCCGGCGCTCGTTCTCGATCCGCGACAATTCGTGACTCGCGACGCGTGCAACGTCTGCCACAACGATCTCCAGATCCACGGCAGCAACCGCTACGCGGTCACCGGCTGTGTTGTATGCCACACCGTAGGTTCTGAAGACGATTCGGCCGGGCCAAACCGTCCGACAGTCGAGTTCGGTGTGATGATCCACAAGATCCACCGCGGTCATGGCCTGCCAAACGTGGCGGCCACGGCAGACGGAGCCGATCCATACAGGTACCAGCTAGTGGGTCACGGCGCTGCTGACTTCTCGGATGTGGGATTCCCCATTCTGCCCAGCGGCGTCATGGACTGTTACGCCTGCCACGGCACTGCCGTCCAGGGACCCGAGATCTTCACGAACATCACGCGATCGTTCTGCGGTAGCTGCCATGACGATCTCGACTTCACCGACGGGATGATCCTCGACCAGAGCTTGCCCGAAGAAGTCTGCAGTGGCGGCACTTTCGACGGTCAGGAGTGCTCCGCCCCTGGCGTGGACTGCGAGGGCGGCGGCGGCACGTGTGACCTGCCTCCGGGGCGCTACGCCGCCGAGGGCACGTTGATTCAGGACGACCTGCTGGATCCGGCGTACCGAACGAATCCGAGCGGCATGCCTCACGTTTTCGCTAACGACCTAGCCTGCGCCGGTTGCCACACCAGCGGTCTTTACAGTGCGGAATCGGTCCACCAGCATCCGACCGATCCCGCACAGGAAGGCACGAATCCGTTTGTCGAGATCGTCAGCGTCTTAGGAGAGACGGGCGGCGGCGGAACCTACTTCGTCGCCGGCGACCTTCCCGAGGTTACCTTCCGGCTTTGGGACGATACGTCGGGTAGCCCCCTGCCACTCGTGTTCGATCCTGTTACCGGGGCTGGGGACTCCGCTGTCGTGGATCGACTGGAGATGTACCTCGCGGGGCCGACCACGCTTTACCAGAAC
>JAUVGW010000134.1 GCA_030593565.1 Phycisphaerae bacterium | reverse complement strand
GTGGGCCCTTGACTGTTACGGCGGCTTCGCTCCTACGGGCCCACGGGGTGCCACTGGCGGGTTGTCCGCCCGTGCCTCACGGGATACCCCCCTACCCGGCCCCTGGCCGGCACGCTGCCTGGGGCACCCCGCCGCCGATTGTGTCATGGACCCCATGACAGATTCGGCGGCTCGCGAAACGGCGAAGCAGTGCGTGACATCACCCGCGTCAGGTATCGGATCAGAGCCCCGAGCGTAAGCGAGTGGGTCCGAAGACCAACGGTCTGTCCACGGAGACCCCGCGCTGACGCTTGGGGCTCTGATCAGCCCCGCCGATAGTGTCGCGGACCCCATTGAGCCGGCTCGTCTCGAGCCGGTCTTGCTGCCGGGGGGGCACTCAGTTTGCCCCTCGATCCCTCGGCCCCTCCGAATCACGGCGTGGCCACGATGTAGGCATTCCAGCCGGGCGTATTCTCAGCCTTTTTCGACCTGCGATATACACCATTGCCTTCGCCGTCCTTGTCGGTGCCTTCCCAATAGACTTCCGTGGCTCCAAAGCCCGCCGCGAGCAGGGCATCCTGGATACCCCCGAGCGTCCACAAACGCCAGTCATAGGTGAATACCCGCTTCATCATCGTCCCATCGGGGAATTTGAAATGGATGTGGCACGTGGTGTAGTCATTCACCGGATTGTACGCGGCTTGATCCCACACGTAGCTGAAATCGTCGTACTCGGTCTCCTCCTCCATCTCCTGCTGTGCTTCGTAGCCGCCGTAGGCGTCGAGCACGAACAGGCCGTCGGTCGCGAGCGACTTCCGCGCCACCTTGAAATACCCGACGAGCGAGTCGAACGTCTTGAACAGGAAGTAGCTGAAGTTGAACGCCCCGATCACGTGAACCTTCGGGCTCGTGACGTTGAGCACGTCATCATGGAATAGGTGCACGCGGTCCTTCGCCTCTTGCGGCAGACTGCCCAGGTTTCGTTTGATGCCCCAGTCCAACGTCGGCTGATCCAGATCGATGCCGTAGGCGTGGTTGTCCTTCCTGGCCTTGACCCATTCGCAGGAAATCAGGGCCGTGCCGCAGAAATCCTCGCGGAAACGCGACGGCAGACGGTCGTACTGCTTCCTGTAAACACGGTCCATGAAGGTGACTTCCGCCTCCGGCGACTGGACGGACTGCTGATAAAGAACATGCTTGTCGGCGGTCTTCGCTGTGTACTTGGGCATGGATCCTTCCGTTTGTTAGCTGCTCGAAGGGTTGATGTCTGACATGGTTGAAGAAACACACGATATCTAGTGAAAGCCCACGGATCGCAATCCGTGGGCATCGGCCGCAACCTACAGGGGCTTGACGTGGATTTCCACGTCGTGGCCTTCGATCTTCGCCTGGACAGGCTCTACGTTCGGGATCGGTTGGTTCAGGACCGCCTGCGCCAGCGTCTCGCCCATGATGTATTCACCGAACCCACTGACGACGCGCTGAACGTCCTCGCCGCCGATGATCGCCAGATCGATCCGTTGTTCATACCGCAGGTCGAGCTTCTTGCGGGCCTGCTGAATCTGGTTGATCAGATCGCGGGCAGTTCCCTCGTCGCGGAGTTCGTTCGTGATGTGTGTGTCCAGGACGAGGATGCCGCAGCCCGGGACCCGTTCGGCCGTCCAGCCTTCCTTGGCGTGCAGCTCGACGGAGACTTCGTCCGCGGCCAATTCGACCGATTGCCCCGCCGCCTCGACTATACACCTGCCACTCTGCTCGAGCGACTTGACGAGCGATTCCACATCGTCGTGCTTCGCCAGGGCGCCCTTGATCTTCGGCGCGAGCGGTCCATGTTTCGGCCCGATCTTTTTGAAATTCGGCTTGACTTCGTAATGGACGTACTTGTCGATCTCCGCCGCTGACACATACTCGATGCGTTTGACATTCAGTTCGTCTTTGATCAGATCCTCGTGTGTCTTGATGACGTCGGGCTCGCGGTGGTACAGCTCGATCGCGCGCAACGGCTGCCGCACGCGGATCTTCGCCGCGCTACGGGCCGCCCGGCCGCAAGACACCAACCGCCGCACCTGATCGACTTCCTCGTTAAGCCGGGCGTCGATCTTCGCCTGAACCGCATCCTTCGTGGCCTCAGTCACCGGGTAGTTGCACAGGTGGACGCTTTGCGTTGCCTTCGGATCGTGCTGGCGGACGAGGTTCTGGTAGATCGACTCGGCGAAGAACGGCGTGAACGGGGCGATCAGCTTCGACACTACCACCAGGCACTCGTGCAACGTGGCGTATGCGGCCTTCTTGTCGTCGTCCAGATCGGATTTCCAGAACCGTTCACGGTTCCGCCGGACGTACCAGTTCGACAGGGCGTCGACGAATTCGACGAGCGCCTTGGCGGCGTTGTAGTTGTCGTAGGCCTCCATCCTGTCGTAGACATTCATGCAGCACTGGTTCAACTCGCTCAGAATCCAACGGTCCATTTCCGTCCGCACATCCGCGCTTGGCTGCTGGTCCGGCGTCCACTTGTCGATGTTGGCGTAGATGACGAAGAAGCTGTAGCAGTTGTACAGGCGGATCAGGAATTCTCGCTGGCCCTCGGCGATGGTCGATTCCTGAAATCGAATGCTGGTCCACGGCGTCTGCCCGCTGAGGAACAACCAGCGCATCGCGTCGGCCCCCTCGTGATCGAAGATGTACTGCGGCTCCTTGAAGTTCTTCTTGGATTTCGACATCTTCAGCCCGTCCTCGCCCATCAGAAGGCCGAGCACGATGCACGTCTTGAACGGCTGCGGATAGTTGCTCGTTGGCGGGGTCGGGAGGCTTTTACGTGCCACGCCGTTCTTACCGAACAGCAGCACGCTGATGGCCGTCAGCGAGTAGAACCAGCCGCGTGTCTGATCCAGCGCCTCCGAGATGAAATCCGCCGGAAACTGGCTGTTGAACATCTCCGCATTCTGGTGCGGATAGCCCCATTGCGCGAACGGCATCGCGCCGGAGTCGAACCAGCAGTCGATGACCTCGGGCACACGCTTCATCCGGCCACTATCGCACTTCGGGCAGTCGTACGTGATCGCGTCGATGTACGGCTTGTGTACTTTCAGATGTTCGCTCAAGTCCGGGCTTTGCCGTTTGGCGTTTTCCCAGGCGTCCAACCCCTCGACGCCGGGCTTGCCGACGACCGCCTCGTAGCAGTCGATCGCCTCGGTGTGCCCACACGTCTCGTCCTGGCACACCCAGATCGGCAGCGGCGTGCCCCAGTACCGCTCGCGTGACAGCGACCAATCCACATTCGACGCGAGGAACTTCCCAAACCGGCCGCCCTTGATGTGATCGGGTAGCCAGTTGATCCCCTCGTTGTTCGCCAGCATTTCGTCCTTGAACTGCGTCGTCCGAATGAACCAGCTTCTGCGCGGATACTGGATCAGCGGGTCTTCCTCGGCCCGCCAGCAGAACGGATAGTCATGGCGATACTGCTCCTGAAACACGAGCACGCCCCGGTCCTTCATGTCCCGGCAGATGTCTTTGTCGCAGTCCTTGACCCACCGCCCCTGGTAGGTTGGGCATTCGTCGGTGAACGTGCCGTTGGGAGCCACCGAGCACAGCAGCGGCACGGCCGCCGCGTCCTCGAATTGCCGTTGGTCCTCCTTGAACAGGTCGAAGTCCACTTCACCGAACGCGGGGGCCTGGTGAACCAGGCCCGTCCCGGCATCGAGCGTCACGAAGTCCGCGCTCAAGACGCGCCAGTAGGCGTGCTGATGGCCGCCGCCGGCGAGTGCCGCCTGATAGTCCGCCAGCGGCGTGTCGTCGGCCTTCGGTGCGAAATCCTTTGCGGAACGCGTCGCATAGCAGTCAAACGGCGGACGATATCGCAGGCCGACCAACTCGGAGCCCTTGAACGTCCGTTCGATCTCCCAGCGCTCGGTCGCCTTCAGTTTCTTGGCGATCTGCGGCACGAGGGCCTCGGCGAAGATCAGCCGTTCGTCGTCGACCTTGTCATGCACGAGCGCATAATCGAAATCCGCGTGGACCGCGGCGAACATGTTGCTCGGCAGCGTCCACGGCGTCGTTGTCCAGACGAGGAGGGAGACAGGGGGAGCATCGGCGTCCCGCCGGTCGGAATCGCGCTGATCATCCTCGACCCATACCCACGCGTATTCCTCACCCAACCCGCGGCGTTGGGGGTTTGTCACGATGTAATCCCACTTCTCCCAGTAATCACTCTCGCTACGAATGATGCGATCGAAATACTCACGTTGCCAGACGATGCCCTCGGTCCCCCGGTGACGGTTGATCTCCTTCGCCGTATATCCTTTGATACTGTGCATCAAGTCGGCAATGGACCACCACTCGCCCTTGCTCTTCTCCATGGGCGTGCACAGTAAGTGTACGTGATCGGGCATGACGACGGCGGCGTGCAGTTCGATCCGTTGCGAATCCCAAAATCGGCAAGCGTCCAAGACCAGCTTCCGCTCCGCCTCCGAAAGCAATCCGGCTTGCACGCTGAACGTGAGGAGATAGGTCTCGCCACCCATTTCCCAATGCGGAAGGAGCCGCCGCCGCTTGTCGAGTTCCGTCGTGACCGGTTGTTTCAGAACGCCGTCTTGTCGCTCGTCGGTGTTTCGTACCGGCGGGACGCCGATGCTCCCCATCAGGGCGTCGTAGCGTTCGTCTTTCACCAGTGGGAACCGCACGAAGACGCTCGGATCGGCCACCTCGCGGTAGCCCTGCCCGACCTCGCCGGCCGACAGCGCCGTGCCGCCCTGCGCCCACCACCAGACGATCTTGTGCCCCTGATACAGCAGGCCCGCGTCGAACAACGTCTTGAGCGCCCACCACACCGACTCGATGTAGCTTTGATGATACGTGACATACGCCTCGTCCAGGTTCACCCAGAAGCCGATGCGCCGCGTCAGGTTTTCCCATTCCTTGGTATAGCGAAAGACCGACTTGAGACACTTCTTGTTGAACGGCTCGACCCCGTAGGCCTCGATCTCCTCCTTCGAGTGGATGCCGAGTTCCTTGCAGACCTCGACCTCGACGGGCAGCCCGTGCGTGTCCCATCCGCCTTTGCGCAGACAGTGGTGTCCCGTCATGGTCTTGTATCGCGGGAACAGGTCCTTGATCGCCCGCGTCAGACAGTGGCCGGGGTGCGGCAGGCCGTTCGCGGTCGGCGGACCCTCGAAGAAGACGAACGGCTTGCCGTCCTTGCTCCTGTCGACGGTCTTCTGATAAACGTCGTGCTCCTCCCAGAACGACAGGATCTCCCGTTCCGCCTTGGGAAAATCGAATTGGCTGGGCACTTCTTTGAACATTCGCAAGCTCCAGAAACTGCTTGTAGCGTCGGCCCCCCGTGGCCGACATGGGCGTTGAAGGCGTTTCAGAACTACATGTGGCACCGGCGTCTCGCCGGTGGATTGGATGATACACTGAACATCCGTTTGCCTTTCTTCACGGGCCGGTGCCGCAGTTCTGAAGCAGCTTCTTACTCGTTCCTGTCGACGCGACCGCCGCTACGTGCCGTCGGTCGCGGACGCCGGCCCTTGTGGACCACCGACATCTGCCATCACGGACGTCGACTCCTCCATGGCCGTACCGCCAGCACCATTCGGTTCCCCAACAGGAAATCCGCCGACCGGTGGTTGATCCTTGAACAGTTCTATCTTCCGCCACGCGCCCTGGTTGAATCGCCGCCAGAGCGCGATTCCGAGCAGGATAATGTACAGCGTGCACATCATCCAGGGGCCGTTAATCCCCCAGCCCGGCTGGAACCTCGAAACGAGATAGCCGCCCAGGATGAACACGATCCAGCAGTGCCCCGCCACGAGGATCGCCGGCCACTTGGTGTCGCCCGCGCCGCGCAGGGCATTGTTATACGTGATCTGCGCCGCGTCGAAGACCTGGAAGATGGCCGCCCAGACCATGACCCAGGCGCCCATGCGGATGACCTCGGCGTCGTCCGAGAACAACCCCATCAGCATCGTGCGGCCGAACAGGAACACGAGGCCGATCAGCCCCATGTAGATGCCTGTGATCATCATGCCCACGCGTGCCCGCTGGGCGGCCAGATCGGGCTTTCGTTCGCCGATCGCGTGGCCCACGAGCGAGCAGACACCGATGCCGATACCGATCGCCGGCATGAACGACGCGTGCATCAGTTGCAGGCCGATGGCGGCCGCCGCCATAGCAGTCGTACCAAACTGCTTCATCATCAGCGTCAGGAAGATGAACCACGCCCCGATGTCGAGGACCCATTGGACGATCACGGGCCCGCCGACGCGGGCGATGCCTTTCATCTTGACCGAGTCGAATCGCCACGTGGATCGCGTGTGGAAGACCCGGTCGGTCTTGCGAGACATAAAGACGATCGTCAGCATCGCCGCGCGCACGCTCCACGCGATGACGGTGGCGATGGCCGCGCCCTGAATCCCCAACGCGGGGAAGCCAAACTTGCCGAAGATCAGGCAGTAGTTCGCCACGACGTTGAACAACAGTGACACCAGTACCGAAATCAGGGCGATCCGAGGCTTCTGCACGCCGTTGAAGAAGCTGTCGAGGGCAATGCACAGGATCGCCGGGCCCATGGACCAGAATGCCGTGCGGCAGTAGGCGATCTCGAGGGCCAGCACCTCGGGGGCATGGCCGAACAGCGACCAGAATGGCTCGGATAGCAGGGAAACCGGCAGCGATATCACGGCGAATACCGCTGCGACGTAGAACCCGTGCCAGGCATAGGCGGCGGCCTGTCGGTGTTCTCGCCGCCCGAGCGCCTGGGCGGCAAACGTCTGAATGCTCGTCATCAGGCCCATCCCGAAACACAGGACGGTGAATACCAGGATGGTGCTCGGGCTGATGGCGGCGGTCGCCTCGGTGCCCAGGCGCGAGACCATCGCGAAGTCAATGAACCCCATGGCCATACGCGAGACCATGGTCAGGATCATCGGCCCGGCGAGGACGAGGAGCCGCCAGGCCTCGACCCGAGTCGAAGCGGGAAGCTCGTTCGCGGGCGAGCCCGTCTGGTTTGCGAGTGTGTCAGTCATTGCGTATGACCCGAATGCAATTAAAAAACCCCGGAAACCTCAGGCTTCCAGGGCTTTCGCATGTTCGTGTCAGGTCGATCAAGCGTCGCCTAGGAGGCCTCCTTGATAATGCCGATGCCGGCGGGGATTGGCCGCAGCAGCGTCCGGCATATGTTGACGACGTTTGTGACCATCGTTACGTTCCTCGCGTGGCGACGACCAATTCATCGACCGACGGGCAGCCTATCCTGAGTCTCCCGGCGCGTCAATCTGAAAATCTCGCGGCATTCCAGCTCGGGCCCGTCACAGTTTCGGCGGCCGGCGCCCTGTTTAGCCGCGACCCACAGGGGAGCGCGTGGAGAGCGCGCTCCCCTGCGGGTCGCGGCGAAACGGCGGAATCGGTTGATTTCGGCCGCGTGGGGCCACCAGGGGCCGACACTCGACGCTACGGCACGGCGACGACCTCGGACACCTGCGGGACGTTCTCCTTGAGCATCCGCTCGACGCCCATCTTGAGCGTCATCTGTGCGCCGGGACAGCCCGCGCACGCTCCCTGCAAACGCACCTTGACCACGCCCTGGTCGTCCACACCGATCAGTTCGATGTCTCCGCCGTCCGCCTGAAGGCGAGGGCGAATCTGGTCGATTACGCTCGATACCTGATCCTTGATGCCACAGCCGGCATCTGAAGTCTCGTCCATCTGGTTCTCCAGTATTGTGGGAGGATTCGTATTTACGGGAAGTATAGCCGCCGGGACCTGCTTCGGCAAATACGCACACGCGATCCTTGGCCGCGCCCGCAGCCTATGGTTCGTGTTTAGCGATCAGGTGGGGTGGCATGGGTAACGAACGACACGCCCTGAATGGGCGGGGCTTCATTACCCGTGGGGACACCGCTGGAGTGGATGCCCACGGGTAAGCTCCGCCGCTCAGCGCGGCTCCGCTAACCCATGCCACCCCGCCGGTTTACCCATGCCATCCTGCGAAATGCTTACCTTTAATCGGCCGAGGCAGGCATTCGCAAGTACGCGCCATGGGTTCGGCATGGTCGGCTGTAGCCGCGCGGCGCAGCGGAGGTCTCGGGCAGCGGTGCGGATATCCCCATTCTCGAGGTAGTGCATGCCGCTGCGTTCGTACATCCTGGCTCGGGCACGCCGCTTCAGTCGGCCCGTGGGGTCCAACTCGGCGTACAGGTCGTCGTAGTCGGCGATCAGGGCCAGCATCTCCTGGCGGTGACGCTCCGGATTGGTCCAGTGCGCCGGGCCGGGGCGTTGTCGGACGAGCGAAACGTCCAGGATCAAGGCACGGTGACACCGAAGCAGATCGATCGCCAATCGCCGATCCTCGCACGCCTTGCCCGCCGCGAATCCGCCGACGGCATCGAGGGCGGGCCTGCGGATCAGGATCGAGGAGCACAGCCCCGAGAAGATGTTGCGGACCAGCAACTCCGCACGCAACACGGCCGGATCGAGCGAACCGTCCCAACGATATTCGTGATACGAATCATCCTGCGACGACCGGGCCAGAACCGGCGTGATGGCGAAATCTGCTTCGGGATTCTGGGCCAGCGCGGCGAGCTGCCATTCGAGTTTCTCCGGGTCCCACAGGTCGTCAGCATCGAGAAAGGCGAGCCAATCGCCCGTCGCGGCCTCGATACCCGTGTTTCGAGCGGACGAGGCTCCGCCGTTCTCGCGACGGACGTACCGAACGTCATCGCCGAACGCCTCGCACACATCCGCCGTGTCATCCTCGCTGCCATCGTCGGCAATGATGATCTCGTCGGCGGGCCGAGTCTGGGCCAGCACGGACTCGATGGCGTCAGGCAGGACCTTCGCCGAGTTGTAACTTGGAATGACGACGGAGATGCGCGCATCGTCAGGGGCGAAGTCTTGGGTGTCGATTTTGTCGTCCTCGGACATCGGCAGCTCCCGGCAGCGACCGCGAAAACAGGGAGGCGGCGCATACCTGCATCGGCCTGTCAGGCACATATCCTGGAATCGGCACTTTCCAGGACGGGCCGCGGGCAATCCGGCTGCGTCAGCCTCCCCGCACGGCACAGGCGTGTACAATGTCAGCGGCTAGGCCCCAGACCTGTGCGGTCGAAGGATGTGGACGGTTTCTCGCCGCGACAATGGCTGTGCGGCCATGTCTGCGGCGGGGCGGAGGTTCTCGGCTGTGGTGACAAAGGCACGATTCGGTCGAGCACGCCGACTATCGGGCACGAAGGCCTTCGCACGCGTCTTCGGCGGCCGCTGTTCGTCCGCCAACAAGGTGCTCGTCGTCTACGCCGCGAGCAACGACCTGCCATACAGTCGCCTCGGGCTGACGGTGGGCAAGAAGCACGGTGGGGCCGTTCGGCGGAACCGGATCAAGCGGCTCCTCCGCGAGGCGTTTCGGCTGGAGCGTGCGAATCTCCCGTCCGGATACGATCTTGTCTGCATTCCGCAGGTGGGCGACATCGCCACGCTTGACGTCTATCGACGTACCATTCGCGCGCTGGCCGCCCGGGCAGCGGATCGGTGCCGGCAAACTCGCCGGAATGCGCGATCTTCTGATGCGTCGAGACAAGAAAAACGATCCCCCGAAAACCGCGTATAGGACGGTCGGGCGAGGCGTTCATGCCATGCCCGGCGGTAGAGCCTGGATTCGGCTGTTCTCGGCCCTACGGTTGTGTGATTCTCGGGCCTTCTCGCGTTTTCTCAGAACCTCCATCGTACGAATCTCGCGTGGGCGGTCATGAACCGGATGTTTATTAAGCCCCGGTCGCGTACGTCCGATTGAATGTGCGGGCAATAACACCGAACCAGTTTCGGCAGATTGCCCTGGAATAACCCACAACCCGCGTCGGCGTCCTCAGTGGCGCCGAAAGCGGTCTTCCCACCAGGCCGGGGCCCGCAAGGCCTCGGCTTTTTTTATGCGCTCGTGGGGCTACGAGGGGCGAAGTAGAACCGTTATCTACGTGTGATTGAATAGAGAGCGTAATGGATGCGGGGAACCGGTTTCGAATCTGTGCCTCGTGAAACCGCCCAGCCGCAAGATGTGTCCTTCGGCTCAACCATCCGCTCAACCATCCGCCAGAACCGCGTCTTTCCGCCAGGCGGTATACAGAAATCGAGGTCGCAACGCAGCCGTGACGGCCGGTAGGATCGTTACGCTGGTGACGAAGCTGACGGACATGCCGACTGCGACGAGCAGGCCGAATCGGACAAGCGTCCGGAATTCGGACACGCATAACAACATAAAGCCGATCGTCATGACCATCGCAGTGAAAAACAGGGCCCGGCCCGTAAACGCAACAGTGTCGCGATAGACATCGATCGCGTCTCGCTTGGTGTTTGGCAGCCCGATGCGGAGCCGATCGAGGATGTGAATGGGAAAGTTGACGCCGGCACCAATGGCGATACTGGCGAACATGGACGTGCCGACGCCGAGCGGAATATCGCCCAGCCCCATCACCGCATAGTTTACGAGCACCGCCACGCCGACCGTCAGCGTACACAGCAACCCCGCCACGACGGACCGAAACATCAGTCCCGTGAGCAGCAGCACGCACACCAGTGAGAAGCACACACTGTTGATGTGGCTTCGATAGACGAGGTTCACCCAGTGGTAATCCAGGTCCACGCGGCCGGCGAGGTGCGCCTGGACCGATTCGTCGTTGAAATGCTCGTCGAGATAGTGCTGAAGTTCATGCAGCACCTCGCGCTGGTGGATGAACTCGCTGCTGGTCATTCGGACGATCAGATCGGCTCGCGTGTAGGTCTTGTCGATCATCTCGCGGAGCGACCGGGCCATCGGCGACGTGGACGCGTTCAACACGTCCAGATAGAACTGCGTCTCCGCCGGGTCGTTGGGAATGGCATAGAAGGCGGGGTCTTCCTTGTTCATCTTCTGATGGGCGCGCTTGACCCAGCCCGCGATTGAGTGCGTGCCGCCGACAAACGGGAATTCGTCACTGTTCTCGGTGAAGGTCTCGAGTGCCTCGATTCTACGCAGCATGTCGGCTTGGAGAAAGGCGCCGGTCTTCGACGCCGTGAGGACGATGTTGAGGTGGCTCGTGCCGTCGAATCGCTCGTTGATGGCATTCGTCGCCTCGACGATCGGATGGTCGTCCTTGAACGCCAGGATACGAGCGTCGTTGATGATCAGCTTCGACGCCCCCCAGCCAGCGCCGGCGATGGTCGCCGTCCCGAGGATCAGAACAACAACACGTCGGCGAAACACGGCCCCACCAAGTCGCCCCAGCAGCCGCCCGGTGGCGTCCAGGGATGCCGCAGGCATGGCGGCTCCGGTCTGCCGGCGGAACGCCCGGCTGGCTTTCAGCGGCAGGATCATCAGCCCCGCCGGGATGACCGTGTACGAATAGACCAGCGCACCGAGCACACCCACACACGTGAACAGGCCGAAATACCGAATCGGCGGCATGATGCCGGCGACGTACAAGGCAAAGAAGCCGGCCACATCCGTCAGCGATGTCACCAGCAGGGGATACCATATTGCCATACAGGCATCGACGATCAGTTCCTGCTTGCCACGGCCGCGCAGGTCGAGCTGTTCCTCGTAATACTGCCCGATTAGGTGGACCGAGTCGGCTACGCCCAGCGCCATGATGATGACGAAAATGCCGTTCGTCACGATGTAGATCGGCACGCCGCAAGCGGACATTGTGCCCAGTGCCAACACGGACGCGCCACCGATCACGCAAAGCGGCAGGACCGTCCCGCGACCAGTGCGATAAGCCAGGATGATCAAGAAGGCCATGACGACCGGGCAGATGAAGTTCATACGCAAGGCATCGTCGGATACCGCCACACCCATGTGCGCGCGGACCGCCGCCTCGCCCGCGACGACAAGGCGTTCGTCCTTGACGTCGAAGCCGTCGATCAATGCGGCCAGCTCGCGATACAGCCGGTCGTCGGCCTGCTCGCCATGGGGTCGGATGATGATGCACGCGGCCGATCCGTCCGCGGCCACGAGCGTGCCGCGATACAGCTCGTAGCCGAGGATGTCTTCCTTGAAGGCGGCGATGGCCTCCGGCGTCTCGGGTACGGTCGTCATCAGCAATTCGAAGCCGGGTTCGCCATCCTCGAAATAGACACCGGACTCCGAAGCCAGGCTCAACACGTCTTCGGGGCGAAGCTGCGGTAGTTTTTGGATGGCCCGTGTCAGGTCTTGGATCAGGCGAAGCGTGCCGGGGTTGAAGATCCCGTCGGGCTTGTCACACAACACCGCAACGGCAATCGGCTCCTTGAGTCCGAAATCCGCTTCGACCTGCTGTTTCCGGGACATGGCCGAATGGTCTTGTGGGATGAAGGCGTCCGGGTTCGGATCGCGCGTCAGTCGCAGGACAAGTGCGCCGAAGACCAGCGCAATAAGGCCGGCGACACACAACACAGCGGTCGCGTGTGATGTCACAAAAAGGAAGTATCGGCGCACGGGCGACCCCCGGCGGGAAAAGGGGAAAAAAGGGGTCAGGCTACTTTATCGTCGGAGTCATCGTTCTATCCGAGAGGTCGGCCAAGATAAAGTAGCCTGACCCCTTTTTTCCGACGTCAGCTTGACAACCGAGTCCGGTCTGGGTGAAACTATCTTGTGGGCTGCATCCTGTCAAGAACGGCTGCGATGGCTGCCCAGGGCCGTACATATTGAACGTGGGGAAACGCAATGAACAGGTGGAAAGTACGCGTCCCGGTGATGTCGGCTGGGCTGTCGATAGCGATCGCCTTGATGGTGGGGCCGGCCGTCGTTGTGTCGGCGGATGGCGGCGACAAGGCCAAGGACGACAGGGCCAAGAATGGGCAGCAGACTAAGCCGTTCGTTGACATCACCGACAAGGCGGGCGTTCGGCACCGGCATCACAAACCGGTGATGGACAAGAAGCTCGACTGCATCATGCCCTGGATGGCGTCGGTCGGCGCTTCCTGCGCGGCGGCGGACTACGACAACGACGGCGATATCGACCTGTACCTGACCAACTCCCAATTGAACAAGCCGAATAGGCTGTTTCGTAACGACGGCAGCATGGCGTTCACCGACGTGGGCGTCGAGGCCGGCGTCGCGGGCGCCAACAACGAGGTCTTCCGGTTCAACCTCGATGCCGCGTTTCAGGGCGATCTGGACAAAGGCGTCCTATCGAAAACACTTCGCGAGACGTTGGCCAAGCGCGGCATCACGTTGTCGGAGAAGGCAACCGTCGAGGCCGTGGAATCCGGCAGGCGTTGGCGGCTCGCCGAGCCCGGTCAGGCGTACGTCGTCCGCAAGGAGGCTGATGCGCTGAAGCTGTACGAGAACCGCGGCACGTCGATGGATGCCGTCTGGGGCGACTATGACAACGACGGCTATCTCGACCTGTACGTGGTCAAATGGGGCTGGAACATCCTGTACCACAACAATGGCGACGGTACCTTCACGGACGTGACGGAGGAGGCCGGCGTCGGCGACCGGGGCAACGGCAATGCCGGCATCTGGTTCGACTATAACGGAGATTCCCACCTCGATCTTTACATTGGCAACTATTTCCGCGGCGTCCACCTATGGAGCCTGGAAGACT
>JAUVGW010000373.1 GCA_030593565.1 Phycisphaerae bacterium | reverse complement strand
CCTGTGGAAAAAGTTCCTGTTTCACATCCCAGAAGGATGCCCCCGCATTTCGATTTCCACAAGATTCCACCCTACCTCAGCGGCGGTTGGGGGGGCGTGTTTCCACGGGTTCCGCTTTGCTCCACCCATGGCCACGTGCATTGACCCCTTCGGGGTCGATCATGGATGCGTTCAGGGGCGAGCGCGGACGTGTTCGGGTCGATCATGGATGCGTTCAGGGGCGAGCGTGGATGCGCTCGGGGGCGTTCCGGCACACCCCGGCTAGCTGCGGGTCATTGCGAAGACTGAGCCGCGAGTTGGCGCAGCGGTGAAGCGTAAGAGTGACAAACCCGATGCGCGGGTGCCGGCCGAATTCCCGGCCCTGGACATGATCCCCGAGGCCCATCGGCCCTTTGCCTCCATCGATGCAGAATCGGCCTCGCGCGGATCCCCCGCAGGCCCCTCGGACAGTAAAGGCGCCGAAGCACATGTATTCCCGGCAATAAGCCACCAAGGCCGGCGTTTGGTCATTCCGATGGACAGATGAGCGAAACAGCCCCTCGATGGTCCCACGATGCGCTGCTCCCCTACGGAGGATACGCCGTTTCTTAAGAGAGAAGGCCGAGTCGGAACGAGATCGCACGGGCCGGCTGTAGATCGCCGGACGCAGTTCCCGTTTCCCTTCTTGGCGGCCGCAAGTATCGCGAGATCCTCGCCACTGTTTGACACCGCCTGGGCACGACGAAGGAGATAGATGATGAGCCGCGGAATGGCCAGCGACCGGCGCACTGACCATGCTTATGGGGGAATCGGGTTTTTCCTGCTTGCCGTTCTGTGTTTTTCAACGGGACCGGCGTTTGGCCAGGCTGCGAATCAGATCACGGTGGTTGACCCGAATTCCGCGGCGCAGGGCACGACCAGTCTACTGGTGACCTTCACGCTGGACACCGATTCTCCGCCCGCTCCGCCGGCCGGCGTCATGCCGGACAGCGTGATGATCGGCAGCCTGAGCGGGACTTCCGTAACCCACACGACCCAGTACACCATCACCGCCGCCTTTAACATTCCGGCCGGGGAGCCCACGGGGCCCAAGGACGCAACCATCACCTTCTCGCCGCCGGAGGGAACGCTCACCTTCTCGATGGCCAATGGATTCACGGTGACGGCCGGGGCGGACACACCGCCCAGCATCACCCAGCACCCGCAGTCGCAGACCGTCCCGCCCGGCGGCGCCGTGACGTTCACGGTGGTGGCTTATGGGACCGAGCCAATGAGCTACCAATGGCAGAAGGACACCGAAGACATCACCGGTGCGACCGACGCGTCCTACACGATCAACCCTGTGGCGTGGGGCGACGCGGGCAATTACCGCTGCGTGGTCGACAACGACTTCGGGACAGCCACGTCGGATGAGGTGGTGCTGACGGTGGCCGAGTTGCCCACGGGGGCCTACCCAGTCGTGGACACCGCGCAGGATACGTGCTACGACGACCAGACACCGATCACGTGTCCCTCGGTCGGCGACTCGTTCTACGGCCAGGACGCTCAGTATGACGGCAATCAGCCCAGCTACGCGCTAAGCGGCGACGGCTTGACGGTCCACGACAACGTCACGGGCCTGACATGGATGCAGGACGCTGACCTGGACGGTGACGGCGACATCGACGTGGACGACAAACGGACCTACTACGAGGCGCAAACCTACCCCGACACTCTGAACGCCCAGAACTTCGGTGGCTATAGCGACTGGCGGGTGCCCACCATCAAGGAACTGTACTCGCTGATGGACTTCCGCGGTACCGACCCCATGTCCGACGACCCCACCGGCCTGATCCCGTTCATAGACACCGACTACTTTGCGTTCGGCTACGGTGATACGGCCGCCGGCGAGCGCATCATCGATTCCCAATGGGTCACGACCTCGCTGTACGTCGGGGACACCAACATGATGTTCGGCGTGAACTTCGCGGACGGGCGGATCAAAGGCTATGGCCTGACGGGGGGGCCGGGGGGCGACAAGACATTCTATATCCGACTCTGTCGCGGGAACACCGACTATGGCGTGAACAACTTCACCGACAACGGCGACGAGACGGTGACCGACCTCGCGACCGGACTGATGTGGTCCCAGGATGACAGGGGTGACGGGATGACCTCCGGGCCGAGCTCCGGCATGACCTGGGTGGAAGCCCTCGCCTGGGTTCAGCAGAAGAACGACGAGAACTACCTGGGCTACAACGACTGGCGGCTGCCCAACGCCAAGGAGATGCAGAGCATCGTCGACTACTCCCGGGCGCCGGATGCAACCGGCACCGCGGCAATCGATCCGATCTTCAACATTACACAAATCACCAATGAAGCCACCCAGATCGATTACCCGTGGTTCTGGACCGGCACGACCCATGCGCGCGAGGATGGCAACGGCTCCGCGGGCGCGTACATCTGCTTCGGACGCGGCTTGGGCTACATGAGCGGCTGGGTCGACGTCCACGGCGCCGGCTGCCAGCGCAGTGACCGGAAGGACGGCGACTTCACCGGCTATACCTACGTGTACGACGGCTACTACTTCGGTGATGCGCCCCAGGGCGACGCGTCCCGCCTCTACAACTACGTCCGGCTGGTCCGCGACGCCGCACGGCTGGGGGACGTAAACGCCGATGGGGATGTCAACGAGTTGGACGTGGAGCCTTTCGTGTACGCGCTCGTCCGCGGGGAGTCGGCCTTTGATGCCACCTATCCCGATGGCTGCTACGCCTGTGCGAACTGCAACCAGGACGAGGCCGTCAACGGCCTGGATGTCCACGAATTCGTCACGCTACTCATCGGCGGCTGATCACAACGTAGGCAACGAAGGACAAAGGTCAGAACTACCATGCACAAGACGATGGTCACCATCATGGCTTCGCTCTCTCTGTCAGTCTCTGTTCGCGCTCAGGAGCCCTTCGAGGGTCGGACCCTGATAACCCCCATGAACTCCTCCGACACGTTCCTCCTCGACATGGACGAAAATATCCTCACAACCTGGCATGGCGCCAACACGCCGGCCAGCTTCGCCTATATGTTCTCGGACGGATCCATTCTTAGGCCGTGCAAGGACAATGGAGGACAGTTCGAGGGTGGCGGGACTGGCGGGCGGTTACAGAAAATTGACGCGAGTGACACTGTAGTCTGGGACTTCTTCTTCTCAGACTACGACCATCAGCAACACCATGATATCGAGCCCATGCCCAATGGCAATGTTCTGCTGATTGCCTGGGAAAGGAAGACCCAACAAGAGGCGATCGATGCGGGGCGCCAATCGATCAGCGGTGAGATGTGGCCGACCCTCATCGTGGAGGTCGAACCGGTGGGATCAACTGGGGGAAACATCGTCTGGGAGTGGCATCTGTGGGATCATCTCATTCAAGATGCCGACGCGATGAAAGAGAACTACGGCGTGATCGCCGATCACCCGGAACTGCTCGATATCAACACCGGGAGCCTCGGGCCGCAGAACCAGGGGGACTGGCTCCACGTCAATGCCATTGACTACAACGAGCAGCTCGATCAGATCCTGTTCAGCTCGCGGGCGATAAACGAGTTCTACATCATCGATCACAGCACGACGATGGCAGAGGCTGCCGGCCACACCGGCGGAAACAGCGGCAAGGGCGGCGACCTTCTCTATCGCTGGGGAAATCCGCAGGTGTACGATCGGGGATCTTCATCGGATCAGCATTTCTACGTTGTCCATGGTGTGAACTGGATTGACGACGGCCTGCCGGGCGAGGGAAACATCCTGGCCTTCAACAACGGCGACCGGCCCGGACCGGGGAACGACTACTCCACGGTCGACGAGATTGTTCCTCCGGTGGAAGGGGACGGGAACTACACCATCGGGGCAGGCGTGGCGTTTGGTCCATCCGCGCCAACGTGGTCATACGGTGGTCCTGGCTGGTACGCAGGCGAGACGCAGTGCGGGGCCTATCGTCTCCCCAACGGGAACACGCTGATTTGCGCCGCACAAAGTGGCTACGTGTTCGAGGTGACGGAGTCGGGGACGACGGTCTGGGATTACGATCACCCTGCGGGCGTCGCTCGCGCCCCACGATATTGGCACCCTGAATCCCCGGGCGACCTGAACTGCGACGGTTTGGTCAATGGCCTCGACATCGCCGCCTTTGTACTGGCATTGACCGACGCGCAGGGGTACGCGGTGCTCTACCCTGAATGCTACATCAACAATGCCGACTGCAACAGCGATGGCAGTCTCAGCGAATTCGATGTTGTCCCGTTCATCGACATACTGATCGCGGATTGATCGAGCACGGAGTTCCTTCGGTGATCGCGCGTTCGTCGGGCGATAGCACGGCATGGCGGGGGAATGGGCTTCGGGAGCCAAGGGAAGGGTCACTCGGCCGAGCACAAGAGGCATGACCGGAACAAGAAACGGAGTGCAATGGCGGTTCATACAAGGAAGGCAATCCGCCGTCGGATTCTTCCAATTCTGATCCCGGGCGGACTTGTGATATCCGGTTGCGGGATCATCGATCTTCTGACGATGCTTCAAGGCGCTGGCGAAGAGACCGGCGACGGCGCCGAAGTTCCCCGACCGAGGCAACGGCCATCGTTCACACCGGCCAGAGCATCTGCTACGACGACTCGTTTGAAATCACCTGCCCTGCGGCAGGCGCAGCTTTCTACGGCCAGGACGCCCGGTGCGATGGGAATCAGCCCAGCCACACGCTGGTGCGCGGAAGAATAAATGGGAATAGAGCATTTCACGTTTGTCTGTAGCGGCCGACGCCCCTGTCGGCCGTGAATTGTTCGATGATGCTACGTCCGACACGGGGGTCGGACGCTACAGCATTTAGTGAAATGCTATAGGCA
>JAUVGW010000415.1 GCA_030593565.1 Phycisphaerae bacterium | reverse complement strand
CCGACGCCACGCGCTCGTTCACGCTTCCTACTCGGTCGCGTTCACTGGGTCGCGGCTAAACGTCACAACGCAACATCATTTCGACTTTCCCCATTTCGGCTTTCGGCTTTCGACCTTCTAGTCTCCGCTCCGCTCCAGCGCCCTTTCGATCTGCCGGAGTCGATCGTATTTATCCTGAAGCATCGGCAGGTACTGCCGCCATGGGCTCTGTTGCGTCGTCGCCGTGGCTTGATCGCGCATCACAATGTCCCACATTGCGTTCCGAACGAGCAGACGCAGATCCGTTTCGGCGCGGTGCTCCGCTTCGTCCACCCAGCGCCCGCCGCCTTCGGATTCCTTGTATTCTTCGAGCACTTCATCCGGCAGCGTGACCGGCACCCTGAAGGTTTCCAGTGCCAGGTGGTTCGCCGCATCCCATAACACGGCGACCAATTCGGCGTGTGCGTTAGTGTCCGCGACATCCGCATAGATCAGGCACAGATCACAATTGGCGTTTATTGACTCGCGCAAGATGTCCTGATACCGCGCACCCCGAGGATCAAGCCCCAGCGTCCTCAGCATCGATACCTCGCGGATCGGCGGCAGGTCGTCCCACAGGTGGTTCCAATACACCGCACTGTGGCGCGCCATCTCGGCCACGCGCAAGTGGCGGTGCGCTGCTTGCTCGTCCATCATCGCGGCAACACGCACGACCGAAACACCGGCCGGAAACCGGTTGACGCTCGGCCGTTCTTCCAGCCGCCTCCGGCCCGAATCCGCGAATGACCGGGCCGGAACTCCGAGGTCCTTTGCCTTCACGCAGACGGCATCCTCGTCAACCGTCACTTCGTACTTCGGCTCCGGCGAAGCACAGCCCGAGGGTATAAGACAAGAAGCCGTGATGGACGCTGCCACCAGCAACGGTACTAGGCGTCGACGGTTCCGGCGACGAGACCATCCCCAACCA
Source organism: Phycisphaerae bacterium (assembly GCA_030593565.1). Classification (GTDB taxonomy): domain Bacteria; phylum Planctomycetota; class Phycisphaerae; order UBA1845; family UTPLA1; genus JAFGQA01. The sequence continues at coordinate 3,159 of JAUVGW010000415.1, read as the reverse complement.
CAGCCCCAACCGGTAGGTCCCATGGCAGAGCGCGTCAACATTTCGACGTTCCTTTCTCGTCAGCACGACGGCTCCGGCGGCATGATCGTTCGAAACGTGCCGACGTGCTGAAACGCTTATCGGAGGTCCACACGCACGACTTGCGTACAGAACCGGTCGGGCTCCCGAACCAGCGAGCCGGCTCGTCTCGAGCCGGTCTTTCCGTCGGGGGGTTACATTGTGGCATGTGGGAACGTCCCCCCCGAGTGGAAGACCGGGTCGAGGACGACCCGGCTCGCCGGCTCTTGGGCGCCGTAACAGCCGATAACCACCGTTAGCGATCAGCTCGAGCAGGTTCTCACGTCATGGCCACAGCCGTCCGATACGTATAGCACAACGAGGTTCCAGACTCAGTGACAACCAACACTTTACTTTCAGCAGATATCGCAACGTCGCAGGACCTGCCGAAGGCTCGCGCGGCGCCGGCGCCCGTGGAACGGCGCAAGATGAGAAACCGACGATCCGTCGCCGGCACGTGCCTCCTGGGTGTGCCTCGTGTCGCGTGGATGTTGATGGATATCGCCCTCGTGTGCGGCGGCGTGGCGTTGGGCGATCGGTACTTTGTGTGGTGGGTCGATTCATCGAACATCCTGGCCCCCTATAACCTGTGGCTGGCCAATGCCGTGCTGGCCTCCTCGGTTATCCTCGCCGGAAGTATGTTCGGCCTGTATGAATCCACGACACTATGGGCCAGATCGAGAATCATCGCTCGGTGTTTGCTGACCGTCTGTGCCGCGATGCTCGCCACATGGGTCATCATGAACTTGTTCATGTACTCGAGCCTGAGCCGCCGAGTCGCCGCTTCCGGCGTCCTGTTCTTCCTGTTGACGGCATCGGGCATCCGTTTGCTGGCCCACTGCTCGATCCGCGACATCAAGCGAGGCTTGTTGGTCATCGGCCAGGGCCCCCTGACCGGCGCGATCATTCGCTCGGTCCGACGGGGCTCGGTGCCGGGCTATCGACTCGTTGGGCTTGTGGTGACGGAGCACGAACACGCCGCCGAAAAGCCGGTCGGCGATATTCCGATCGTCGGTGAAATCGGCGCGGTGCAGGAATTATGCCGCCGATACGACGTGGCGGAGGTTGTCGTCGCCAACGCCGCGGCCAGGCACTACGAGTTCCAGCGAGCGGCGCTGGCCTGCCTCCGTTTGGGATGCCGTGTCACCGACGAAACCACGTTTTATGAATCGACGTACGGCGAAGTGCCCGTTTCGCACATCACCCCCAACTGGTTCCTCGCGGCGGACCTCAAGGGACAACGCCAGGAAAACGCCGTCGCCAAACGACTGTTTGATATGGTGATCGCCACGTTTGGTTTGATGATGTCGGCGCCCATCTTCGCCGTCGTCGCGGCCCTGATCAAGCTCGATGGTCACGGTCCGGTGCTGTATTCACAAATCAGGATCGGACAGAGCGGGCGCACGTTCACGCTCTACAAGTTCCGAACCATGATCGGCAACGCCGAACAGGGCGGCTCGGCCTGGGCGACGCGCGACGACCCGCGCGTCACCGCCATAGGGCGCCTGCTCCGGAGATCCCGCCTTGATGAGTTACCCCAGCTTTGGAACATCCTCAAGGGCGACATGTCCGTCGTCGGACCAAGGCCCGAGCGGCCGGAATTCGTCGGCCCCCTGTCGGCACTGATCCCGTTCTACGACGAGCGCCACTTGATCAAGCCCGGTCTCACGGGCTGGGCACAAATCAACTATGCCTACGGCTCCAGCATCGCCGACGCCCGGCGCAAGCTACAGCTTGACTTGTACTACGTGAAGCACACCGCCCTGGAACTCGACCTGATCATCCTGCTGCGGACGTTCGGAACGTTTTTTCTCGGTTCACGTTGACGCCCACAAACACAGACCGCCTTCTTTCAGGTGTGGATCAGAACCCGTGCCGGCGCTTGGACTCGAATCACATTTCGCCATTCGCTATTCGCCATTCGCCTCTTCCCGCCAGTCCTCGCCTTTCTCCCACGCCGCCCAGCGTGCTTCGTGGTCTGCCAGGTTGTTCCGCGTAATGACAACCACCGCTGTCGTCTCACTCAGCGAATGTTGGCTGGGACCGGACCTTGCCAGTTCCCGGGCCGCCGCTATCGCCTTGGCGAGCGATGCCCGGAAATCGTACGTGACCATCGCCGCGATCCGCCCGTCTCGAATCCGATCGAAGTAGCGGGGCGAGCCGTTGCACAGCACAATCGGACAGCCTTCCGGCAACAGACGCTGCCCGATCGGCAACCCGCGCAGCGGCCAATCGTCGAGGAATACCCAACAGCCGCTTCGCGCGTACTTCCGTGACTCGAATTTGACCAATCGCACGGCTTCCGAACGGCTGCGGCCACAGTCAACCGCCCGCAGAACCTTCCATGAACTGGCGTACAACCGCGATTCCTTCTTGAACCCGAGGTAGCGATTCCCGTACAGGAGGTCCTCGGTTCCGGCGTGCAGGACCATCACGGTTGCAGGCCGTCCCTGAATCGCGGCGGAGCACGCCTTGGCCGCTGCCCGCCCCACCTCCATTTCGATTGGGCCGCAGTAGGCCCAACGGTCTGAATTCGGCACATCGCGACCGGCCATCACGATCGGGAAGCCGCTACGCGCCAATTCGTTGATCACCGGGCGGAGCGCATCGGCATCCGTGGGAAAAATGCACGCCGCATCCATTCCCCGCGAAGGCAAATCCCGCAGGAGTTCGCGTTGTTGGCGAGGTGAGCACGTGGTCGGAGCCAATGCCTCGACGACCGCGAGGCGATCCTGCTCGTCCATCGACTTGGCCGTTGCCTTGATCACCGCCCAAGTCGGGTCGTCCATGGCCTCGCCGATAACGGCAATGTGTACCAAATTCGCCGGCGGTCTATCCGGATCGCGATCGACCTCCCACCCCGCGCCCATGACAAGACACCACACCACGGTCATGCCCGCGGCCGGCATCCCACCGCAAAGTCGGCCCCCCGCGGCCGGCGTCGAGTGTGTGGGACCAGTCGTCCGCTGATGCGTCTGCCGCGAGGGACCGCCCCCACGTGCCGGAACCCGTTTGTCGCACGGAGATCCCATCGGACGCCTCGTTCCTAATGCGGGTTAATTCCAAACGTAGCGGCCGACGCCCCTGTCGGCCGAGAGCCCC
>JAUVGW010000227.1 GCA_030593565.1 Phycisphaerae bacterium | reverse complement strand
AAGCGAACCGCCACGATGTCCGTCAGGTCCAGGCCGGAGCCGTTGGTGAGGAAGTCCGACGGACGAATGCGGATCACCTCCATCTCGTTGTGCCATCCGCCGTTCCGCTGATAGGGCTGCTCTAGCCCACCGCCGTAGGCGCCGATGTTGATCGAACTGGTTGTGCCCACACCGTCGCGTAGCGTAACGCTGAAGGTCACATCGCCCAGCACGGCGAGCGTGTTGGGGTGTTGCGTGCCCTGCGCGCCGCGGAAGGAGAGATATCGATCATCCGAGAAGTCTCGTTCCGAGGAGATGACCTCCCATTCGTAATAGGCGTTGGTGCCGTTCCAGTCGAATACCACACCGCGGGTGGTGTCCCAGGAAGCGGCCTGCGTTGCGCCGTTGAAGGGATCGCCGGCGGTCCAACTGAAGCTGGTGTTGTTGTCGCGCAGCTGGCCCTCCGTCAAGTTCCCCACGGTGTAACTCACCGCGCCGCCGGAACTGCTGACGCCCGGCGACGTCTCCGTTTGGTAGTCGTCGATGAAGAAGTTGCCGTCGTCAGCGCCGTTTCGGTACTCGTTGGTCACGACGATACATGGATTGGACGTGTCCACGCCGATTGGGTGGAAGCGTTCATACTGTCGCCAGAAGAAGTCCGTTGCCGGGATGTTGCTCTCGGCATAGTACTTGATGAGCGGCACGAACATGCCCAACTGGATCAGGTGGGTGTTCGCCTGACCGATCTGGCACGGCCCCTCAATCCAGGGGCTGCCGCCGCCATTGTGGAACCAACCGTGACCGGCGCCCTGCACGACGGTTGACATTCGGAACTTCGTGGCACGATCGTGCAGTTCGAATGTATCCACGAGATCCCAGCCCGCGCGGCCGTCGACGTCCGAGTCGCCCGAGGCGGTCCACAGATGGAAATTCACGTGATACATCTGGACGTCATCGTTCACGATCGGCAGCATGGCACTGACGAGCACGATGCTGTCGGTCGTGTAGTACGTGGGTGTGTAGTCGCCCTCAATGAGGGCGTCGAACGCCCTAGTGACACCCTCGCCGCCCCTGCTGTGGCCGATCCAAATGATGCGGTCGGAATCGATTTTTCCGTCGAGTGCACCCTCGGCGATGGTGTCTTGCAGATGCAGGATCGCGTCTGTGTGCCCTAGTGTGCCGTCAGGCGGTCCTCCAAGATTGTTGTGGGACATCACGATGTAGCCGTAGGAGGCCATGTGGTGCCCGATGTGGTCGTAGTACGTGTATTGGTGGCCGTTGCCGTGGCCGATGACGATCAGCGGCAGCGGTTCCATGTTCGCGATGTCCGTGGGGTAGAACAGGACTTCGTTTCCAGAGCCGGCCGGGATGCCGAAGATCGCACCGACGTTGTAGGAGGGGACGTCCGTCACGGCCAGCGGGCCGAGCTGCGTCGTGTCATGGACCAGATACAGACCCGCCTCCCGGCTGAACCCGTCGATGTAGTCACCGGTGTCGAGCACGCCGTTCTGATTCATGTCGAGCACGATATCGTAGCCGTGACCCAGGCCCGTGTAGTCGCCTGTCGCCTCGACGAACACCGCGCTATTGAGTTCGTACGGGCCGGTGATCGTGAAGGTGTTGTCCTGGATGGTCGTGCCGCCAAAAGTCTCGGTCTGTGGTCCACCCGCGGACACGTCCGTCAGCGAGGGATCAGCGTACCAGCCGCCGGGCGACTTGGCTTCGACAATGTAGATGTCGCCCATCTCGCCGACGATGTCGGGGAACCGTGACGGGTCGATCGCCACTTCCACCGTGGCGTCTTCGTTGAACGCCTTGACGTATTCAAAGTGGGGATACTCGCCGAGCGAGTTGCCGGCGAGTTCGGTAGCGATGGGTGGTTCCGTCGGGCCGCCTCCCAACAGTTCGGCAACGAATCCGGGAATGTCGCCGCCATCCTCGAATCCATCGCCATTCATGTCCGCTTGTGTAATGTCGCAGCCTGGATAGGCAGTCCCGTAAGCCGCCGGATCGGTCAATGCCAATACGAAGGCACCGATGTCATCGACGGTAACCGAGCCGCTACAATCCAGGTCGCCCGGCAGACTCCATGCTGGACTCGCTATCGCAAGAATGCTGACAGCGGCAGCGCACCATCCCCCGCAGAAAGTGACCCCTCTTCTCGTCATCGTAAGATCCTCCCTATTCGGCTCGCCGGAGTTGTGTGAATAGACGTTTCCCGCTTGTCTCGCCTTAACCCGCATTCTACCGATTCAGCCCGTTCGATCCAAGTGGAAACCTCGCATTTCAGTGCGGAGTTTTACGCTCCGCCCGAGCACGTTTGTTGATTCACACGTCAGGCGTGAATCGCTGGGAAGGCGTGTGGGATCGTGCTCACCGCGTCGTACGGTTCGGAATGGTCAGATTTGACGCCCTAGACGCGTACAGCGCGGCAAAGCAAGTCGTATGGTGTGATAGCGAGCTGCATTATCGTCCTCTATCTTCTCGCTCCATTCGGTGAGCGACGACGGGCTGTAGGTGATGGGGGTCAGCGGTGGTGTGGAGTCTTTCGTTCGAGGCTGATGCAGCGGACAAGAGAAACCGCCCGTCTCGATTGTCGGCGCACAATCGACGCCGCCAATGAGCCGGCACAGGCAATGCGATGGCTTGCTTGTCACGCCGTCTAACCGTTGATCCTCGCCGGTCCCTAGCGACACTGCTACTACGCTGCTGCCTGACCATCGCTGATCGCAGCCCGACAATGCGTGGTCTCGCCGCCGTGATTGCCGTGTGGATCGGAGGCGGCATCATGCCCCACTCTGCCGCATCGAGGTCGCGTAACCGTGTGGGTGACTGCGTCATACATGTCGTGCGAACTGGGAGCAATACACTTTCATGCCAGGGCGACTTCGCCCTTCCAGGCGTATTCAATGCAGTATCTTGCCCACGGAATGAACCGCAAGCGCGACTTCGTAATAGGCTTCTTGGATGCCTGGCAAATGCCATACGTGTTGTTTTGAATACGCTGAAGCGCGTCGTCGATTTCCTTCAGCAACGCCGCCTTGTTTTCAAGTAGTCGATATGCGACTTCCTGCTCCCACGTGTCGCTCCCCCGTTCGGCCATGTGGATCGGCATGGACGACGAGCTTGTGCTCTCGCCCGAGCTGTTCATGCACATCGCTTCGTTATGCAGGCTGCCAACATCGTCAAGAAGTTCGCGCCGCTTCTCGACGAGCTCCTGGCGGAGTTTCTCCAAGTCTTCGGACGTGAAGCGACTCGCCATCTCCTCGAGCGGCTTGGGATGAGGAGGTTGCCGCGCGCTCCGGCCCCGAGACTTCGCCGATGATCGACCGGTCTTCTTCAGTTTCTTCTTCATCATCTCAACACCAGCCTTGCTCGCCGCCCCAGCCATTTTCTCAGAATACGCTTGCTCGCAATTCCCTGCCTTTCGCTACGGCGCGGCCTAATTTGATCGTCCCTGATTTCCCCTTTCAGATCCGTTGCCTTAATGGCGGAAACAGCGGCCAGAAAGAAGTACATCCAACTGTCCTCCACGGGTTCATTCTTGCGGTGCGGAGAATCCCTCTTTCAAGTGATGTCCTCTTTGATCTTAGAACCGCACGTCGCAGGCCATCGGCGCTTCAACTCGTCACCGTGCCAATCATAGTGAACCTCAGGCCAGAACATGATTTCCCAGCACGTTCGCCACGACCCAGACGACGGCAGCCAGCGGCAACAGGATTTGCACGTACCGCGTCAAGTGCGCCTCGGTGGCTGGGTCGCCGGTTGCCGTCATGGCCGCGCCGGATCGGTGTTCCCACCATCGCCCTCCAGCCATCAAGGCTATGACGACGCCAAAGGCGATGTCGCGGGTTGTTAGCCAGCCGCTGCCGCTTGTCACGATCCCATAGGTGATAAAGCACAGCAGCATCGGGCCAAAGAACATCCACATCAGTCGGCCCATGACCACGTTACCGCGCCCGGCTTCGCGAGCCTGCACATCGTTGTCGGATTCGAGATTCATATTCATGGATAATTCCATAGCCTAGTTGGCGTCATTCGCTTTCGCGGTCCTGCATATCGAAATGATGGGCACATGCGTCGAAACTCGTCTCGGGCCGTTCCGATATCGATGCTCGTCGAGGCGGCGATGCGCTCTGCCCAAGCTCACCCTCATGCCTCCGGGAGCGGCGTCAGGCGGTGCTCGTCACGCCTCCTTCCCTCCAGCCTACGGTCTAGTCCTCTCCTTACCCGTCGCGAGATCAGATCGGTTGCGGCACTCACGGCCTTCTCGATCCCCCTCTCAGTGACCTCAACATGCACCCTACCTCTTGGGTGCAGCCTCGCATCAATCCTGCACTGATCGCCCAGGCCACCCCGCGAGCCCTTCAATTCCCTCAAACAAACCACCACGCGATCGAGGCGCGTTTCGAATCGCCCGAGCGCGAACCTGACACGTCGCTCCACGAGCATCCGGAGGCTGGGGCTCAGGCCAATGTTTCTCGCCACAATCTGGAGCTGCATGGGCCTCCTCAGTCGGAAACCATCGGTTGTCGATCGTCTACAAGAAACATATGCCACGGCAGATGAATCAACAAATAGATAATTCTGCATTGATCCATAGAAAAACAAGATGTATAATTCCAGCATGGAATGGCTTAACTATCATCATTTGCTGTACTTCTGGACGGTCGCCAAAGAAGGGACGATTGCCGCCGCATGTGAGAAGCTCAACCTTGCTCAGCCGACGATCTCCACTCAGATCAGAACCCTCGAGCGCGCGCTGGGCGAGAAGCTGTTCAGACGCGTTGGACGGAATCTCGCCCTGACGGAGACCGGCCGATTGGTGTACCGGTACGCGGACGAGATTTTCTCAGTCGGCCGCGAGTTGTTGGACACGTTGAAGGGCCGACCGGCGGGGAGCCCTCTGAGATTCACCGTAGGCGTGGCCGATGTGCTGCCGAAACTGGTTGCTTACCGGCTCCTCGAACCGGCGTTCAACTTGCCCGAACCGGTCCAACTCGTCTGCCGGGAAGGCACGCCGGCGGAGTTACTGGCCAAGCTGGCCATTCACGAGTTGGACCTCGTCTTGTCAGACAGCCCGATCGGTCCCGATGTCAAGGTGCGTGCGTTCAATCACCTGCTAGGCGAGTGCTGTGTCTCGATCTTCGGCGCGAAGGGCCTGGCGACTGCCCATCGGCGACGGTTTCCGGGCTCACTTGACGGGGCGCCGTTTATCTTGCCCATGGGCAACACGGCCCTGCGGAGGTCACTTGATCACTGGTTTGATTCCGAGGACATGCGCCCGTCGGTGGTGGGCGAATTCCAGGATAGTGCTCTGCTCAAGGTGTTCGGCCAGGCCGGCGCCGGGCTGTTTGCCGCGCCGACCATCATTGAGAAAGAGGTGCAGCGTCAATACCGCGTTCGGCTTGTCGGCCGCCTGGAATCTGTAAACGAACGGTACTACGCGATCTCGGTCGAGCGGAAGGTAAGACACCCCGCAGTCGCCGTCATCGCCGACACGGCTCGTAATAAGCTATTCAAATAGGCGGGTAGGCGTCGATCAAGAAGCCCCGGCCTTGGCCGAGGGGGGCGCTCATCTTGCACTGCCGGCGGTCTCGGGTGGAAAGCAAGGCGGCGTCACGTATAATGACGGTAGGTGAATATCATGAATGCGGAGGTGCGCGGATTATGACCAAGGCACAGCAGGCCACGGCGGATGTGTTCCTGACGGCGTTGAAGGCGCTCCCGAGGACCGAGCGCGACGCGGTAGTGGTGCGGATCGCCCGTGACAAGGCATTCGCGCGGGACATTCGCGATCTCGCGCTGATCGCTGATCGGCGCAGGGAGTCGTCGCGGCCGTTTCGCGAGTATCTTTCTGAGAAGAATCGCCGATGAGCACACGGGGCGGCTATACGGTCCGAATCAAACGCTCGGCCGAGAAGGAAATAGATCGGCTGTCGGCTCGGACCTTCGAGCGAGTGGCGCGGACGATCTTGCGGCTGGAGCGCGATCCCAGGCCGCGGGGCTCCCAAAAGCTGCGCGGCATGCAGGATTATCGCTTGCGCGTGGGGCAGTACCGTATCCTCTATACGATCGACGACCGCGAGCGCGTCGTCGAAGTCATCGCCATCGGCCATAGGCGTGATGTATATCGCGGCATCTGAGCCGGGCAGTCCGGTGGGTCGGGACCTATTCAAATAGGCTGGCAAGCGTCAGCGCGTGCCGACGGCGAAGCACTGGCGGACAAGCCGCCAGTGGCACCCGACGCCAGTGGCACCCGAGGGACCGGGCCGAGGACGGCCCGGCTCGTTGACCTTGACCCAGGCACCCGGCGTTTCATCACGTTGCATCATTCGTGGACGAAGGCTCGCGGCCGTCGGTCCACAAGGTTTTCCGCACCTCCAACGCAATGCGCGTGCCGACTTGCTCTTCTTCATCGATGACCGCCCCCGCTCCGGCGAGGACCAACTGCCAACGGTGGATGTGATACCGTGACCGGGCGATGATCGGTGTTTGTGGTGACAGCGAACGGACACCCTCGATGACCTGTCGCGCGGTGGCCGGATCGGGCACGGTCACCGCCACGGCCCTGGCCGCACCGACGCGCAATTGTTCCAGCGTCTCGGCGCGGGTTGCGTCGCCGATGAACGTCTGAAGATCGTACGCCTGTGCGGCGGCCGCAGTCTTGGGATTCAACTCCAAGACCACGATGTGCTGCTTGTGTCGTCGCATCAGCGTCTCGGCAACTCGCTGGCCCGCCGGGCCGAAACCCACGATCACGATGTGATCGGCCATCTCCGCATCGGTCCGCGGTGAATGTGGCGCCGCCGTCTCGACGGTGGGGTCTCCTGTAGCACCGCCGCCACGGGGTTGCAGTTCTCTAGGACCACCAGCCGACAGCCTGCCCACGGCCCTGGCAAGACGCGGCGCGACGGCCACCAAGTACGGCGTCAGGAACAACGTCATGATTGTTGCCGAGATGATCAGCTTGAACAGATCGCCGTCGATCAGCCCCCGATGTCTCGCCACCTCTGTCAGCACCACGGAAAACTCGCCGATCTGGGCCAGACAAACGCCCGTCGCAGCGGCATGACCAAGCGAATAACGGAACAGACAGGCCACGCCGCCGGCCAGCACCGCCTTTCCGAGGACGACGGCCCCGACCACGGCCAAGACCAGTGCCCAGTGTTCCGCGGCCCACGCCGGATCGGCCAACATGCCGATCGAACTGAAGAACAGCGTCACGAACAGCGTCCGCAGGGAGACCACGTCGGCGCGAATTTGCGTCGCGAAGGGCGACCCCGCCAGCAACATGCCGGCAACAAAAGCCCCCAGGGCCGGCGAAAGACCCACGCGGTGCGCCGCCCACGCCGCCCCCACAACCGTGACGATCGCCAGCAGGATGGTCAACTCGCGATTGCGTGCCGTTCCCTCGGTGCTCAGTACCAGCGGCACGAGGTAGTTGAATAGGACATAGAACACTGCGACCAGGACCGCCGCCACCCCGATCGCACGCCCCATCTCCCACCCCATCTGGGCCATCGAGCCCTCGCCGCCCAATGCCGTAACGATAAGGACCAGGGGAATCAGGCTGATGTCCTGCAATAGCAGGATTCCCAGGGCATTGCGGCCGTGCACGCTGTCTATTTCCGCGCGGCTGACCAGGACCCGCAACACGCAGGCGGTGCTGCTTAGCGCGATCATCGCGCCGACGGCCACGGACGCCGACCCGCCCAACCCCAGCGCCAGGCAAGCCCCCGTCGCCGCCGCACCAGTCAGCAAGACCTGAAGCGTTCCGCCGCCAACGGCGATGGACCCGAGACCGCGAAGCCTCCGCCAGGAGAATTCGAGCCCGATCGTAAAGAGCAGCAGTGCCACCCCCAGTTCCGCGATTGCCGCCACCGCCTGGTGATTCGGCATCATGTCGAGCGCATTGGGCCCGAGCAACGTGCCGGCGAGCAGGTAGCCCAGTATCGCATTCTGCCTCAACCGCTCGCACAGCGCACCAAGCGCCAACGCCGCGAATAGCAGAATCAGAACATCCAGTAGGGCCGTCCACAGATCCACAAAGATCTCCATGGGGGGACGTTCGGGAGCTTGTTCCCATTCTCCCCTCAGCCTGGAAGATGAACAACCTGTCCTGTGACAATATCAGGGCGGATTGTCGCAATCTCCACGCCGGTGCCCTACGTGCGACCTCGCGTCCTGCGGAACCCAAGGCGTAAAGCCTATGGCCATTCACGATTGACTGTGACTGCGGCACAGGCGCCTGAGCCTGTGATCCCACCGCCGAGACGGCGGTGCCACAGCAGAATGCATCGATCGCCATTTCAGAGTGGGCACATTCAACTGTGAACTGCTCTAGCCCAAGTTACGCAGTAGTGAGGCAAAGACGGCCTTTGGGATAGCGCCAGGGCGGTTCGGGGGCAAGAGTCTACACTACATTTGTTCGACCTCGTTGATCGTTCGCAGGCGTTGGGGCGCCGTCAGGCCCAGGCGATTGAGCAGGACTTTCTGGGCTTCGTCCGGCGTCGTCACGCAACGCAGGTGTATCGTTCGCTGACTGCCGTCGGCCATGTGGGCCGGAAGCACGACGTCGCCACTCTTGATCTTGGCGAACTCC
>JAUVGW010000399.1 GCA_030593565.1 Phycisphaerae bacterium | reverse complement strand
CCGGCCGGCAGGCAGGCGCCTGTTATGGATACAAGTGCGACTCCGGAGTCCAGATTCCGTTATACCCTACCACTTATGGCAGTTCACGGTTGGGTGTGACCGAATCCAGGCGGCGGCCTCACGCTCCTGTGGCACCAGCGTCTCGCCGGTGGGATCACCGGCTAGACGCCGGTGCCACAGACAAACGTGAAATGCTATAGCTGCTGCGAGGCAGCGTCGAGCGACAGGAAACGGATGAATTGCCTCGGACTCCGATTCCCGATCAAGGGCGTTTGCCTCTGGCCGAGGCCGTCATTTTGGCAGGATCGGATGCACCCGGTACGACGCCACCGCGCTGTCGGAGCCCGGCGACCACCGGCATCACTGGTGATGGTCCCCCCAGCAAGATCGGCGACCCCCATTTTTGATTCTTCACGAATTTCCGGGGAATATACAAAACCCAACAAGCCACGGAGTGGCGCAAGAAGAAAGCCCACGGCGCAAGCCGTGGGATCGCATCGGCATGCGATTTGCCCAGCCCCAGCGGGGCGAAAGATACCCCTCGACCTCCTCTTTCGCCCCTTTGGGGCTCGCCGGTTCGCACACGCCTCATCCCCACGGCTTACGCCGTGGGCTATCCTCTTACGCCCCTGTCGGGGCTTTGACATTCCCCGATATTCCGTGAAGAACCAATTATTGTTTGAGCCTCGAAAAACGAATGGGCTTGGCGTTACACTGTGTCATGATGGATTGCCTCCTTGCGTTCGTTGCGTTGTTGTCTTTTCGCAAGTAGAGACGAACGAAATGGCAATCCCGTCCTTTGTTTGCCTAGGACCTTTTGAAAAATGCGGGCTTAGCCCGCGTTGTGTCACGAGGCCTTTTGGGATAGGTTCCGAGCCCGACAGGAGTGCAGTCCCGTGAAACTCGTTCACGACATCGACGCGGCGGACCGTCGCAAACGCCGGCGAGAGCGCGTATTGAAAAGCGTCGCGGTCCTGCCTTCACTGGCAACGCTCGGCAACCTCGTGTGCGGTCTCGGCGCGATTTACTGCTGCATCCTCAGCGCCCAGGCCGACGTCACCGGTTCGGCGATTCGCGCAGCCGATGCGAGGTTTGCCGGTCTGTTCCCCACTTGGCTGGCGATCGCGGCCTATCTGTTGGTTGCCGCGATGTTGTTCGACAGCATCGACGGACGCCTGGCTCGGCTCACGCGCAAGACGAGCGAGTTCGGCGGGCAGTTGGATTCGCTCGCCGACATGGTCAGCTTCGGAGTTGCGCCGGTCGTTCTGGTTCTCTGTATCGTCCGTCCGCCCGACGTCACCGCGTTGGTCGGCTGGGGGCGCGTCTATTGGCGGGCCGAATGGGTCATGGCCGCCGTCTTCACGTGCTGCGCCGCCCTGCGCCTCGCACGATTCAACGTCGAAAACGAGGAAGACGAGTCCGCGCACATGGGCTTCCGAGGCCTGCCCAGCCCGGGCGCTGCGGCCGCCCTGATCGGCGTCATCATTTTCCATCAAGACCTCCTGTCTGATCTCACGCGAGACCCCATCGTTTCCAGGACGATCGCCGGCCTGATGCCCCCGTTCGCCATGGTGCTCGGATTGTTCATGGTCAGCCGGTTTCGATACGTCCACCTCGTCAACGCGGTGCTCCGAGGACGGCGGCCCTTTCGCCAGGTCGTCGCCATCGTGATCGTTTTCCTCGTCGGGTTACTCGTTCAATTCCAAATGACCATCGCCGTCGCCGCCGCGGCATACGCGCTCAGCGGGCCTGTCGCCGGAATCTTCCGCCGAATCCAAGACCGCAAACACACACAGGACGCGGAGCCCGCAAACTCCGTTTCGGAACCGGACGACGGCACCGATGTCCCCGACGACGATGCCGACGAAATCGACGATGATATTTCACGCTCGGCCGTTTAGAGCGATTCACGATTGGATCTGGCGGTTGGGTGCCTCCCCCTTTCTGAGGTAGATCGGGTTCTCAAACCCGACCTACTGGCTGGGAACGAATGATGGCGGTGTCCCGATGAGCGCGGACGGCTGGGTACGTGTTTCGTGGCGGCATCCATGCCCAATCTGCGGCAAAGTCGATTGGTGCATGGTGACTGCGGGCGGCTCAGCGGCGTGCTGTATGCGCGTCGAGCCGCCCACGCGGCGACAATGGGCTCGGACGCACTCGCACGGCTCCCGGACTACGGGGACGATGCCGCGACGGAAGAAGTATGGCGAACAAGCGCAGACGACATCGGTTGTCGGACACAAGACCAAATACGGGACCAAAGGGCACGCCGGACCGTGCAATATGGTGTGCGTCGATGCAGCAATGCCGATGGTAGTGCCACGGGCATGTTAGCAGATGGTGTGTGAGAAAACGCAGCTATACAAGCCCAGAACGGCGATAGTCGGGGGAAACGAGACTGCCCGGGACAGGGGTCGAACCTGCACGAGGTATTACCCTCACTAGGCCCTCAACCTAGCGCGTCTGCCAATTCCGCCACCCGGGCGATGGGGACTGCTCAATTGGAACTACCGTAGCCGCTCGGGCGTGATTCGTCAAGGCGTGATGGAGGCATCTCAACAGCCCCGCGGCCGTAACCATAGGGACCGGGGGACCGAGGGATCGACGGCAACAACTGTTAACCCGCGCAGCATCGGCTGCGGCGGGGGGCGACGATGCATTCGGTTTAGCGGCCTGCCGGAAGCGTCACGCACGTCCTCGTCTTATACTGCCGGGCATTGAGCAGTCGAGGAGATTGTCCGGAGGCCTGCCCGACCCGCGGGTGGCGATCCACGGGATGCGGAGGCGTGTAGTTGGTGATTCAAACATCAACGGTGCCACGAGCGGCACGACGGTATCCCGTGCGATGTCTTGCATGACGCAGGCCGTGGGTGCCGGGTGGATCGAGAGCGCGCAAACGCCGGCCGGCGGCATGTTGGAGTGGGTTCGGATGGCAGGTCGTGACGTCCCATCATCCGGCGGGGAATTCGTGTCGGAGGCGATCACGCCGGATGCGGCCACGTTCGATGCGTCGACGATGGCGCGGGGCCGGCCCGGCTTGCCGACGGGATTCACGTGGCGCGGTCGGCATTATCAGATTCGAGGCGTTCTGGCGGAATGGAAGCACTCCGAGGCGGAGGGGCATCGGCCCGGTGGGGAACGCTACTATCGCAAGCACTACTTCCGGGTCGTGACCGATAGTGGGGAGGTGATGACGATCTACGCGGTGCGACACACGAAACAAGGCGAGAATCCGCGAAAGCGATGGTGGCTGTACACCATCGAACAACGTGACGGAGCCGCCGACGAATCAGTGGGATCCCCGATCGATTGACCGCGACACACCGCCGGGGCCGAGGTTCGCGGGCCGGGCTGATGGTTCGCGTGTGTGCGGTAGCGCAGGATTCGTCGAATCGACAACCACCGGCAACGCCGATGGTATGAGGAAGGCCCTGTGGGGCCACGATTTTTTTCCCAAGTTGGGGCGGTCGGAGGTTGTGACATGGTGAGGGATTCAGGTCTACCGGAACTGGATGAGCCCACGGCCAGGAATGCGGACGCGGAGGCCGAACAGGCGGCGATCGATGCGGCGCGTCATCGCGAGGCGATCCATGAGGGTTTGCAGACCGCGATTCCGTCGATGATCCGCTGGACGCTGCTGGCCGGCGTGCTGCTGGCGCTTTTGATTTTGGCCCTGAAGCAGTCGTTCATCGGCGCCGATCTGAACTGGGAGGCGGCCGATGACATGTGGTACTACTCCCTGATGCCGGCGCTGCTGATCTCGGTTCTGGGCGGTGCGTTCGGCGCGCTGTCGGGCTGGCGGATGACGCTGGCGAGCGGTCTGGTCGGCCGCCCCGCCTGGATCGTCGGGAGTGTCGGCGTGTTGGCACTAACGGCAATCGGGCTGGTCGCCGGTTTTTTCATCTTCTCGGAGGGCGTCCCGATGATGTTCCTGCTGGGCCTCGTCACGATGGCCATCGCGGGCCTGGTGGCCAGCACGGCATTCACCTTGTGGGGGGTAGCGTGAGAATGGTGCATGGCCGACAGCGAGTCGCGGATCGGTGATCTAACGGTCTGTGGAAAAAGGGGAAACACCGATTCAGAGACGCCGTTCCCGGCAGTGAGAACCACCGGCTTTGGCGGCGGCCACGTCGTCCTTCCAGGGGAACTTCTCATCCTTGGCCGGGTCGTGGGTCGGGGTCGGGCTTGTCGACGACGGCGGAATTTTTTTGGTACTTCACGGAATACGGGGGAATGTCGAAGCCCCGACAGGGGCGTAAGAACATAGCCCACGGCGCGAGCCGTGGGGCTCTGGCGTGTGCGCACCAGCGAGCCCCAAAGGGGCGAAAGAGGAGGTCGAGGGGTATCTTTCGCCCCGCTGGGGCTGGGC
>JAUVGW010000097.1 GCA_030593565.1 Phycisphaerae bacterium | reverse complement strand
GCCCAGCCCCAGCGGGGCGAAAGATACCCCTCGACCTCCTCTTTCGCCCCTTTGGGGCTCGCTGGTGCGCACACGCCAGAGCCCCACGGCTCGCGCCGTGGGCTATGTTCTTACGCCCCTGTCGGGGCTTCGACATTCCCCGATATTCCGTGAAGAACCGTTTTTTCTCATTGCTCGTTCAGGCCGAACCGATCCAATGGCGACCGGGGGATGCGCGGAGATTGCGTCTCCGCAGCGTCCGGTATTTTCAGTCGTTGCGTGAAGCCGGAGTGGAGAGATGATGCACCGCTATCATGGCCCATCCACCGTTCCTGCCGTCTTGGTTCTTGTGGCCGGGAGCCTCATTTGTAGTTCCTGCGATATCGGGCTGATGCCCACCTCGATCGGGGCGCTCAACATCCGAGTCGAGAACGCGACATCGAGTTTCGCTACCATCACCATCACGCCGGGTCTGGAGGCCGCGTCGGACAAGACATCGCTGCACTCTGCCAGCGATCTGAGCACGGTCATCCGCGTTTCACCGAGTTCGATGTCACAGGGTGCTCTTCTGTGTAGCTCCAGCACGCCGACAACATCGGGATTCACGGTGACCGCCAGTGTGGGTTCGGGCGAGTCGGCACAAACGGTGTTGCTCGAGGGCACCGGCACCGGCACGCCGGGTTTTGATGATGGCAGCATCGGCCTGAGCGGCGAGCGGTTCATGCTGCGAGACACCCACTACTCGTGCGGTGAGACGGTGGTCATCAGGATTGCCGATCAGGACTCACAGGGAGGCGCAGGAGCCTCCGGTACGCCCCGAGGAATCATCGAGCGATACGCCTCGGCGGCCACGATTCCCACGCGGTCCTTGACGCCCGACGGGGCGGCAAGTGGCGATTTGGACGGTGACGGACAGGCGGAGACGACGGAACTCGCGATCAGGATCACGAACCTGACCGACTACTTCATGCGAACCAATCTGGCCACCGTGTCTGATGCGGAAGGCCAGGGCGTCGATATCAATGTGCCCCCAGGTTTCACGGCCACGGGTACGGCAACGTGCGATTCGCGTTTCAGTCTCACGA
Source organism: Phycisphaerae bacterium (assembly GCA_030593565.1). Lineage (GTDB taxonomy): Bacteria > Planctomycetota > Phycisphaerae > UBA1845 > UTPLA1 > JAFGQA01. The sequence goes on along the minus strand of JAUVGW010000097.1, from coordinate 15,527 downwards.
CAACCACGCTGGACGGACTCAACTCCGCTCACGTCGTTTTGGTGGGAGACGGCACAGGCGTGCCGGGTTTCGATGAAGGCAGCATCGGTGCGATCGGCGACCGGACCTTCATTCGCGGCGAGCATTTCAACTGCGGTGACATTGTCACCGTCGTCATCACCAACGCCGGCGAGCCGAATAGGAACATTGACGACGCCCCCGTCGGCTCCGGTACCGTGACGATCACGCGGGGGCCATAGCGGCCGAGCTCGGCATGGCCGGTCCTTCACAGCCTGATGATTTTTCGGAATCCTTTGTGAGCCTATACCAATATCTGTGGCACCGCCGTCTCGGCGGTGTAGACACAGGCGGGATGCCTGTACTACTGACGGCGAAAGTCGTCGGAGGTGTGGCACGGACAAGCGGGAAATACGAGGTGGCGTTGGTTCGGAAGACGGTCTTCGATACCAGCGCGGGGCCGGCGAACCGGGAAACGGAGCTTGTCCGTGGGCGCTCCGTACAGCCAAAGTCAACGAAACACGGACAAGGATCGCCCATGAAGCCTGCCGGGTCGAATCGCAACCTCCGCGCGGGCGATCCTTGTCCGTGCCACATGCGTAGGTGTGAGCACAGGCGGGACCCCGATGTACATCGGAGTGCCACGTTTCGGCTGCGGCCGGAGGCCGCGCTGCACTACTGACGTTGAGAGTCGTCGAGAGCCGACGCGTCCATGCCGAGGTTTTGCGCGAGGAAGGCGCGCACGTCCGCGGATTCCTCGATGCGCTTGGTGGTCGGCTTGCCCGCGCCGTGGCCGGCCTTTGTTTCAATGCGGATCAGGACGGGGGCGTCGCCGGCCTGGGCTTCCTGGAGCGCCGCGGCATACTTGAAACTGTGGGCCGGAAAGACGCGGTCGTCATGATCGGCCGTGGTGATCAGCGTGGCGGGATACTCCGTGCCTTTATCGAGGTTGTGCAGCGGGGAGTAGGCGTACAGGGCATGGAATTCCGCCTCATCTTCGACCGAGCCATAGTCCGAGACCCAGGCGTGGCCGATGGTGAACTTGTGGAAGCGGAGCATGTCCATCACGCCGACGGCGGGCACGGCGGCGGCAAACAGATCGGGCCGCTGATTCATGCAGGCGCCGACGAGCAGGCCGCCGTTGCTGCCGCCCCCGATCGCAAGTTTCTCCGGTCGGGTATATTCGTTCGCGATGAGCCACTCGCCCGCGGCGATGAAGTCGTCGAAGACGTTCTGCTTCTCGAGTTTCTGCCCCGCCTCATGCCAGGCCTTGCCGTATTCGCCGCCCCCGCGGATGTTGGGCATGGCATAGACGCCGCCCATTTCCATCCAGACGAGGTTGGACACGCTGAAGTAGGGCGTCAGCGTGACGTTGAACCCGCCATAGCCGTACAGATACGTTGGGTTGTTCCCGTCGAGCTTGATGTCTTTCTTGTGGGTGATGAACATGGGGACGCGTGTGCCGTCCTTGCTCGTGTAGAAGACCTGCTTCGAGACGAAGTCGTCGGGGTTGTAGTCGACCTTGGGTCGCTTGAAGACGGTGCTTTCGCCCGTGACCATGTCATAGCGATAGATCGTCGTCGGAGCGTTGAAGCTGGTGAACGAGTAGAAGGTCTCCTTGTCCCTGCGTTTGCCGCCAAAGCCGCCGGCCGAGCCGAGACCGGGGAACGCCACGTCTCGAACATGCTTGCCGTCCAGGTTGTAGATTCTGACAACGGTCTGGGCATCCTTGAGGTAGGAGGCTACGAACATGTTGTTGAGGACGCCGACACTGCGAAGCGTTTCCACCGCTTCGGGGATCACCACGCGCCAGTTCTTCCGTTCGGGCTTGCGGAGGTCCACGGCAATGACGCGGCCCTTCGGGGCGTCGGCGTCGGTCCGGAACCAGAAGACGGGTCCGTCGTTGTCGATGAAGCTGTATTGCGCGTCAAACTCGCTGAGCAGTTCGACGACCGGCGCGTCCTTGATCGCGAGGCTCCGGTAGAAAACAGCGTTGTTCCGTGTGTCGCTTCTGCCGAGCGAAATGATGAGGTAGAATCCGTCATCGGTCACGTTTCCGCCGAACATCCAGTCCTTCTTGTCGGGACGCTCATAGATCAGCTTGTCCTGCGCCTGCGGCGTTCCGAGCTTGTGGTAATAGAGCTTGTGGTAGTAGTTCTGGCTCTTGAGTTCTTCACCTTCGGCGGGCTCGTCGTAGCGGCTGTAGAAGAAGCCCTTGTTTGCCTTGGTCCAGCTCACGCCGGAGAACTTGACCCACTGGATGTGGTCGGACAGGTCATTGCCGGTGCCGACTTCGCGGACGCGGTATTCCTGCCAGTCCGAGCCTGCGACGGAGATCCCGTAGGCGAACAGCTTGCCGTCCTTGCTGACCGAACCGCCGGAAAACGCGACGGTGCCGTCTTCGGAAAGCGTGTTCGGATCGAGAAGGACGCGCGGCTCGCCGTCGATGGAATCCATGGTGTAGATGACGCTTTGGTTCTGGAGCCCGTCATTCTTGCTGAAGAAGTACCGCCCGCCTTTCTTGCTGGGCGTGCCGTATTTCTCGTAGTTCCACAGCTTTGTGAGTCGCGCCTCGATCTTCTCGCGGGCGGGAAGCTGCTCGAGGTAGGGGAGGGTGACTTCGTTCTGCGCCTGGACCCAGGCGGCCGTTTCGGGCGAGTCGACATCTTCGAGCCAGCGATAGGGATCTGCCACCTTGACGCCGTGGTATTCATCGACCTGGTCGACCTTCGCGGTTTTCGGGTAGGTGAGGCCACGGTGCGTCTGCTGTGAGCAGCTCGCTATGACGATGGCGGAGACGAGTGTGGTGACGACAATCCCGAGACGATTCGAACGCGACATGGCTTCCTCCAAGTGTGGGGGCGGCGGCGCTCACCTGTGCCACCCCTGTTGAACACGACCGCGCGGCGAGCGCACGGCCAGTATACCCGAACGACGGCACCGGTTCATCATCACGGGGTAACCGATGGCCTTGTTTCAGGCCGTTCGATGGCGACAATGGCCTTATGTTCCGTCAAGGTCGTTTTGACGGGTTGCCAACGTATGTGGGTGCCACTGGCGGCTTGCCCGCCAGTGTGTCTACCGATCCCGCACTGGCAGACAAGCTGCCAGTGGCACCCGCGCGTGGACCTACTCGTTATGAGCACTGTTTGATTGAAGCAGTGCCACACGAATCCGACAAGACAACGATGACGAAATACTGGCGGCGCAGGTCACGGCGCACACCCCGGTGAATGCCGAAGGATGGACCGATGGACCATTTCGAATACCGAGAGGGTGAGCTTCACTGCGAGGGCGTGGCGGTCGAGCGGATCGCCCGAGAGGTGGGTACGCCGGCGTACATCTATTCGACCGCGACGCTAGCCGACCACTACGATGCCATCGCGTCGGCCTTCGCCGCGCTCGATCCGACCATCTGCTATTCCATCAAGAGCTGTGCGAACCTGCACATCTGCCGGCTGCTTCGCGAGCGCGGGGCGGGTTTCGACGTGGTCTCGGGCGGGGAACTCGTCCGGGCACTTTTGGCGGAGGGCAACCCCGATCGGATCGTCTTCGCGGGCGTGGGCAAGACCGACGACGAGATCAACCAGGCCATCGACGCGAACATCGGCTGGTTCAACATCGAGTCCGAGGCCGAACTCGAGAACCTGATCGCGATCGCGAGGCGGAGGGGCGTGCGTGTCGAGGCGGCGCTGCGGGTCAACCCGGACGTCGACCCGAAGACGCACCGGCACACCACGACGGGCCTTCGGGAAAACAAATTCGGCGTTGATCTGGATCGAGCCCGACGCGTCTTCGACGAGTTTGGCCGTCAGGAGCACGTGCGGCTGTCCGGGATTCACGTGCACATTGGTTCGCCGGTAAACACGGTCGAGCCGTTTGTTGAGGCGATTCAGAAGGTGCTCGGGCTGATTGACGGCCTGCGCGGCGATGGCTTCACGATCGATATGCTGGATATCGGCGGGGGATTCGGGGCGTACTACAGGGGCGATGAAGCACCGGCGGCACAGCAATACGCCGAGGCGATCGTGCCGCTCGTGGAGGGCCGGGGGCTACGGATCATCCTGGAACCCGGCCGGTGCATCACGGCGAACGCGGGGATTCTCGTGACGCGCGTGCTGTATCTGAAGGAATCAGGTGATCGCAGCTTCCTGATCGTCGATGCCGGCCTGACGGACCTGCTGCGGCCGGCATTGTACGAGGCGTACCATTTCATCTGGCCCGTCCGGCCTGCCCCCGGATTCGTGCCGACCGTACGCGGTGAAGGCGTCGCCATGCCGGGTCTGTCGCCGATGGACGTCGTCGGGCCGATCTGCGAGAGCGCCGACTGTTTCGCGAAGGCCCGGCCGCTGCCGCCGATGCACCGCGGGGACCTTGTTGGGGTGTTTTCGGGCGGGGCGTACGGCATGGTGATGGCAAGCCACTACAACGCGCGACCGAACCCGCCGGAGGTGCTGGTGGAGGACGACGAGTTCCGGCTGATTCGCCGGCGGGAGACATACGAGGATTTGTTGGCGGCGGAGTACGTATGATTGAGTAGACATTACAACACTCAGATCAGACGGTGAGCCTGTGAGCGCGACAGAACAACCCGACGAAAAGCACGAACGGAAGCCTGTCGTTCTATCATACAGCCCGCGGGTACCGCATAGGTGGGGCCGATTCAGGCTGCCCGCCAAGATTGTGGCGGCCGTTTTCCTCCTGGGCTTGGTCGTCGAATGGGGTCTTGATCGCGGTTACTCCACCGAGTTCTGTGCGGGCTGTGGTGCTCGGTCCAGCGTGAGACATTTATATTTTTTCGGAATTGGTGGCCGGTTTGGGCGAGATCCTTACGAAGGGCCCGTCTCGAAGCTGCTATGGGAAGATGACGGACATCCCTGTGTACATCAGTGGAAATTCGCGTCCGGGAGCTGGGGCGGGATGTTGGCTGGGGTTCGCGGATGTGGTGCTGGGCTTGACTACCGTTTGGTGTCACAACTGGAAAATGTTCCGGGGATTGCAGACATCTTGAAGGCGAGGATCGAGCGCGACCCTGACACACTCACCAACCTGCGAGCCGCGTTACAGACGGCCGACTATCAGGCATCTCGCGATTTCCTCGATAAGATATACGAGGAACTGGACTCAGCACGCGGCGACCGTGACGAGTAGGCTTGCGTGCCACTGCTTCAAACAGTGGCACACGTTCAGGTCGCCATGTAATCCGTCGATTGAAGATGGGCGACGCATCAGGAGTGGCGCGGCATCGCCGAGATGCCGTTGCGGCACAAGTAGGGGCATGCGTTTCCGATGACTCGCTCCGATTCCGAACACGTTCGACAAACAGGCGTCGGCCGGTCAAGGCGCGATGCGATTCTGTTCGGGTGCGTCGTTGTCTTTGTGTTCCTGTCGCGTTTGCCGTTCCTCGGCGCAGGCTACGGCAACGATCCCGATGCGTGGGGGTTGGCCGTCGCGGCCCGTCACATTGCCGCGAGCGGCGAATACGTCGCATCGCGTTTGCCCGGTTATCCGGTTCAGGAGTTGCTCTGCTCGCTGTTGTACCGGGGCGGACCGGTCGCGCTCAATGCGATGACCGCCTTGCTCAGTGCCGTTGCCGTGGGGTTCTTCATGTGCTCGGTCAGGCGGCTTGGGTCGGGGCAACACCTGTGGGCCGGTCTCGCGTTGGCACTGACGCCGGTGATTTTTGTCAACAGCACCAACAGCATGGACTATGTGTGGGCGCTGGCGTTCATCCTGGCGGGGCATCATTGCGCGCTCGTCGGGCGGCCGGTGCTCGCGGGCTGCCTGCTCGGGGTGGCTGTCGGGTGTCGGATCACGTCCGTTGCGATGGTCCTGCCGCTTGGCATTCTGTTGTTCGGAGCTTCCGCCGTGCCGTTGCGGCGACGGGCCATTGCCGAGTTCTTGCTCGCCACCTGTCTGGTTGCGACCATCGCGTACATGCCGGTCGCCTACCATTACGGCTGGGGATTTTTGTCCTTTGTGGAGCCGCCGACGTATCCACCTTTGTTGTCGGTGTTCTCGCGGGCGACTCTCCGCACCTGGGGCTGTGTCGGATCGTTGGCCATCGTGGGTGGGTTGGCCCTCACCGCGTTGCGGTTCTGCGTGCGCGTGCGCAGTCGCGCTCGCGCGCTCGGCACGGACGTCGCCATCCCCGCTTTCGGCGGTCATGTGCCTATCGTGGCCGCGGCGGTTGCCGTCGGCGTCTATGTCCTCGCCTACCTGCAGCTTCCGCTCGAAGAAGGCTACCTGATCCCGGCCGTGCCGTTCGTGATCATCCTGCTGGGCCGGATGATGACGCGGCGGATGTTCAAGTGCGTGTGTGTGGCTTTGTGTGTCTCGCCCCTGGTGTGCGGCCTCGGCAGGACGGTATCGGCTTCACCGCAGACGTACTCGTCCCGTGCGCTACATTTCAGCGTGGCCGGGCAGCAACTTGTCCTCGACATTGCGCACGGGCCGATCCTCGTCGCCCACGCCGAGCGCCTGTACGGCATGGCATTCGTCGACCGCGTCCTGCAAAGCGGCAAAATGTTGCCGCATGGCAGCGTAATTGTCATAGGCTTTTGGCGATCCCAGGTCAAGGCGAAACTCACCGACCCGCTGCCCGAATCTCCCATCTTTATGAATGTCATTGACGCCGACCAGGTTGATCGGTTTCGATCGGAAGGTCGGGCGATCTACTATCTTCCCGAGATGGCGGTATACAATCAGGCGGTGAACGGATTGGATCTTGATCGGGCGACGGCCTCCCCGCTGGACTTGTACTGGGGCCGCTGACATTCGTGCGAAGGCGGCCTTCTATTGTCTCGCCCCCTCGCGTGCGACAGGGCCCGTGCCGCACACGGCACGGCTAAGGGCGAGCGCATGAATAAACAGAATGATTGTCGTAGGGTGGTACGGGCGTCCCGCCCGTGGCCATGCGGGCAAGATGCCCGTACCACCCATATACTAAGGGGTAACCAGGATGCAGCACACTTACCAGCAGGTTCTGCCTTGTTCTGCGGGCTTGTAGCGACGCGTGCGACAGGGCCCGTGCCGCACACGGCACGGCTAAGGGCGAGCGCATGAATAAACAGAATGATTGTCGTAGGGTGGTACGGGCGTCCCGCCCGTGGCCATGCGGGCAAGATGCCCGTACCACCCATATAAAGTGTGCAGCTTTTTTATGCGCGGTCCTAAACAGGGTGGTCTGCCTGGCTTCTTGGCGACCGACGCCCGTGTCGGCAGCCGGAAACCGTCAGCCTTCAACGTCCGCCACGGAGGTCGGACGTTACGTTTTCTCCGAAACTGCTCTACGGCACCGGATCGAGTCCGCCCCTGCTCCATGGATGGCATCGGCAAATCCGCCGCAGGCTTAGCCAGCCGCCGCGCAGCGGGCCGTGTCGCGTGATCGCCTCGACTGCGTACTCGCTACAACTGGGACAGAAGCGGCACGTACCGATCAACAGCGGCCGCAGGGCGAACTGATATGCCCGCACGAATAGCAGCAGCACGAATGTCAGGATGCGTCGCATCATCACAGCCGCCGTAGCGCGAGGCGGTGAATCGGCCTGCCTTCGCGCATGTACTTGACCTCGAAATTCGTCTCCGTCCGTTCGTCGAGCGTGCCGAATGACGGGTCGTCAAACGGAATCTGTTCGAGTTCCGGCCTGGCTGCCGTCACGGTCTTGATCTGCTCGAAGTATTCGGCGTGATCCGTCTGGATCGCCAGCCGTGCGCCGCTCGACAAGACGCGCACCGCGGCCTCCATGAAATCCGGTGTGACCATGCGGCGTTTGTGGTGTCGCTTCTTGGGCCACGGGTCCGGGTGATAGACGTGCAACGCTGACAGACATGCCGGGGGGAGTCGGTGAATCACGAAATGCTTGGCATCGGTCCGCATGATCCGGACGTTGGTCATGCCCCATCGCGCCATCCGATCGGCAGCGAACTTGTAGAACTGGTTCGCCCACTCGATGCCGAAGAAGTTGCGGTCCGGGCAGGCCTTGGCCATCCTGAGCAGGAATCCGCCCTTTCCGCAGCCGATCTCGAGCTCGATCGGGTTGTCGTTGCCGAACAACGCGCGCAGGTCGGCCGGCTCACCGAGTGACGACAACTCCACCGCGATCGTATCGAAGTCCGCGTGGGCCATGCTCCCATTATAAGGGGGGCTCGGCCACTGTCATGGCAGACTTCTGGTCGCGGTGTCGCCTCAGAATGCCGGGTTGCATGCAAGGCCGAGCGATTGTACGATTAATGCTGTTATGACATCTACCGATCAAGACTCAAATTCCACAGCAGTTCGGGACGAGTGGCTTGACCTCCTAGCCCAACTTACGAATACAATCAAACAGTGGGTGCAGGAAAACGAGTGGCTGGTCGCTGAACAGCAGAAGACAATCACCGAAGACAAACTGGGCACCTATACCACGTGCGAGTTACACGTGCGCTCTCCTCAAGGCAACCTCATCGTCGAGCCCGTTGCCCGTTTCGTAGCGGGTGCCGAAGGCAGGGTCGATATTTCCGCCTTTCCCACCCTCCATCGGTTTCTTCTGATTCGCAAGGATGGCCGCTGGCAGTTGAGAACCGATTCCGGCGTCCCCTGGCCCAAGGAATGGAGCCAGACCACGTTCCTTGAATTGGCGAAACATCTCGTTGCTGCCCCATGAACAGAAGCGATTTCTTCAAGAGGATTAGACAAGTCGAGGCGGAACTTGCGGCCGCCCACCTCGCGCTCGCTCGATTAGACAACCAGACGCGGGAAGATATCACAATTCTGACCATAAGCAGCGTTGCTCCGAACGATATCAGGCTTGCCTTGGGCAAGCTGGAACACACCTATCTCGTGAGAATGTTCGCTGCGTTCGAATATGCCCTCCGGTTGTATTTGATGTCTGTAAGGCGTCGAGCCGTGTTGCCACGCACACCAGCCACCCACTTGATCCGCATTGCCGCTGGACGCCTCAGCGTTCCAATCGACACCGTTCGCAAGGTCGACGAAGTGCGAGAGCTACGCAACGGCTTCGTTCATGAAGGAAGGCTGGACACATCACTCACATTTGCCGATTGCCGAGCAAGAATCAACCGCTTTCTAGGCCAATTGCCTCACGAGATTCCCCCAGCCATTCGTTGATTCACAGTCTGGTCGCCGCCGGCGTCTATCACGCTTGCCCTTGCCACCCCCGTCCCTGCACGCTTCGCTCAAGCGGCCCCACGTGTTACTCGGCTCGATTACGCCGCGACAGCAACCAGCCGAGTTCCTGCATTTTCAACAGTCGCGATACCGCCAGGAACGCCACGCCGGCGCCGACCAGCGGCATGAAGACGTGAACCGCCCGCTCGCCCGTCAGGCCGAGGCTCGCCAAGTCGAATCCGCCCGACCACGATATCAACCACCATGCCGCCGCTCCCGCGACTGCGGTGGCTGCGGCCGTGCGGGCCACCGATGCGGCGACTGCCCGGGCGCCGATTCGGCCTTCCATCTTCCGGCGTAGTAGCCATACCGAGATGCAGACGTGCAGACCGGACGTAACGGTGGTGCTGATTCCAAAGGCCGCCTCGCGCACGTCGGGATGCCAGATCAACGCCAGGCTCAGCGTGATGTTCAGCACGACCAGATAGCAGCCGATCCGCATCGGCGTCAGCGTGTCTTTCAGGCTGTAGAAGGCCCGCAGCAGGATGTGCTGGCAGCAGAAGGCCGCCATGCCCACGCCGTACCATTGCAGCACGCGCGCCGCCCGCTCCGTCGCGGCCGCGTCGAACCGGCCGTGCTCGAACAGCAGCGAGACGATCGGCTCCGCCAGCAGGATCATCGCCACGCCCGACGGCAGGCCGACAAAAACAGACAGCCGTAATGATTGCGCCACCGACGACCGCAGGCCGTCCATGTTGCGGCGGCTCGCATACAGGCTGAACATCGGGAACGCCGCCGTCGCCAGCGAAATCGCCAACACGCCGAGCGGGAACTGGTACAACCGCTGGGCGTTGTTCACCGCCGACAGCGCGCCTTCCGCCAATGGGTACGTGATCTCCGTGCCCAACATGGAAAACGTCGCGGCCTCCTCGGGACCCCGCGTCAGAAACGTGCATATCTGCGCGTCGAAAAAGACATTGAACAGCAGCACACCTTGCCCCAGCAGCACCGGAATAAAAGTCCGCGTCATCCGCCGGAGATCAGGATCGGACCAATACAGCGCCAGGCGAAATCGCACGCCGTGGCCGCGCAGTACCGGAAGAATGATCGCCATTTGGATCACGCTCGCCGCCAGGACGCAGACCGCAACGCCGTACACCTGTCGTTCGAGCGCCTCGCCCATCGCCGGCCCGACCACGAGCGCCCCAACGATCAGCAAGATGTTCAGCACCACCGGCAGCAACGCGGGCACCGTGAAATGCTGTATGCAGTTCAGGATGCTCGAAAACAGCGCCAACATGCAGACGCCGATCATGAACGGGATCATGACCGCGCTGAGCCCGAGTTGGAGCGTTCGCATCGGCCCACCGGGCGCGAACTGCCAGACCGCCAGCACCCCGATTTCGAGGAGGATCGTGAGCACGACCAGGGCAAGCGACATCAACCCCGCCACGCGCCCGAGCAGTACCCACGCAGCCGGTCGCCCGCGTTGGTCGAGTACCTCGGTAAACACCGGCACGAAGACGGCCGCCAACGCCCCCTCGCCAAACAGCCTGCGGAACAGATTGGGGATCAGAAAGCCATAGTTGAAGGCATCCTGAACCCAGCGCTGCCCGAAGACGTGGTTCAGGACGATGTCGCGCGCCAGCCCGGTGATCCGCGACGCCAGCGTGCAGATTGCCAGCACACGGGCCGAACCGAGATATCGCGCATCCTCCGCCATGCGGGCGGACTATAGCGGGCGGCTGAGGCAGGCACAACGGACCGGCGCGACACGGCCAGGCTACTGGCGATTGTTCTCGTTCTGCGAAGGTCCCCTCACGCCGCGGCGGTGTGGCACGGACAAGCGGATGAGACGAGGCGACGTTGATTCGGAATACGGTGTTCAATACAAGCACCCGTCCGGCGAACCGGGAGACGGAGCTTGTCCGTGGACGTTCAGTGCAAACCAATGGCAACGGAACACGGACAAGGATCGCCCTTGAAGCCTGTTCCGTCGAACCATGGCCTCCTCAAGGGCGATCCTTGTCCGTGCCACACCTGCCGGTGGGTCGCGTGCATTGACAGGCCCGTCGAAACTTCGTATAGGAGGATGTTCCGGGCGTAGCGGCGAGCCCACGCTTGCCGAGTCGCCCACGTCCAACCGACCTGCGGCCCTACTTTCCTCGCTCAACAACCGGAGACCGTCGAATGTCCACTGCCAAATGGCTCAAGCACGGCATGGTCGCCGTCCTATTGATTGCCGCCGTCACAAGCTGCCAAGGTCCCGTCCTGATCATCTCGCCGACGGAGCTGGCCAACGTCATCGTCGGCAATATCTACAGCCGCACGCTCACGGCCGACAGTGAGGGCGACCTATTGTGGCGCGTCTCGGCCGGGAGCCTGCCGACCGGCCTCAGTCTCAATCAGGAAACGGGCGCCATTACGGGCACCTTCACACAGGACGGTACGTTCACATTCACCATCACGGTCGAGGAGCCGGGGCTGTTTCCCCGGACCGGTGAATACGCCTTCACGCTGACCGTCATCCCCAAGCTGACGCTCGACGAAACGCTCGACGCAGCCCACCAGGGCGAGGTGTATAGCGATCAGTTCGAGGTTGCTGGCGGCGTCACGCCCTACACCTTCGAGCTGATCGGGCTTCCCGGCGGGCTCAGCCTGGACACCACCACCGGTGCGATCACCGGCACGCCGGGGCAGGCCGACGCCGGTCGCACTCTGCAAGTAACCGTGACGGACAGCGGCGATCCTCAGCAGACGGCCACAGCGCAGACCACGTTCGTCATCAAGCCGCCGCCGGTGAGCATCACGACGACGACATTGCCCGACGGCCAGGTAGGCACGGCATACTCGCAGACATTGGAGGCGGAAGACGGATTCACGCCGTACACATGGTCGGTCACCGCCGGCGTCTTGCCGCCCGGCAACCCGACGATGCGGCTGGATCAATCCACCGGCAAGATTTCCGGCACGCCGACCACCGCCGACAGTTGGACCTTTACCATCACCGTGACGGATGACGATTCACCGGAAACGACTGATTCGCAGGAATTTACCATCGACATCGCGCCCTGACGCAGTGACGAAACGGGGCGCGTCGGTGTGGACCGGCGTTGTCCAAGCGGCGGGATCTGAGCCGGGGCGTGCTGCCATCTGAGCCGGGGCGTGCCGCCATCTGAGCCGGGGCGTGTCGCCCCGGACCGGCTCGGCACGAGCCGGCTCTGATCCCCGGCACGAGCCGGCTCTGATTTGCGACTTCGCAAATGCGCTCTCAAAAAATCGTGTGGCGACCGACGGCCCTGTCGGCCGTAGAATGTGGGGAGCCTTCGGCAGCCGACACGGACGTCGGACGCTACAGTTTCTTTGCAGTCTGTTCTTGGGCCGCCTCGCGACAGGAGATCATCATCATGACGAAACGGCTTTGCTTGCTCGGTCTAGTTCTGCCGGTATGTGTTGCGTCGACGTGCACCATCTCGGGTGACATCCGTTTCGTCAGCACCGATACGCTGGATGTCGCCGAGGCCGACATCACCATCAGCCAGACGGGCGACGGCACGCAGGCGACGGTCGAGGCGACCATCCGGCTCGACGCCCTCACCTACGTCACGCTCCAAGACGGCCAGTCCGTGGAGGTGGGCGGCGAGGAGTTGACCCGATCCAGTGCGACCGGCGAATACCGGGGCAGCATCGCGACGGCCGCCCAATACACCGTCACGGTTCGCGAGCCCACGCGCGGCGTTCAGGACACGACCATCTCCGCGCCGGGCGATTTCGCCATCACGTCGCCGGAGGACGGCGGCAGTGCTTCCCTGTCCGGGTTCACGGTGAGCTGGTCCAATGCCGACGCCGACCTGAAGGTCGAAGTGACGATCAGCCAACGCTTGTTGGGCGAGGACCTGACGCTCACGCTCGCTGAGGGCGTGGACACGGGCAGCATTGCAGTCACGGCCGCCAGGATCGCGGACGCAGGTTTCGGGCAAGGCGTCGACCTGACCATCAGCGTGACGAAGATCAACGAACTAGACGCGATCAACGGCTTCGGCGACGGCACGCTACAATCCAGGCTCACACAGTCCATCACCGCCGAGCCGAGCGCCTGAAAACAAGAATGGGGAAAGCAACTTCATCATCACGGCTTCCCACATCTTGGCTGACTATGGACCTCAGAAGCGGAGGATGGTTTCGAGCAGACTCACGATGCCTATCGTGATGAACAACACGAGAAACGGCACCACGAAGTGGATGGCGAGCAGCATCAAGAATCCCAACGTGCTTCGCCGGTCCTTGGCAGTCCGATGTTTCATTACCGCGATCAGCGTAAAACCGCACAGGCCGGCACTGCCATATAGCACCAAGCCAATCAGCAAAACTGAAATCTGGGAGAACGTGAACAGCCCCAGCGCTACGCAGGGTACCGCGCACAGCACGAGGAGATAGTGAGAGGCCGCGTAGGCACAAATAGACAGCCACGGCCTGAAGTGCCGTTCACCATCGTAGTGTGGACTGGTCAGCCACAGCGTCGCCGCGGAGAGAAGCGTCGTGCATGACGTCAAGAGGATGGGGAACAACGCACATGCTGTGGCAATCAGGATCGATTCATGGAGCGATGAACTGAATCCCGAAGAATCATCCAGCATCAAGGCGACGATCACGGCCAGGGAAAAAGCCAACGCGACGACGGCCACGACACCGAGGAAGAAAGGCAGTGCTTTCGTTCGCTGGGGCTGAACGCTGAAGGCCACGGCGAATCGCTTGGGTGAGAACAGGCAAACGCTCACCGTTGCCGTGAGACGTTTGGTGAACGACATCGGCTGTGGATCATCCCATGGAATAATCGTAACCCGATTCGCTCGCTGTGTGGCGATCAGTGCCTGCCGATCGAAAAACGCCCCACACTCCGGACACCGCCCGCTGTACACGCCAGTCAGGTTATAGTTGCAGAGGGGACAGTAGATCTCCTCGTCATCCGTTTGCACCGGAATTGCTATGGGAATGGCCATCGGAACGGAACTCGCGACGGCTCCCCCAGTTGCAGGAGCATCCGACGGCACAGGCGGAGCGGGCTCAGTCAGCGGCGGCGTGTCGACGTCGCGCGGGTGGATCAACGACGGCCCTCGGGGGTCGCCCGTCTCCGTCCGAGATGGCGTCTCGTCGTCATGCATCGGACCAGTCTCCTCGTCGTGATGCCCACTCGTCTACTCAAGCATACGGGCTCATCAGCCCGAAGACAAGCGAACGCGGCGGGGTGGGTGCCCGTCGGGTCCGTGACAGTTTCGGCGGTTCGTGAAATAGAGAAGTGGCGCGTGACATCGCCCGCGTCGCCTACCGGATCAGAGCCCCGAGCGTAAGCGAGCGGGTCCGAAGCCCAACGGTCTGTCCACGAAAACCCCGCGCTGACGCTTGGGGCTCTGATCAGCCCCCCAATGGTATCACGGACCCGATCGACTATGACTGGAACACGCCGACGGGAATGCCCTCGGGGTCGGCGAACATCGCGTAGAAACCCACGTTCGGAATCTCCGTCTTCGGCACCAACACCTGTCCGCCGCCTTCAGCGACCTTGCCCAGGATCTCCCCGATGTCGTCCACCTGGAAATAGACACTCATGGCGACATGCGGCGCATCGGGGGAACGCTTCATCAAACCACCGTTGGGCTCGGCGCCCGGATTGATCAGCGTATAACCCGGCATCGAGCTGTCATCGAACTGCCAGCCGAACACCTTGCCGTAAAATGCCTTGCACTTCTCGGGATCGTCGCTCATGAGTTCAAAATGACAAAGTGGCGCACCCATTTTCAAACCTCGCTTTCCTGTACTGTATTACTAGAGCGGGTCAATTCCAAACGTAGCGGCCGACGCCCCTGTCGGCCGAGGACGTCAATAGCCTTCTACGTCCGACACGGGGGTCGGACGCTACAGTTGCATTTGATCCGCCATGATCCCGTCCGTGCGGCCGGTTGATCCCGCCCGTAACGGGTGTGAGCTACAGCTTCCGCCTACCCAGGCGACAAGATCGCCACCGAGACCCTAACAATAACCAAAAACAACACTCGTGTCAAGCCGTTGTCTATTCAAAAACTGCCCCGAGCAGGGAAATCGCAAGAATGGCGGATGTAGCGGCCGACCCCCGTGTTGGCCGTAGAACACCAACGGTTTCCGACGGCCGACACGGGGGTCGGCCGCTACACGAGCGCGCAAACCGCTGCAAAGACCACCGCCCGGCCATTCTTGCGATTACCCTGCTGCCCCGGATCCCTGACAGATTCGGCGGGACGCTTCAGTGCGGCGAGATGTAGCGTCGGCCCATCATGCCCATCAATATTCTTGGTTCTTCACGGATTTCCGGGGAATATACAAAACCCAACCAGCCACGGAGTGGCGCAAGAAGAAAGCCCACGGCGCAAGCCGTGGGATCGCATCG
>JAUVGW010000185.1 GCA_030593565.1 Phycisphaerae bacterium | reverse complement strand
GCGTGAAGCCGCCCTCGGCATCTCGGATAATGCGACCGTAGCCCGCCGAGTCGTCGAGCACCGTCGTCGCGATTGAGGCGGCAGCGCCGGCGGCGCGGTGGCCGTCCAGCAATGCCTGCAACGTCGCGGATTCGATCAGCGGCATGTCGCCGGCGATCACGATGACGTCGCCGGCGAAACCCTTGAAGGCGTCGGCACACATCGAGACCGCGTGTCCCGTCCCATGCTGTTCGATCTGCTCAACAAACGTCACGCCGTCTTGTTTGGAGAACGCGTCGATGACGAGGTCCTTGCCGTAGCCGACGACGACACACGACGACAAGATGCCCGCATCGCGGCAGGCGTCGACGACGTATGCCAGCATCGGCCTGCCGCAAATCTCGTGCATCACCTTGGGCAGGCCCGTCTTCATCCGCGTGGATCGACCGGCCGCCAGGATGATCGCCGCGACGTCGCGTTTCGCACCTGTCGATGTATCTATTGTCGACGTCCCGTCCGTCATAGCCCGCTCATCTCCGTCATAAAAAACTACGCGGCGAGTTTTAGCGAGCCGGGCCGTCCTCGGCCCGGTCTGAATCCTATTAAAGCGCAACCCGCAGACTCAAAACTGACGGTACACTAGATCAAAAGACTACCCGGCGAGGATTCGAACCTCGACTAGCAGGACCAAAACCTGCGGTGCTACCATTACACTACCGGGTAGTGAAGGTTCTCACCGTTCCATGTTTGCAGCAGCTTGAACGTACCCAACCCCGGTTGCACCACTCGTCGAGCGGCCGCTCACCGGAGGCAAGATCGGACGCGGCTGCGATTGGGTCCCTCCCGAAGCTAGAACACCCGGCCGCGTGCTGGGTGCCCTCCGACCGCCACCGTCTCCCGACGCCATCGGCCTGCCCCCTGAGGAGGAACATCGTCTTTGTCGCTTCCCGGTCTACCCGAGAATCACGCCACCATAGCGACCGGCCACTCTCCTGTCAACGGCCTCATATCAAGTACCCTGCCTCTGGGTGTGGACAGGCATCCCATGCTACGTAGCCGGGCGAGGAGCCGCGGACTTCAGTCCGCGCGGCCATTCACACACACGGATGCCCCAACTCTTCTACTCTGCGTTCTCCGCAGCCTCTGTGGTATGAAAAATCCGGGCTAATGCAAACCTCACGACGCGGCTTGCCGTTTGGCGGCCCATGCCTCACGACCGATAATCTGTCACAATAGGTCGAGTCTGCCGATTACTCGGAAAACTACTGATTTGCGGTTGCTCGGGGGGGCGGCGTATTGGATATCAGTCAATGGAGGCCTAGCTACCCCCCGCCCGATCTGTGGAGGCGGGTGTCCCACTGCCCTCACAAGAGGTGCCAACGGAATGTCCGACTCCAATCCCGGCGCGGAACGCCTCCGACCCGTCATACTCGCCATCGGCCTGATCGTCATCGTCGGGGCCCCCGGCTGCGGCTGCGATGACCCCGCCGGCCTGCTTGCCGGCGTGTTCCAAGGCGGCAGCTCGCAGGCGATCTATGGGTCCATGGCACTCGCCGCCCTGCCCGACGCCGATGGCGACGCCATTCCCGATCAGTTTGACGCACATCCCAACAATCCAGACGCCGACGGCGACGGCATTCTCGACGGCTACGACAACGACCTCGACAACGACGGTATCGTCAACTGGCTCGACCCCGACGCTCTCGACGGCGACGCCGACGACGACGGCATCCCTGACATCCTCGACAACGACCCACTCGATGACGACGCCAATGGAAACGGCGTACCCGACGGGCAGGAGACCGATTCCGACGGCGACGGCATCTTCGACACCTGGGACCCCGATCCGGGCGATCCCGACGCCAACGACAACGGCGTGCTCGACGGAATGGAAACCGACACCGATGGGGATGCCATCCCCGATTACTTCGACGAATTCCCCAACGATCCCGACGCCGACGACAACGGCGTGCCCGACGGCGAGGAAACCGATTCCGACGGCGACGGCATCAACGATGCCTTCGATCCCGACCCGGCAGATCCTGACATCGACGACGACGGCATTCCTGACGGCATCGACCCCGATCCGACCAACCCGGACGCCGACGGTAACGGCGTGCTCGACGGCTACGAAACCGACACCGACGGCGACGGCACCTACGATGCGTTTGACGACTACCCGAACGATCCGGACGCCAACGGCGACGGTGTGCCCGACGGCGAGCAGACCGACTCCGATGGCGACGGCCTGATGGATGCCGACGATCCCGATCAGAACGACCCCGACACCGACGACGACTGCATCCTTGACGGCCTGGACAGTGCCCCGACCGACCCCGATGCAAACAGCAACGAAGTCATCGACGGCGAGGAGACCGACAGCGACGGCGACGGGCTATTCGACTGCGAGGATGCGTATCCGGACAACGACGATGCCAACGGCAACGGCATCCTGGACGGCGAAGACCCCTATTACGATGACGACGAGGACTACAGCGGCATCCTCGACGGCGAGGCGATCGACGCCGACAGCGACGGCCTGATGTCCGGCGTGGACCCGGACGATTCAAACCCCGACTACGACGGCGACGGCGTCCCCGACGGCCAAGACGCCATCCCCACCGACCCGAATGTCTGGTAGGTGCGCAGCAGCGCCGCCCCCGTAGCGTCGGCCCCCCGTGGCCGACGAAGAATACCAACGGCCATTCGTAGCGCGTAGGGTGCGTCCCGGACGCACCTTCACCTGCTGGACCATCTGCATTCCCCGAAAATTCCGAAAATAGCCCGGATTTTTTCTTTGCCCCCTGCGCCCTATATTCCGTGCGGTGGCGGGTGAGCCGCCGTTTGCAGCAAGTTTTCTGCGAACTGCCGCAAACCGGCGCAAACACTTCGGACAATCGTGTCCGAACTTACCCGGCCGTATTTTCCTGCCCAATGAGTAGTCTTGCTCACCGCTCCGCGTCATGGCGGACGCAACTGAACTGCATGAATAAGGCCCGGGCGGCTCGCGCTTCATCAAAAGGCAAGCATCCCGGGCCCGTGGGGGCAGAGTCACAACATCACTCGCAAGTGCTGCAACCTTCGAGTAGCCGCTGCACGATCGATTCGATGTCGAGGCCATTGACCTGGCAGTCGGGCACACCCTCCGGGCCGCTGAAATCCAGCCTGGGGCGGCCATCGGCGAGGACCTCACAAAACGGCGTGTCTGGACAGACATCCACATCGTTCAACACGCCATCGCCGTCACGGTCGTCGCCACACACGTCCCCGATGCCGTCGCCATCACAATCTTCCTGCCCCGGGTTAGGGATCTCTGAGCAGTTGTCGCACACATCGCCGACACTATCACCATCAGAGTCCGCCTGGTCCTCGTTGTCGTCATAGGGACAGTTATCGCACGCGTCGCCATGGCTATCACCGTCGCTGTTGGTCTGATCAGGATTTGGTACGTCCGGGCAGTTGTCGCACGCACCACCGAAGGCGCCGCAGTACAGTTCTGCTGAGCGGGTTCCGGTGTTGTCGCCCCAGAAGGAGTCATCGTGGCAAAGCTCTATGCTATGCTCGCCAGGCTCGATGTTGACTTGTAGATATTCAACGATCGTGCCCCAGTGGTTGTGGAAGCCGTAGGACTCGTTATCGACGCAAATAGAATGTCCGCCACCGCCGCTACCAAAGGCGGTGTTTCTAAGAATGAGATTCCCCCCTTCAGGCACGTCCAGGAGGATCGGGCCTTCGCAATTGGCCTCTTGAGGGCCAGAGGTGATGGAGAGCACGGGGCTCCCAGAGACGTTGAAGTCGTCAGGTAAGAACTCAAGTCTAACCGTATTCAGCCCGGCGTTTTCTGCTCCGTTGGCAACGTACTGGAGTGCGAAGTCTAGCAATCCACTGTCCGCGAACACCTGATCGGCGCTGTATTCGATGACGCGGTACGCCAAAGGGGTGGAGACGGAATCGCGAAAGCCGGGGCAATCCGGGTAGCCGAAGTAGGCTCCGTCAAGTTGTGAGTTTCCTCCTGGGAGCCCTTGGACCGTGACAACAACGTACCCATCCGCAGAAGTATCGGGATTGACAAGAGTGAGGCGAAAGCGACCCGTCATTGGAGGGTCGAACGATGCCATGTTGGTGAGCGGTATGGTAACTCCTGCATCAAAGGAATGCTCGAAAATGAGCGAAGAGGGAACGGGGGCTTCCTCAAAGTACAGTTCTGCTGAACGGGTCCCGTTGTTGTCGCCCCAGAAGGAGTCATCGTGGCAAAGCTCTATGCTATGCTCGCCCGGCTCGATGTTGACTTGTAGGTATTCAACGATCGTGCCCCAGTGGTTGTGGAAGCCGTAGGACTCGCCATCGACGCAAATAGAATGTCCGCCGCCGCCGCTACCAAAGGCGGTGTTTCTAAGAATGAGATTCCCCCCTTCAGGCGCGTCCAGGAGGATCGGGCCTTCGCAATTGGCCTCTTGAGGGCCAGAGGTGATGGAGAGCACGGGGCTCCCGGAAACGCTGAAGTCGTCGGGTAAAAACTCAAGTCTGACCGTGTTCAGTCCAATGTTGTTTGCTCCGTTGGCAACGTACTGGAGTGCGAAGTCTAGCAATCCACTGTCCGCGAACACCTGATCGGCGCTGTATTCGATAACACGGTACGCCATGGGGACAGAGACGGGATCGCGATAGCCAGGGCAGTCGGGATAGCCGAAGTAGGCTCCGTCAAGTTGTGAGTTTCCTCCTGGGAGCCCTTGGACCGTGACAACAACGTACCCATCCGCAGAAGCATCGGGATTGACAAGGGTGAGGCGAAAGCGACCCGTTAGTGGAAGATCAAACGACACCATCGGGGTGAGGCCGAAGGAAGCTCCTGCATCAAAGGAATACTCGAAAACGAGCACGGCATGCGCCCGTTGCTGCGGGACAAGCAGCAGCGGTGCCAAGAGAGAAAAGGCGAAGGCAGATAAAGTGCGAGTTGTCAAACGGGGAAACATGAGATTTTACCTCCTCTAGCTATAAGAACGATTACCTCTTGAGATTCTCAGCGAGTCGGGCAGAACCAGGAGACCAAAGAGTGGTGAGCTGCCCTACCGGATTGAGCCCCACCGTGAGGCCCACCGGACGTCGTGCGTTCCGCTAGGGCGACTCGTTTCATTCGGCACCATCTACACGTGCGCAAAGCGAGACGGTATCACGCAAAGAAAACGGCCTGGATTTTGGAAGAGATTCCGATGGCGGCAGGCAGATCGTCGGAGGGACGGATCTTCCGGGCGTCTGCCACAAGTGCAGCGGTCCGGCGTTGACCCGGCTACTTGGATCATCTAAGCCTTTGTCTCAGAGCCACTTATGGCGAACACTCACTGAAGAACAAGTTCCACAGGTGTTGCTGTAGAATGAGAGTGACGAATATGGCAACCCAGGGATTCACCATGACGACCCGACAGCCGAAACCGCTCACTCAGCTACTTGCGGCCGCAGGCCAAGGGGATAACGCCGCCCATGAGGAACTTTGGTCGGTCATCTACGACGAACTGCACGGCCTTGCCAGGCGCCAGTTGGCGCAGGAAGCCCCAGGCCACAATCGACAACCGACATCCCTTGTTCACGAAGCCTATATCCGCCTGACCGCCGGCGAGAACATCGAATGGGCGAATCGGCGACAGTTCTTCGCGGCAGCGGCTCAGGCAATGCGCCGCATCCGGATAGATTACGCACGTAGAAGAAAGAGCCTCAAGCGCGGCGGTGATCAACAGATCGGCTCGATCCGGGAAGCGCTTGCCGTGTTCGACCAGGATCCTGCGGAGGTGCTCAAGATCGACGAGGCTTTGGGCAAGCTGGAGCAAGAGGACTACCGGAAGGCGGAAGTCGTTGTATTGAGATACTTCGCCGGACTGACCATAGAGGAGACCGCGAAAGCCCTTGGGCTATCCAGTAGGACCGTCGACAACGAATGGCGCATCGCGCGGGCGTGGCTCTATCGCGAATTAACGAAAGGCGATACCTCCACCCACTTGGAAAGCACCTGATGATCGTGAAGAAATGGCAGCGTGTTCAGGAACTGTTCGAGCAAGCTTCGGCGCGGCCTCGTGAGGAGCAATCGTCCTTCCTCACGGACGCCTGCGGGGATGATGAGGAACTTCGCAACGAGGTGGAGTCGCTGTTGGCCTGTGATCATCAGGCCCCGCCTGATTTCATGCAGCCCCCCGATCCCAAGTCCGAACAGTTGAGTGATTCAGGCGACCCTGATCCACGGATTGGAGTGAGCATCGGTGGGTACAGCATCCAGGGCGTGGTCGCTTCCGGCGGCATGGGCATCGTATATGAAGCCCTCCAAGCAGAGCCTCATCGGACCGTTGCTCTGAAAGTCCTGCATCGGCATGTGGCTTCAAAGTCTGCGCTTCGCCGGTTTCGCTTTGAATCACAGATTCTCGCGCATCTGCGACATCCGAACATCGCACAGGTTTTTGTGGCCGGTATGCACGATGAAGGCTCCGTGCAGGTGCCGTACTTCGCGATGGAGTACGTTCCCGATGCCCGCACGATTATCGAGTATGCGGCGGAGAAGAAACTCAGCATCCGTGAGCGGCTGGAGTTGTTCACGCAGGTTTGCGAAGCCGTCCATCACGGGCATCAGAAGGGAATCATCCACCGCGACTTGAAGCCGGGCAACATCCTTGTGGATTCCTCGGGGCGGCCGAAGATCATCGACTTCGGTGTGGCGCGTTCGACTGACTCGGACATCGCAATGACGACGATGCAGACCGATGTGGGGCAGATGATCGGCACTCTCCAGTACATGAGCCCCGAACAATGCGACGCTGACCCACACGAGATCGACACGCGGAGCGATGTGTATTCGCTCGGCGTGGTGTTGTATGAGTTGCTGACGGGACGGCTACCTTACGACGTGTCTCATATGACGATCCACTCGGGCACCCGGCTGATATGCGAAGAACTGCCCGCCAAGCCAAGCGAGTTTGACCGGCGGCTTCGCGGGGATGTTGAGACAATCGTGTTGAAGGCCCTGGAGAAGGACCGTGAGAATCGCTATCAATCGATGGCAGGAATGGCAGAGGACATCCATCGCTACCTGAACGGGGAGCCTATCGCAGCCCGGTCGCCCACTGCGTTGACCCAGTGCGTCCGGTGGGTCACACGGCACCCTTTCATCACCACGGCGACTGCCTGTGTGGGTCTGGCCGCCATCATTGTCTCTGCTACATGGATCGCTGTCTGGTTCATGAACCTCCGGCCGCATGAGATTGTGCGGTACAAGGCCGGCCAGCCCGTCGGGCGCGACTATCCACGTCCTACAGATGAGGCGCGATTACTCTCATACAGCGGTAGAAGCCTGCGCGAGTGGGGTGGAGGGGCCAAGTCGATTCGTTTCGCCAAGTTGGTCGGTCGCCCGGTGGAACTCGGCGGGGGGCGGCTGGCCCTCCTCGGCTTTTCGTTCGATCCACTGCGCCGAAATCGATTCTCCGGCTCGTTGTGCGCATTCGATGCCGATGGTGATCTCGAGGAACCCGTCTGGCAGCGTCACGTGGAGCCTGGAACACCCCTGCCTGATCCCTTTGGGCGCGGTCACGTTGCCGAGGAGTTTGGCGTCGGCAGGTGCTGGCTCTTTGACGTCTTTCCCAATCAGCCGGGTCTTGAAATAGTGGTAATCCATCCGCACGCGGTCCGGTCCCAGAGTTTCATCCGCATCTATGATCTGCGTGGCAAGCTGCTATACCAAGTCTGGCACGATGGCACCGCGCAGTCCTGCTATTGGATGTCCGACGCAGAGCTGCTGGTGTTCGCAGGCTCGGACGCAACCGTAAACTGGGGCTCTGGCGGGAAGCCGCTGACAACAGGAGCCGACCCATTGGTTGTCTTTGCAGTTCGACCGAGTCTCGGCCACATAGTTCAGGATTACGCGCATCGGTTTCGCGGGAATGATGATACCAGCCTTGCTTGGTGCAAGTATCTCCATCTGCGCGACCGATCCGTGGATATCGAGGACGGGTATGGGCTGCTCCTGGGACCTGTATATGGCACGCCTGACATAGGACGGCATGTACGCGTGAACCTGTTGTTCACATCCGAGGATCCTGGAGCGACCGTGTCGTGGGATCTCGACGAATTTGGTGTTGAAGCTCCGGAACCGCGCGTGGTAGGCGACGCCTATCAACGCAACCAACTATTGCCCGATGATGATCCGGAGAAGTTGCCCGATCCGGACGGCTTCCATCTCGGTGAACGTTCGCCACGCGCCGACGACACGGAACGGTGAGCAAGCATTCATGACGTCCAAAGGGAGAAGGCTGATCGCTGTCCTGCTGGTTGGTCACGCGCCGTTTCCACGCCGCCGCGGCGTGACATCGCCGAAAAGTTGCGGAAAGTTACACCTTTTTGCACTTGGGCAATGCAAAAAGAAGCGGCGGCGGCAGCCAGATTGGTGCGTCCGGGACGCACCCTACCATTGGGGCGCAGGTGGCGTAACAAGTGATTTACGTCGGCCACGGGGGGCCGACGCTACATTCGGGGCCGCAGCCTGCCCCTATGGCATCGTCTTCATGAATGCGATGCCGGTCGCGCCGTTGGGATTGGCGTAGGGGAGGACCTTCCAGCCGAAGAACTCGGGGTCTCGGCCCGAGGCGACGGAATGGCCGACCAGCGTGCCGAGCACCGCGCCCATGACGACATCCGAGAAGTAATGTTCGTCGTCGTCGATCCGCTCCGCCGCCACGAGGGCGGCCAGGCCGTACAGGGGAATGCCGACGGCATGGCCGTAGGCCTCGTGCAGGACGCTCGCCATGCAGAAGCTGCTGCTCGTGTGGCCTGACGGGAGGGTGCCCCATCCGCCGTTGGGGCCTCGATCCCACGTGGCGGCCTTGCCTGCCATCGTGGTGAGGCCGTTAATCATGAGCGCGCTGAACAGGGTCTTGCCGACCTCGTAGGTTTTCTCGTCGCCCGTCTGCTGGCCGACGATGTACCACAGGCCCGCAAGGCCGAAGTGTGTGCCGGGATTGCCCATCGCGTCGAAGGCCTTGTTCCAATCGTCGCCGAAGTGGTCGTGGCTGCCGCGGAAATGGTCTTCGATGCTGCCGTCGACACCTGTTTGCTGGAGCACGAGCGACCCGCCATACGCCGATCCGAGAATGACGAGATTCACCGGGTTTGCATAGACGCGTTTCGTGTCGCGCCACACGTCGGAGGGCATGTCCTTGACGTCACGCTTGAGCGTCTCCCAGAAGGAATCCAGCGGCGGACGACGGGCGTGCCGGTCGCCCGACTGCCCGGAGGCAAACTGCAAGTCGGTGTCCTTTGTGAAGGCCTCGTCCCCCATGTCCACGAGTGCCCACATCTGCGGCGAGGCGTACGACGCGCCGGCATCGGCCCATTCGTCGGTGTCGTCCGCGGAGATCTGGGCGAACCGCGCCGCCGGGCGGTTTGCGCGCACGAGGGGCCGAGGCTCGGCGTCACAACCCGGCATCAGACCATTGCCCCGCCCCGACGGCACAGGCACCAGGCGCGCCTGCTCGATCGCGGCCAGACGCGCATCCAGGTGCGCATCGACGCGCGCGGGCGTCGCGGCCCCTGTCCGAGTGACCGATTGGCAGCCGGTCGCCAAAATGAGAATCGCAAGTCCCGTGATAAGTGTCGTGGTGGTTCGCATCATGATCGGCCATCCTTGTCCGTTTGATCGCGCGGTGGAATGTGCTCCGCGGTTCCGCCATTGATTGGCAGTGTAGATCGCCCAGCGCGCGTTGTCACGGAGATTCCGGGCCACTGGGGATGAGTCGCCTCCCCACCCAGCCGCTAGGGAGTGACGGCAAGCCGATCATGGATATCCTTGGCCGGCGTGAAGTGCAGCGTACGACCGACCTTGGTCATTTCGAGGAGATAGCGGTCCCTGAGGTCTAGCAGATCAGTTCGTGCCGTTTCGTAGACGACATTGTGGCTGAAACGATGGGACTCGATCGTGTAACGGTGATGTGGATGGCGAAGTGCATGTCCGACGAGGGCCCGTTGTCTGTGGTTCAGTGCCAGCATTCCGCTGAGTTCTCGCTCTGCCT
>JAUVGW010000133.1 GCA_030593565.1 Phycisphaerae bacterium | reverse complement strand
GACCACCCTGGGCTGGATGATGGGGCCTTTCCTGATCTATGCGAGCCTGGTGAATGGGGCGTCGATGGCGTTGTATACCGGGGCTCCGCTGGGGAGGGATTTCGGGAAATTCGCCGCCCGGGCGGGAGTGACGATGCTCGGGGTGGTTCCCAGTCTGGTAAAAGCCTGGCGAGAATCAGGGTGTATGGAAGGACTGGATTGGAATCGCATTCGCTCATTCGGCTCGACCGGCGAGTGCTCCAACGCCGAGGACATGCTCTACCTGATGTACCTGGCCGGCAACAAGCCGGTCATCGAGTATTGTGGCGGCACCGAGATCGGCGGGGGATTCATTACCGGCACTTTGGTTCAACCCGCATCGCCCGCGACCTTCTCCACGCCGGCCCTGGGTATGGACTTCGTGTTGCTCGACGAGGACGGTGGGACGACGGACAACGGCGAGATCTTCTTGATTCCACCGTCCATCGGTCTGTCCGGTGAGCTGCTGAATCGCGATCACGAGGAGGTCTATCATAGGGACTGTCCGGCCGGCCCCGGTGGAGAAATCTTGAGACGGCACGGCGATCAGTTCGCGCGGCTGGGCGGAGGCTACTTCCGGGCTCACGGTCGGGCCGACGACACCATGAACCTGGGGGGTATCAAAGTCAGTGCGGCGGAGATCGAGCGGGCGCTGATGAGCATTTCCCAGATGAACGATTGCGCCGCCATTGCAGCCGAACCGGCGGGCGGCGGGCCGAGCCGACTGGTCATCTATGCCGTTATCGCCGACGGGGCCGCGGCGGACAAGCCGGCCCTTCTGCAAGAAACGCGGGCGACGTTGGCCCGGGATTTGAATCCCCTGTTCCGCGTACACGATGTCGTGATCGTGGAGAGCCTACCCCGGACGGCCTCCAACAAGGTGATGCGCCGCCAGTTGCGGGATGACTACGCCAGCCGAGTTCGATGCGGCAGCCAAGTTCGGAGCCTATCATAGTGAATCAACGTGAATCAATGCGGGCCGGAGTCCCGAGGCATCCGGCCAACCCGAAGGAGAACCACGGAGATGAGTGACTTCCTCCCCATCCTGGGATACGACCACCTGGAGTTCTACGTGGGCAACGCCCGGCAGGCGGCCCATTTCTACGACAAGGTCTTCGGATTCCGGCCGGTTGCCCGTAGCGGCTTGGAGACGGGGGTGCGCGACCAGGCGAGCTATGTGCTGGAACAGGGCAAGATCCGGCTGGTGGTCACCAACGCATTGGTACCTGACCACGAGGTCGCCCGACACTGTGCTCTGCACGGCGACGGTGTGAAGGCGATCGGGCTGCGGGTCCCGAACGTGGAGCAGGCCATCGCGGCCGTCAAGCAGCGCGGCGCCACCGTGGTTCAGCCGCCGACTTGCCTGGAAGATACCCACGGCACGTTGCGGGTCGCGGCGATCGAGATCTACGGGGATACCATCATTCGATTCGTTGATCGCCGGGACTACGGGGGAGCCTTCGCTCCGGGCTACATGCCCTTGGACGACATGCACGCTCGCCCCATCGGGGTGGCGGCAATCGACCATATCGTGGGGAATGTCGAGCGGGGGATGATGGACCATTGGGCCCGGTTCTACGCCGAGGTAATGGGGTTTTCCCAGCTCTGCCACTTCACGGACGAGGATATCAGCACCGAGTACAGTGCGTTGATGTCCAAGGTGGTGCAAGACGAATCCGGGAAGATCAAGTTCCCGATCAACGAACCCGCGGAAGGCAAGAAGAAGAGCCAGATCGAGGAGTACCTGGATTTCTACCGCGGCGCGGGCGTGCAGCACGTCGCCCTGGCGACGGCTGACATCAGGAAGACAGTCCGCGAGCTGCGCGGCCGCGACGTGGATTTCCTTTTCGTGCCGGATACCTACTATCAAAGCCTGCGTGATCGAGTGGGCGACGTCGGAGAGGACATGGAGAGCTTGCAGGAACTCGGCATCCTGGTCGACCGCGACGTGGACGGGTACCTGCTGCAGGTCTTCACTCAGCCGGTGCAGGATCGGCCGACATTGTTCTTCGAGATCATCGAACGGCACGGATCTCGCGGCTTCGGCGTCGGCAACTTCAAAGCCCTGTTCGTGTCCATCGAGGAAGAGCAGGCCCGCCGCGGAAATTTATAACCGCCTCGGTCTGGACGGCCGCATTACTGTTATAGATGGGAACTTGAACAAGGTCCTTCACGGAATTTCGGGGAATGCACATAGCCAAGCTAGCCACGGAGTGGCGTAAGAACATAGCCCACGGCGTGAGCCGTGGGGCTCTGGCGTGCGCGAACCGGCGAGCCCCGAAGGGGCGAAAGATGAGATCGAGTGGTATCTTTCGCCCCGCTGGGGCTGAGCAAAGCGCGTGCCGATGTGATCCCACGGCTCACGCCGTGGGCTATGTTCTGACGCCCCTTCCGGGGCTTCGACACTCCCCGATCATCCGTGAGGTACCTTAGGAAAGGGAGTACCGCATGTCCAAACTGTCGGCACAAAACTGCGTCGCGTGTCGGGGCGGCGTTCCGGCGTTGAAGGGGGACGCTATCGGGCCGCTATTGAGTCAGCTCGAGGGGTGGAAGGTCGTTGACGAACACCATCTGACCAAGATCTTTTCGTTCCCCGATTTCGCTCAGGCGCTGGCTTTGGTCAACCGGGTCGGCGAACTGGCCGAGGAGCAGGGGCACCACCCGGACATCACCCTGCGATGGGGCGAGGTGGGGATCGACCTCTGGACCCACAAGGTAGACGGTTTAACGGAGAGCGATTTCATCATGGCCGCCAAGATCGACGAGTTGTGACCGCACGCTCGGTCAGCCTGTCGGATCAGGTTTCTGTGGCAGGGCCGCCACAGGCGGTGAGGCCGCAGGGAAGGCGCCTGAGCCAACCACATTCAGTCACCGCACCGGAGCAGTTTCAGGAAAGCCGTAGCGTCCGACCCCCGTGTCGGACGACGAATACCAACCAATCTTGACGGCCGACAGGGGCGTCGGCCGCTTCACCGTCTCTTAAACTGCTCTAGGGGTACCCAACCGCCGCACTCGTTGGTTAACCGCTCAAAACACGTGCGACCACGGCCTCGGCGCCAGACACCTGCGTCGCCGGCTTTCTCGTTCCTCGCGACGCTCGTAGAATGTGCGGCAGGG
Source organism: Phycisphaerae bacterium (assembly GCA_030593565.1). Taxonomy (GTDB): domain Bacteria; phylum Planctomycetota; class Phycisphaerae; order UBA1845; family UTPLA1; genus JAFGQA01. The sequence goes on along the minus strand of JAUVGW010000133.1, from coordinate 10,453 downwards.
ACTGCTGGAAGCGTTTGTTGTGTTGTGGCCGATGGCGGTGCTGCACAGAACTGGACGTGCAGCGGGCAGAAACGCCCGCCACACCGACCGCCGACAGAGGGATAGCCATGGCTTCGCGAATGAAGGCGACTGATCGCCGCCGGCAACTGCTCGAAGCGTCCGTCAAGTGTTTCGCGGACCACGGTTATCAGGGCACGACGACGGCACAGTTGGCCAAGGCGGCGGGCATTAGCGAGCCGGTGCTGTATCAGCATTTCGCCAGCAAGCACGATCTGTTCGTGGCGATGTTGGGACAGGTGGGCAAGGAAGTCCTGCACGAATGGCGCAAGGCGATCGCGCCCTTAAAGATGCCGTTGGATCAGCTTCGCGTGCTGCTGCGGCTGAATCCGGCGATCGCTGATCCCCGCGGGAAGCAATTGTACCGTGTGATCTTCGCCGCCCAGGTGGAATTCAACGAGCCGGAGATCCAGGCTGCCCTGCGCGCCCACTACCAACAGTACGCGCAATTCTTGATAAAGGTAATCCATCGCGCGCAACGCGCGGACCAGGTTCGACGCGATGTCTCCGCGGTCGGCCTGGCATGGCAGTTGATTCACGCCGGAATCGGTTTTGCGTTGATCGCTCCGTTGGACATTCCCACCCACGCGAGCCCCGCCATCGTCGAGCAGACCATCCGACTGCTGATGGAACTGCTTGCGGGTGAACGGGCGTGAAGGTGGACCCGAGCGCAATGGCTGTGTCCCAGCTCAGATGATGGGTGCCACTGGCGGCTCGTCCGCCAGTGTTCACGGGCAGGCAAGCTGCCCGTGGCGTCCGACCGGGCGCTATGGCGGATCAGATGCAACGGTAGCGTCCGATCCCCGTGTCGGACGTGGAAGACTACTGACGTTCTCGGCCGACGGGGGCGTCGGCCGCTACGTTTGAAATCGACCTGCGTTAGCTGATGAACTCGATCTCGCCGGGATCAGGCACGAGGCCCGCTTCGGATGCGTGTGACAGCAATGTCCGGACGGCCGCACGACCACGCTCGCCGTAGTCGAGCGTCCATTTGTTGACGTACATCTCAATGAAGCGATCAGTCAGGTTGGTGTCGAGGCCGCGGCCGTATTCGAGCGCATAGGCGACGGCCTCGTCACGGTGATCGAGGCTGTACTGGATGGAAGCCTTCAGCAGCCGGGCGACGTCGCGCATCGCATCGGATCCCAGGTTTCGGCGGATGACGTTCCCCCCCAGTGGCAAGGGCAGGCTCGTCTGCCCGACCCACCATTCGGCGACATCGACCACTTTGTGCAGCCCAAGGCGTTGGTAGGTGAGTTGGGCTTCGTGGATGATCAGGCCGGCATCGCAATCACCCTTCGCGACGGCATCGGGGATTTCGTCGAACATGACGACGCGATGATCGAATGCGCCGCGGCCGAGGCACAGGTTCAGGGTCAGGAATGCCGTCGTTCGCTCGCCGGGGATGGCGATGGTCTTGCCCTTCAGGTCGTCAAGCGTCATCGGCTCGCGCGTGATGACCATCGGTCCATAACCGTCGCCCATGCTGCACCCGCTGGCGAGCAGGGCGTATTTGTCACGGACGTACGGATAGGTGTGGATCGAGATCGCGGTGACTTCGAGCTCGCCGCGCTCGGCACGACGGTTCAAGGTCTCGATGTCGGCCATCTCATGCGTGATGTGATAGCGGCCGGTGTCGATCTTGCCCCTGGCCAGCGCATAGAACATGAAGGCGTCGTCGGGATCGGGTGAATGTCCGACGCGAATCGAAACGGTTGGGTCTGGCATGGTTAAACCTCGACACCTGTATGGAATAGCGTTCTCGCGCGGCGCGAGGAGCCGGCCGCACGCGGGTTCGTGGTCGGCCGGTGTCACTCGGTGCGATGGTGTTTCAGTTTGTTATCCTCACCGATCGCTGAATACTCGACGGACAGGCCCTTGGGACAGTAGATCGTGTTGTCCTCGCCGATGATCTCGATCTTGCGCACGACGGCGCCGTCTTCGATCCGCACTTTGATCTCGTCGCCCCAGATCGACAGCTTGGAGACATCCGAGCCGGCGAGGATGGTTAGCTCGTGATCTTCACCGGTGATGCCGACGTCGCCGCGGATAACCTGCGCCTGTTTGACGCCGTCGCCCGTGATAGACGTTTGTTGTGCAGCGCAGCCGCCCGCAGTGAACACGGCGGCGACGACGAGAATGGGTGCTCGTCTGGCGACGAGAACAGGGAACCGCTTGGCTTGAATCATCATCGCGCCCTCCAACAAGGAGTATTAGCCAGTCGCATGGATCATAGTCGACCATGACGACGTCGCAAGCTGACTGATCTCGAGCGGCGCAGGTAGCCAGGGCAATCGCAAGAATCGTACGGAAGCCCCCCGCCCAGATGCCACTGGGTTTACGAGCCTGTTTGAGAAGCCCGATCAGAGCCGCCTTCTGTGAAGGCGGTGTGCCGTGGCGTTTGGAGGGCGCCGCCTTCACAGAAGGCGGCTCTGATCGGTTTCGTGCCTGTCAAACCCCCTTCAACAGACTCGCAGCTCATGCGCGAGATCCATTCCTGCAATTGCCCTGCGTAGGCGGCCAAGCCGTCCGCGTCAGTCAAGGTGTACTGGTATCCAATATGTCCCGTCGGCCACGGGGGGCCGACGCTACTCGATCCGAGCCCCAAGCGCAAGCGAGCGGGTATGAATGCAAACGGTCTGCCCGCGAAGATTCCGCCCCGGCGCTGGGGCTCGGATCAACGCCGCCGAACCTGTTATAGTCCCGGATGTGAGGGGGAGCGACAGTTCTAGGAGCCGACGTGAGCGCGTATCAAAGAAGTTCGTCCGGCGCGGTCGATCGGGTGATTCGGATGGCGCGGTTGCCGCGGAGTCGGCCGAGTTTTCCCGCATACTTGTTCTGGCCTTCGATCTGCATGACGAAGTCGCCATCGATCAACTTGTCCAGCTTGATGATGTCGCCCGGCGTCAAGGAGAGCGCTTCCCGGACGGCCATCTTGGCTTCACCGAGATAGACTCTTGTCTCGATTTCCGCGTGGCGGAGATTCTGTGTGACATGGCGGACCTGGTCCTCCGTGCTCGTGTCGCGCGAGTACGAAAGCCAGCCTTGCGTCGCCAGCCTGCCGATGACGGGCTCGATGACGTTGAAGGGAATGCAAATGCTCATCGTGCCGGCCCGGGCGCCGATCTTGATTTCGCACCCCACGACAACGACAACTTCGTTGGGGGCGACGATTTGGACGAGGTGCGGATTGCTTTCCGTCCCGACGACCTCGAACGTCGCCTTAACGAATTCGCTCCACGCCTCGGAGAGGCTTTCGAGGGCTCTTTCAATGATCTTGTAGGCCAGCCGCATCTCGATGGATGTAAGGGGCCTTTGAGGGATGAAGATCTCGGTGTTGGTGCCCCCAAGCAGGCGGTCGATGATCGGAAACACGATCAGCGGGCTTAGTTCGAGGCAAAGCTGGCCGGTCAGGGGGGGGGCGGCCAACAGGTTGAAACAGGTGGGGCTGGGCAGCGAGTGAATGAACTCGCTGTACGTCAACTGTTCGGCTGTGGCGACGCGCGTTTCAACGATCGTGCGAAGGAGAGCTGAGAGCGACGCCCCGAAGTTGCGGGCGAATCCTTCGTGGATCGACTGCAAGGCACGCATCTGGTCCTTGCTGACGCGTTCCGGGCGTTTGAAATCATAGACGCTGACCTCCTTGGGCGCGGCCTCGGACGGCCCGGTGCTGCGTGACGCGGCAGCGTCCACCTCACCTATTGAAACGGCGTTCAACAGGGCATCGACTTCGTTTTGGTCGAGGATATCCGCCATGCGTTTCCAGGTCGGCATTTCGTCAATGCGCAGTTCCTGCGCGTCAACGGCAGTAGACTCGCCTTCTTATCGGACAGGCCCGGGGCTCCACTTGAATCAGGTCCTTCGGCTGGGGGCATGGAAGATTCGGCGGGGTGGCATGGGTAAACGGAGCCGCCAGCGGCGGCGGAGTTTACCCGTGGGCCTCCATTCCAGCCAGGCCCCACGGGTAATGAACGCCCCGCCCTTGCAGGGCGTGTCGTTCGTTACCCATGCCACCCCACCAGACCGCTAAACACGAACGCCGAAACTGTCACCGCCTCCCGACGGATGCGCCGCGGTGCCCCTCGACGTTTGGGGGACTTGATTCTCGCTTGACTCCGCCCCGGACGGGTTGAAGAATAGCATGGAAGCCGATGGGTTTCTCGAAGTCAGCCGTCTCTCGCACACTTCGACCTCCCCATGTATCCCGATGAGCTCTTGGTGCGTCGGGAAAGGTGGCATCCCATCAGGTTTCCTCGCGGGTGAGCGACGGCGGGCATGTCTTTGTGGACAAGGACACTCCAATAAGCTGCGATGTCGCTCATCCGCAACAACTTCCTCGCCCGACGTCAGGAGTCCCATTGAATGTACGAAAGGAGCAAACCGCGCCGTGGAGACGGTGCAGGGCGAGATGCGCCCCATTTGAGCTACAAATTCCAACGCCTCCGCGAGCAGCTTCGAAGCGCGATCCTGGGCGGCGAGTTCGAATCGCGATTGCCCGGAGAGCGGACACTTGGTCGCCGGTTCCATGCGAATCCCAAGACGATTAACAAGGCCCTGTCCGACCTGAGCAGCGAGGGCTTGGTGGTACGTCACATCGGCCGCGGGACCTTTGTCGCGGGGCGTGAAGGTGAAGATGCCGAGCCGCGGCGGCGGAAGGTCCAGTGCCTGTTGCCGGTCGCATGTGATGGGGTTGCCCGGCGACCCGCAGTCATCGACGCGGTCGGTGAGATACTGGGAAAGCAGGGGCATGACTTCGAGATGGTGCGTGCCGAGGCGGTCGAGGCGTCCGGCGCCATCGCCCGGGCGTCATGGATGACTGCGACTCGGCGAGTGACGGATGGCCTGCTGTGCTGCCCCATGCATCCGTTGTCCGGCGGGAGTGGGCACTTCGGCGAGGACTTGGTGGCGGAGGTTCTGCGTCGTCAAGTACCTGCCGTTGTGGTGGGGGCTTGCGCGCCGAGCGCGAAGCTGAATGCGGTGGTACCGGATTACACCGACGCGGGGTTTCGACTAACCGATCACCTATATCGCCTGGGGTGTGGGGCAGTGGTCGTCGTTTATCGCGGCGGCGAGTGTCGCGAGGCGGCGATGGTGCTCAGCGGCTGTCGCACTGCCGCAACTCGGTTTGGCGGCGAGATGTCCGAGTTGGCACTCCCGCAGGATGGGCGTGACGGGCGTACAGGCCCGCTCGACCTGATCGCATCGGATCCCGCGAGCCGGGCCGTCCCCGGCCCGGTCCTGCCGGCGAGCCGGCTCGTCCCCAGCCGGTCTTCCTGCCGGGGCGCCCACACCGCCGACACCTGTCTTGGTGTCGTCTGCGTGGGCGTCGATGCGCTGATGGCGGTGGAATCGGATGAGCGGATGGCTTCGTTGCGGGCATCGGGTCATATCGCGGTCGTCTGTGTTTCGGAGCCCGGGGACCGATTGACACGCGATTTAGGGCTGACGGCATTCGAATGGGAGACCGATCAAATGGCTTCCTGGGCGGCACGGCTGCTGGTCGAGGCTCGGCCCGGCGACAGGCCGGTCGAGGTTGTCGTGCCGGGCCGGCTGGAGGTGCGGGGCGGGCGAGGCCGTACGGTGAGCGAGGAAGCGTCGGGAAGACGGTCGGACGTCGCGATTAAGCAGTGACGATCGAGCCAGCGAGCCGGGCCGTCCCCGGCCCGGTCCTGCCAGCGAGCCGGCTCGTCTCGAGCCGGTCTTCCTGCCGGAGGCTCGTATCCCGAGGGGGGCTGAAATCCACCTGCAATCGCGGCGTACACCCCCTCGGCCGGGGTTCGTGACACAATCGGCGGCGGAGTGCCACTGGCAGCTTGCCTGCCAGTGTCCGTGTAGGGCGCTATCTGTTGAGGCACTGGCGGACAAGCCGCCAGTGGCACCCGTTGGACGTTTCGGAGCGATGCCGCCTAAACTGTCATGGACCCCCCTCGACAGGGCAATCGCAAGAATGGCGGATGTAGCGGCCGACCCCCGTGTCGGCCGTAGAACACCAACGGTTTCCGACGGCCGACACGGGGGTCGGTCACTACACGAGCACGCAAACCGCTGCAAAGACCACCGCCCGGCCATTCTTGCGATTGCCCTGCCCCCTCGACCGTTTGTGGGGGGCGGCATTGATTGCGAATGACATCCGGCGCATAATGCAGCTTTGGGAAAGCGCGTTATGCGCCTGGCTGCTAGATCAGGAAAGGATCACCCGCACATGGGAGCGACCGTTGACGCCCTGCATCGTCTTCAAGATATCGAGCTACAGATCGCTGAGGTCCGGCAGCGAATCGAGCGGAAGCATCGGGCGGCCAAGCGACAAGGAAAGAACTTGGCGGAGATAGATGCCAACATCGAAAACAAGGAATCGGCGCTCCGGGCGGACCAGATGGAAGCCGATCGCCTCGAGTTGGACCTGAAGTCGCAGGAAGCGGCGGTTAGCAAGCTTCGGCAGGCGCTCAACGTCTCGAAGACGAACAAGGAATACTCCGCCGTCCTGACGCAGCTCAACACGAACAAGGCCGACATCAGCAAACTTGAAGAAAGCGAATTGGCGGTCATCAATCAGGTGGAAGCGAAAAGGAAGGAGATCGCCATCATTCGCGAGCAGCGGACGAAGGAGGCCGCGAAACTCGAAGAACTGAAAGCGGGGGCGCGTGAGGTAGAGGCGTCATTAAAGGATCGGTTGGTCCGGCTGCAAGCAGAGCGCGACGAGGCCGCGGCGGCGGTGCCTGCTTCCGCGTTGGTGATGTTTAACCGCGTGGCGCAAAAGCACGACGGCGAAGCGATGGCCATGGTCTTCCGCACGCACCCGAAGCGCGGGGAGTATGCCTGCGAGGGGTGCAATATGTCGATCACATTGGAGCAGGTGAATACGATTCTATCGCGCGACGAGGCCGTGCTGTGCAATACCTGCGGCCGGATCCTGTACTTGGAATCACCCGCGACGTCGAGCGCTCCTTGAATCCGACCGTCGGTGTGGCACCGGCCACTGTGGTACCGGCGTCTCGCCGGTGTCCCGTCCCGAACGTAGCGTCCGACCCCCGTGTCGGACGTATCTGCGAATGAAAGTCACCAGTCACATCGACGGGGGTTCTCGCGGCAATCCCGGCCCGGCAGGCGCCGGCGTCGTGTTGCGCGCCGGAGATGGGCGTCCACTGCTCGAGGCCGGCTACTTTCTCGGTCGGGCGACCAACAACGTGGCGGAATACAGCGCCTTTTTGCGAGGCGTCGAGGCGGCGCTGGACCTGGGCGCGAGCTGCCTGACGGCTTTTTCGGACAGCGAATTGCTGGTCAAGCAAGTCAACGGCCAGTATCGGGTAAAAAACCCGACACTCAAAGGCCTTCACAAAACGGTCATGGCCCGGCTGAGCAAACTCGAACAGTGGAAGGTCCGCCATGTCCCGCGCGAGATGAACGAGCGCGCCGACGAGCTGGCGAACGCGGCGATGGACGCGGGGGCGGATGTCGTGGAGCTGGACGCCGCAACATCCGGCGGCGGGAGACAACGCGGGCGGGCGGCGGTGTCGAGCCCGTCCCGGCATGGTGATGCCGGCGCCCCTGCGGCACCGGCGTCTCGCCGGCGTGGTCCCAAACGCGCGGTCTGTGCCCCGGAAGATCACGGGGAGAACACCCCGTCGGAGGAGCCCGCGGCGGGCCGGCGCGTCGTGATCGCCCGCTGCATCCAGAGCGCAAATCCCGCGGCTTGCCGAAAACGGTGTTCTCGGGAAACGACATTCGTTTTCGAGGACGCGGTGCCGGCCGGCATTTGTATCGGCGTCGCGGCGGAGTTGATTCGGGCGGCCAGCGAGGCTGGTTCAGGCGGCGATCACATCGAGGTGGCATGTCCCCACGCCGGTTGCGGGGCTCGGTTCGAGGTGCGGGCGCCGTAGACGCTTTCCATACCGTCGTCATTCAACCGGCGGAACGCCTCGGATAACCAACGACAAGTAAAGTAGGTCGGGTCCGCAGACCCGACAATTCATTAACACATTACAAACCCTTGTGTCGGGTCTGCGGCCCCGACCTACTTGACTGGAAATCAGCCTTCCACGTGTAGTCCGAGATGCTCCCCATTTTGCGGAGTTCGTGTCGGATCTGAGCGACTCCGGTGCTCGCGGGCATGGTCCGATTGGGCGGCTTTCCTGGTTCTTCGCTGCGCCTGTGGTCACCTGACGGAACTTGTCTCACCACTAGGACGTTGCTGTTCTCACGCCGGCAACGCTCGACAGCGCCGTTGACTTCGGCGGCGAAATCCGGTAATCTTGAAGCTGGAGTGGGGACTGGCGGACCGGACGGGAACCTCGACCGCAGGGCCGCAAACCCCGACAACTTTCGAGAAACAGGCGAGCCGGCATTTCCTCGCCCCGGCAGGGGAAGAGGAAGGAGGGTCTCTATCGTGATTATGCGCTTCGTCCGTCGCCGTCACAATGGCCGTACAGTCTCCGGCCAGCGGTGCCTGATTCCGGGCATGTTGTTGCTGACCCTCTTGATAAGCCAGTCCGGCCTGGCGCAAACCGTGATCATCGGCCCAACCGAGGCGCGGAAAATCGCCCGGGAGAAAGGGTGGATCATCCGCCAGGAATCACCGACCGGCGTCATCGAATTGCACTCGATCGTAAACGGTGTGCCAAAGTACTACATAACCCACAACGCCGACGCGGCGGACACTGTCAGTACGGATGAGTGTCTTCCCGGCGGGTCCAGCGGTCTGAGCCTGACCGGCTCGGGCGTGACCCTGGGGGTCTGGGACGCGGGCGGCGTACTCACGACGCACCAGGAGTTCGGCGGCCGGGCGACGCAGATAGATTCTCCCGGCGGTACGCACTATCACTCGACGCACGTGGCCGGGACCATGATCGCCTCGGGCGTGGATAGTGCCGCAAAGGGAATGTCCCCAGCCGCGTCCCTCAGTTGCTGGGAGTGGACCGACGACGAAAGCGAGATGGACTCGGCCGCAGCCGCGGGGCTGCTCGTGTCGAGTCACTCCTACGGCTTCATTCACGGCTGGTACTTCAACTACAGCTACGACGAGTGGTTCTGGTACGGCGACATCACAGTCAGCACCTCAGAGGAAAACTGGTTCGGACTCTACACCAGCTACACCGAGGAGCTCGACCAGATCGCTTTTGACAATCCATACTATCTGATCTGCAAGTCGGCCGGCAACGACCGCAACGACGACGGTCCCGAACCGGGCGATGGACATTACTACTGGGATCCAGATTTAGAGTCCTGGGAGTGGAGCACCGATACGCGCGATCCCGATGGCGAGTGGGACTGCGTTGGGACAAAGGGTTCGGCCAAGAATATCCTCACCGTCGCCGCCGTGGAGGACGTTCCCGGCGGATATGGCGGACCGGGTAGCGTGACCATGAGTTGGTTTTCCAGTTGGGGCCCGGCTGACGACGGTCGAATCAAACCGGACATCAGCGGCAACGGCGTCGACCTGTATTCGACGCTCGACGGCTCCGATTCGGACTATGACAGCTTCTCCGGCACGTCGATGTCCACGCCGAACGCCGCCGGCTCGCTCGGCGTGTTGATCCAGCACTGGCGCAGCACCCATTCGGGCGATGGGGACATGCGATCGGCGACCCTCAAGGGGCTGGTACTGCACACGGCCGATGAGGCCGGTTCGGCCGACGGTCCCGATTACGAATTCGGCTGGGGGTTGATGAACACATTGACGGCGGCCGAGGCAATCTCCGCCGACGTTTCCGAGCCGATGACCGTCAGCGAGCAGACGCTCAACAACGGCCAGGCCTTTGACGTGAACATCACTGCCGCAGGCGGCAGTGAACTACGGGCGTCCATTTGCTGGACCGACCCGCCGGGCACCCCGCCCGGAGACCTTCTGAACCCGCCGGATAAGATGCTGGTTAACGACCTGGACCTCCGCATTGAGAAGGTATCGCCAAGCACTACCTATTTTCCCTGGATACTCAACCCGGCCAGCCCGGGCTCTGCCGCGACGACCGGCGACAACAACACCGACAACATCGAACAGGTTGTGGTGTATTCGCCCGGCACAAGCAGCTACGTCGTTCACGTGACGCATAAGGGCACACTGTCGGGTGGAAGTCAGGACTACTCGCTGTTCATCTCCGGTTTCACGACAGGCGCTTCGACGGGCGCGTGTTGCCTGCCTGACGGCACCTGCCAGGACGTCGCGGACGGGCTGGCCTGCGCGGCGCTGGGCGGCGTGTTCGAGGGCCACGGCACGGCATGTGCGACGGTGACCTGTCCGGTGTTGCCGGGCGCGTGCTGTCTGCCTGACGGGACCTGTGATGACGTCGCCGACGCGCTGGCGTGTACGGCGCTGGGCGGCGTGTTCGAGGGTCACGGGACGGATTGTGCGACGGTGACCTGTCCGGTGTTGCCGGGCGCGTGCTGTCTGCCCGACGGGACC
>JAUVGW010000113.1 GCA_030593565.1 Phycisphaerae bacterium | reverse complement strand
TCCCGCTGCCGAAGCCAAAAGCAAAAACCAAGAGCAACGCCGCATGAGAATCGTGAAGGATGACCCTCGGCAATTTACACAGGACTTGACACTACCTCGATGATCGGGCCGGTCATGGCGATTGAGCGTGAGGACTTGATGGTGTGGTGGGCTAATTGGTATTGGTCCAGCAGCGGCGACGTTGCGGATATTACGCTCACTTCGTATGCCACGAACGACAGCCTTGAAGAAGCGGCCGCCCATCGAGCACAAACGAATTCCTGGCAAGTTATCAAGAACGAACCGATCACACTCAGCAGCGGCAGGTCCGGACGGGTTATCGTTGCCAAGTCCTGGGAATTTCCCAACGACCTGATGAGCGCGACCGTCATCCTCGTCTGGAATGGTTTCTACTACGGCGTAACTTTTTATGGTGCCACCTACGACGGCACCTATGACTACGAATACCTGTTGGGCACCGCACGCACGCTGTGTGCGGAGTGACGTTCAATCTACCGGATTAACCACCCACGCCACGACGATCAGCACGCACAGCACCAGCCCGGCCCACTTGGTGATGCGGTGATGCTGAGTCATGTGAGGCATTGTATCACAAAACGCCAATCTCCCTCAGTTCACGCTTGCCGCAGTACGCGCGCCTCGTAGAATTGTGGCACGGGACGGCGGTTTTCGCGAGCCGCTAAGCGCTGTCCGGCGCCACGCTTCGCACCATCCGGCGTGACGCTCGGGCGGCGGCCCGGAAGGATGGTGCGACATGTCAGAAAACACGTCTTTCTTGGCTTATCATAAGCACAACGCTCGCGCAGTCTTTCTGAAGGTTGAAGACCTGGAAGATCCCCAAGTCAGCCTACTGTTGGAGGCGTTGGAAAGTGATTTCGGCACGGGCGATCCCGACAAGCCTTCGTTCAGCATTCACAGAAAAGGAGAACTCTCTGACGTCGACAAGCTGCGGTGGGAGTTGGATTGTGAAAACACACGTGCCTGGATATTCGTTTACAGCGGCGTGGGCGGCGACTATGGGTGCCTGGACCACACACCAGATGGCATGTACATCCGGCTTGTGACTATAGCGGAAACCGCCCAGAAATACATCGGCCTCATCGAGAGGGAAGGAAAGGCTACTGCACTTGTTGAGTGGCAAAACCTTTCCACTCTCGCCGACGAGATATCCACACTACGGGAGGAGGGGGCCCCACAAAGCGTGATCAACGAATACATCACGCAGCGGACTGAAGCCGACAACAAGTCGAACGCGAACACGGCCGACGAAGTGGTGGTCATTCAGCCACCGAAGCCTTTGACCGAAGGCCAGCAATATGTGTGGGACGTGCTAGAAGGCCGCGTGTTGACGGCAAATGAGATAGTGGCAGCGCTGAAAGAGGAACGAAAGCACGAGACTTCCGAAGGAAACGTCCGGCAGACAATTGCCAAGCTGCGGGGCGCTAGCTATTGCGTTAAACATCGAAATGGTCGCGGCTACTTCAGGCCCGACGCCCCGCCCCCCGACGTGAGCCCAACGTAAGCTCAACGTGACTCACATCGGGCATACATACACAGCACGTCGGCTCGCGTTAACCTGCGGGCATGAACACGCACAGACATATCAACACGGCAGATTGCAGTAGTGAGGCACTCACCGCAAAGGCGGCGGCGCGGCTTTGTGGCGTATCTGAACGCCATTGGTGGTCCCTGCATTCGCGCGGGCTGGTGCCGCGACCCATCAGGTTGTCCCGGAGCGTTCGTTGGCTGCGTAGCGAACTGGTTGCTTGGTTGTCGGCCAGTGCACCTGCTCGGGAAAAGTGGGAACAAGCCAAGGCGGTGCGAAAATGAGCGCGGGCGGCTGGCGGCGCGTATCGAGGCGGCATCCGTGTCCCGTGTGCGGCAAAGCCGACTGGTGCACGGTGATGGCGGACGAGTCGGCGGCGTGTTGCATGAGGATCGAATCACCCAAGCGGCTACGCAACGGCGGATGGCTCCATCGGTTGCGAGACTCCGACGATTGGCGCGGAGGTTCGCGTCTGCGTCGTGTAACCGTATCAAACCGGCCGACGCCGAAGCAGGACTTCGGTGCATTGGCCGAGCGGTACGCGGCGGCAGTGGGCGCAGACGCACTCGCCCGGTTCGCGGCCGAGTTGAGCGTGTCCGTTGAGGCTTTGCAGCGGCTGCGCATCGGATGGGACGGCGAAGCCTGGACGTTCCCGATGGCCGACGCGGCGGGCGTAGTGACGGGCATCCGGCGGCGGCTGCTGAATGGGCGCAAGTTGTCCGTCAAGGGCGGGCGTGAGGGGCTTTTCGTTCCTGTCGAGTTGCCCACATCCGATTTGCTGTTGATTACGGAAGGCCCAACGGACTGCGCGGCGTTGCTGACGCTTGGCTTTGCCAGCGTCGGGCGCCCGTCGTGTCGGGGCGGTGTGCCGTTGGTGTGTGATGTCGCGCGCGGACGGGATGCCGTGATCGTGGCGGACTGCGACGAGCCCGGCAGGCTTGGCGCTGAAACGCTGGCGGTTGCGCTGGCGTTGGCTTGTCCGTCGGCGCGGGTGATTCGGCCACCGGCTGGGATCGGGGACGCGCGCGCATGGGTTCAGGCGGGCGGAACCCATGCAGACGTTCAGAGGACTATCAATGCGGCGGAAACACTACGTTTCGGAATAAAGGCAACATTGCATGGACGCTGAGATTTCAATTCATCTTACACCGGGTGGACGCGGCGGAGTCGGGACCGTGACCGCTACCGCGCGGCTGGGCGATGAGGTTCTCGCGGTTGACACGTTCAACATCACGCGGGAAGCGGCCCGGACGAAGTTCGCCGAACAAGTGTGCGATGGACAATCGGGCATCGACGTTGCGGACGTTCAAGCCGAACTGAGGCGGCTTGCTGCTGATATCGTCAAGGTACCAAAGCCGAAGCCGGGGGGCGGTGCTGACGCGCCAGACGATCCTCTTGCGGAGACGCCGTCTGAAGTGAAGGGCGTCGCGCTTGCGATGCTTCGCGCCCCTGATCTTATTCAGCAAATCGTCGATGACGTAGCGACACTGGGAGTGGCGGGCGAAAAGAAGCTGGCGGCAACGCTTTATCTGGTCGGCACATCGCGGCTACTGGTAAAGCCCCTGGCTTCGATCGTGCAAGGGCTGACGAGTTCGGGCAAGAGTTTCACAATTGATATCGTCGCCTTGCTGTTTCCGCCCGAAAGCGTCATCCGCGCTCACAAAATGACGCCCGAGGCGCTGGTCCACATGCCAGACGGAGCACTCGTGCACATGTTTGTTGTCGGCGGCGAACGGTCCCGCAAGCAGGATGACGAGTCGGCCGACGCCACGCGGGCGTTGCGCGAGATGCTGTCTGATGGACGGCTGACAAAGCTAATTGCAATGAAGCGCGGACAGGGCATCGAGACGGTACAGATAGATCAACCCGGCCCAATTGCCTACGTCGAGTCCACGACGCTTCAAGACATCCTGGACGAAGATCGCAACCGTTGTCTTGTCTTGGCAACAGACGAAACACCCGCGCAAACACAGCGGATCATCCAGCAATTGGCGCAGCGCAAGGTGAGCCCTGCCAGTAATACCGAGACGTCCAACATCGTCGAAAAACATCGGGCCGCACAGCGCATGCTGTTTCAGTGCCATGTAGTTATTCCCTACGCGCGTCGGCTTGGCGACCAGTTTCCATACGAACGGACGGACGCCCGACGAGCCTTTGGGCACGTGTTGGCCATGATCGAAGCGGTGACGCTGTTACACCAATATCAGCGGACGGCCGATCCTGCCGATGGTGCGGTCATCGTCGCGACGCCCGACGACTACATTCTCGCCCGACGCCTATTAGCCGGGCCGTTCGCGCAGTCCATGGGAGACGGCCTGAGTGATGCGGCACGGCGTTTCGGCGAACGGCTGCGCGAGCGCTTTCAAGGTGTTGAATTTGACACGAACGATGCCGCGCGACTCGAGAAGATCATCGGCGACATCCAGACGATCAGGCAATACGTCAGGGCGTTGGCGACAGCGGGGCGGCTGGAACAGACGGAGCCGCACAAGGGAAGCAAGCCAGCCAAATACAAGCTGAACACCCGGACACCGGACGATGCGACCGTGGCGGGTTTGCCTGATCGGTCGGTGGTTTTCGACGGCGACGGTTCCTCACCGCGTCACCGCGTCGACAGTCAAACGCTTGAGGCGTCTGGAGTTACGACGCGGTAAGGGGTTTCCCTCGTCGTACCTCGTCGCGGCGACGAAGATCGACGCGGAATTTGGCTTTCCGCGTCGCAAGTGTTTGTGGCTATGGGAGTTACTACGCGACGAGGCGACGAAGTAGAAAACCGTGTAGGGACTTTGTGATGTTGGACTTGGACATGGTTTTTGACGACGACAGGCCGCCGGGCGCTGCGGTGTTGACGATCTCACCCAGTGCGTTGGTTGCAACCGACGGCGGCTATCTTGCGCCTGCCGACATGCCCGAGGCGTGGCGGGAACGGTTCGCTGAACGGGCAGCCATTCGTGAATACGACGGTGGACAGGCGCGGGAACACGCGGAAGCCGAGGCGCTTCGGGAAGTCCAGGCGATGATGAGCGATGTACAGGGATGAACACACCATCCATCCAACATCGCGAGTCTACACTTTAGGGGTTGACAGGCCGACTCTTATGGTGTAGACTTAGAATGGAAAGTGAGGGATGGCGATATGGCGAAACGAAAGTCCATCGAGGACCAATTACGGGTAGCAATCAAGAATGACGGGCGCAGCATCTATGCGATTGCCCGCGACGCCGAACTCGGCATCGGGCCGACACAACGGTTCGCGGCATCCGTTCACGGCATCACCATGCGGAATGCGGTGAAGCTAGCGGCAACGTTGGGACTGGAATTGAAGCTGGTGCGGCGACGAAAGACGAAGGGTAGGTGAAACGTGCGAGTATTCAAACAACGCTACCGGGATCGGCGGACGGGCGGATACGCCAAGACCGAAGGCTGGTACGTCGGCATCATTGTCGATGGTGTGGAACGGCGGATTCCTGCGTTCACCGATAAGCGGGCGTCCGAAGAACTGGGGCGGCGTTGCCAAGACCTTGCGAACATGCGGGTAGCGGGCGGGCGACCGGACGCGGCGCAGCTTGCTTGGATTGAACAGCAACCACAGCGGATGCGGGACCGGCTGGCCCGGATCGGTGTGTTGGATTCGCGCGGCGTAGCGTCGGCGAAGCCATTGCGGGACCACCTGGACGACTATCGGCAGGCGCTCCTGGACAGGGGCCGGACCGCCAACCATGCGAACCTGACGAAGCAGCGCATTCTGGCCATCTTGAACGGGACTGGTGCAGTGCACATTTCCGACGTGAAACCGGCAGCAGTGGAACGATATCTTGCAAGTCGTCGTGAACATGGACTCAGCCCTCGGAGTTCCAACGCCTATCTGATAGCAGCCAAGGCATTCTGTGGATGGCTTGTGACGGAACGGCGGACATCCGAGAACCCGGTGGGCCACTTGTCCAAGTTGAACGAACAGGCCGACAAGCGACGGATTCGTAGGGCGTTGGAGCCGGACGTGTTGTTGAACCTGCTGACGACAACGCACAACGGCCCTACGCGGTTTCGTATATCAGGGCCAAACCGATGCTGGTTGTATCGCTTTGCCGCCGAAACCGGCTTCCGTGCATCGGAAATACGCAGCCTGACGCCGGCGAGTTTTGTCCTGGATGGCCCGGAACCCACGGCGACAGTGCAAGCAGCCTACAGCAAGCGTCGCTCTGCCGACGTTCAACCGCTACGGCCTGATACCGCCGTGGAATTGCGGGAGTATTTCAGCGGCAAGTTGCCGGGCGCCCCGGCGTTTCCCATGCCACACCCGTGCAGCGTGGCGCGGATGCTGAAAGCCGACTTGGAAGCCGCTGGCATCGCGTACACGGATGATGCTGGCAGGACGTTCGATTTTCATTCGTTAAGGCACCAGTTCGCCAGCAACTTGGCGGCAAGCAAGGTCCACCCGAAGACGGCCCAGGAATTGATGCGGCATAGCACGATCGGCCTAACGATGAACGTGTACACGCACAGCCTGCACGGCGATTTGGCATCCGCCCTAGATGCGCTGCCGGACTTGTCCCGCCCGACGCGGGAAACGGCACGAGCGACGGGGACGGATAACACAAGAGTGAACGTGCCCGCCTGCTTACCGTCCAGCTTACCGTCTACCCACGCCCGAAGGTGCAAGACGGTTCATGGCGATGCAGTACCGGCCGACGGACAGGATGCGAATAGAACACAAGCGGGCGTGGACAAAACGGCGATTACAGGCCGTGAAGGGGACTGGGTAGAGCCGGAGTTGAACCGGCGACACACGGATTTTCAGTCCGTTGCTCTACCAACTGAGCTACCTACCCGTTGGTGCCTCACCAAATGCGCCCATATTATGCGGGGGGGCTCGCAGGCTTGCAAGGAGAAAGGCCAGGTGGAGATTGTCCGGGGTTCGTGACAGATTCGGCGGGGCGTTTCAGCACCGAAATATGTAGCCCCCCCCGGACCGACGCATGCACGGAGGGACCCCTCTACAGTTTACGCCGGCCTCGGGGAGTGATCACCCCGGCGCGCTCCCCTGCGGGTTTCGGCCAAACATTGTCGATCGCGGGTAGGGGTCGCTCCGGCCTGAAATGGACCATTGTGAGGAATCATGTGGCATGGGCGTACACTTCTCCCCACGAGAGCACCCGGCGCGTGGGGACGCCAAAGACCTTGCCGGCTTGGCGCCAGTCAATCGCGGCCGTGTCGAAGACGGCGGGAAAAATGTCCGGCCTAATGCCCAGTCTATGGGCACTCCTGTCTGCGGAGATCAAGGATTGGCGAGGCATGCTCGGTCGGGTGAAAATCACCGAGACGGATCTTGCCAGATGCAAAGTACCCACGAACGAAGCCTGCGATGATCCGGGGACAAGATCGAGTCTATCGGGCGAATCCTGGAGACGCACGGCTTCGATGATGTCCTCCGGCAGACTCCAGTCGGTCATCATCTCCGCGGCCAGCGCGCTGTGGTCAATCTCGAACATCTCCCTTTCGGTTTCGGCCAAGGTCGGGGCTCCCTGCGGTTCAGCCAGTTCGATTGCATGGGCGTATGCCTCGGGAAAGGCCGTGGCGAAGGCGAGCCGGCCTATCTGGCACAGCAGGCCACCCGTGAACGCCTCATCCATAGGGAGGCTTTGGACCATGCGGGCGATGCGTCGTGCTGCCGCCGCAGTTGCGACCGATCCGGACCAGAATCCCTCGTAGTCGAAATTCCTACACGGGCCGTCTTGGTTCCCGGAAATGAGTGAGAAGCCCAATGAGACGGCCTTGACGGTCTGAAGACCCAGGAGCACGACGGCCTGTGAAATGGAGCCTATTCTTCTAGGCATCCCGACAAACGGCGAATTGACAAAACGCAGTAGCCGCGAAGCGATCGCCGGGTCTTTCTCGATGACGGCCTCGAGGCGGGAAAGCGGCGTCTGTTCGTCCCGTGCGAGATGGAGGATCTCCAACGCGGTTCCCGTGGGAGAGGGAAGCGCGTCGGTCTCCTTGATTTTCTGATATGCCGCACTCGCCATGTGCTGACCCTTTTTTGGTAACGAAGGAGGCGACACACGGCGCCAATCTCGCTGTCACGATTGACGACTGTTGCGGTCCCCCTATTTCTTTATCGACAATCCCGGCGGGCAAATCGATGGAACGTTTGTGCCACCAGGTAGGGTATTCAACCCCATTACCGGTAATGGGGTGTTCCGAAAGCGACCACATGATGCGAACATGCCACGTCGAAACAGGTGTCATTACGATCAAGCCCGAGAGCCGGCATACAACGTATAGCGCTGACCCAAAGATGGAGCGAGAGAGATAGGGGTGATGGATGATATGCTGGTGCGAGAATCGCTTCTTGCACTCACTCCGACGGGAATCGTTTTCCGAAAACGTCGCAGGATAGTAATCCTGCGCCCATGGGTGCGAGATGGGAATCTCGCACCAGCGGCCTGCACTCTGAAACCTCACGCCTGCCTGTGGCGCCGGGGTCTCGCCGATGGAATCACCAGCGAGGCGTCGGATTTACAGAAAATAAGACTGTTGTCTGCATTCCACCCGCGGTTGCGCCCGCCGGCGCGCGGGATATGACTCGCCCTCCCGAATCAGCATGGTGGTCCGCAAGCAATTGGATTATGGGGCGAACTTGGACGGATCGAGGGAACCCAGGCCTTCGTCCCAGCCGAATGAAATACCGCCTCGCGTGGGCCGGTCTTTCCTTTTCTTCTCGGCGGCCGCACGATCGGTTTCAATCTTGGCCAATTCCTCGCGGGTGGGTTCGGCGGCTGGCTGCCGCATCGACAGCGAAACCCTTTTTGCCTCGGCGTCCACGCTGAGGATTCGGACCTCGACCTCCTCGCCGGGTTTCACCTTGTCGGTGACGGATCGAATCCGCTCGTTGGATATCTCCGAGATATGCACGAGACCGTCGATGCCGTCGCCCAATTCGACAAACGCGCCGAAGTCGGTCGTGCGGACGACCTTGCCCTTGATCTTCGAGCCGATCTCGAATTTCGCGGCGGCCATCGTCCAGGGATCCTCGGCAAGCGCCTTGAGACTGAGCGAAATGCGTCGCTTCTCGTCATCGAAGCTGATGACGGCGACCTCGACGACGTCGCCCTCCTTGACAAGTTCGGAAGGATTGCGCACGTGCCGCGTCCAACTCATCTCGCTGATGGGAAGCAGACCGTCCACACCGGGCTCAAGTTCCACGAACGCGCCGAAGGGCGCCAATCGCACGACGCGTCCCTGCAATCTGGTGCCGGCGGTGTACTTCTCCGCCGCCTTCTCCCATGGATTGGCGACGGTCTGTTTGAGGCTCAGGGAAACCTTCTTGTGTTCGTGATTCACCTTGATGATCATGACGTCGATTTCATCGCCGATCTTCACGACGTCCTCGGCCTTGTTTACGCGCCCCCAACTCATGTCGCGGATGTGCAGGAGGCCGTCAACGCCGCCGATGTCCACAAAGGCGCCGTAGTCGGCCGTGCTGCGGACTTTGCCGCGCCGCGTTTGCCCGACCTCCAACTCCTCAAACAGCTTCTTCTTACGTTCCGCCTCCTCGCGGAGCAGCCATTTTCGGCGTGACAAGACGATATTTGGCGTGTCGTCGTCAAGCTCGAATCGGGTCACCTCCGCGCGAATGTTCTCTCCGATCAGGCTCGAGATATCCTTCACGAACCTCAGATCTACCTGGCTGGCGGGGATGAACCCCCGGAGGCCTTCGACCAGGACCTCCAGCCCGCCCTTGTTCATGCCGACGACCCGGCCATCGACAAGGAGGCCCACCTTCATCGCATCGAGCACCTTTGCCTGCCGGGC
The DNA here is from genome assembly GCA_030593565.1 of Phycisphaerae bacterium. Taxonomy (GTDB): domain Bacteria; phylum Planctomycetota; class Phycisphaerae; order UBA1845; family UTPLA1; genus JAFGQA01. The sequence continues at coordinate 5,810 of JAUVGW010000113.1, read as the reverse complement.
CTTGCGCCGAGACACGCTGAGAAGACCGCTGCGCGGATCCTCCCCAAGGATCATCACTTCAATGGAATCGCCCACCGCATAGGTCTCGTCTTTGCCGAACTCGGCCAACGGCATCGAGCCGAGGCTTTTTGCGCCGAAATCAACAAGGGCATCTTGGGATCCGATGTTGGCGATGCGGCCCTGGACGATGCTGTCTTTCGCGGGCTCGTCGAACGTGGGCATCTTGGTCACGGCGCCGGCCAAGTCCGCCTCCGTCACACCGGCCATCGCCGCTTCGACGTCCTGTTCGAGTGCCGCGTCGTCGCCGTCATCGACGATGGATGCCGCGATCTCGGCGGCCGTCGGCGGCTTGGGGGAAGGGCGCTTTTGGGGGAGAACATCGGGGCTTGTGGAAACGGTGTCGGGCACGTCGGCGCCGGGCTTCTCGACAGATGCAGCCGCGTCGGGTTTTTCGCCAGGTGCAGCCGGTGTTTCCGGTTCTGTGTCCGGCGGGCCGGCATCGGCGGCACGGTCGGTGGCCGCGGCCAGGTTAGACTGTTCCTGTTCACCAGGTGTCTGTTTGTGTTCAGACTCGGGCTTGTTCTCCGCCGAATCAGGCGTCGGTTCCATGGTCATTATTCACTCGCGGTTTCGATCGGTCAGACGTGAAGACCCCATCCAGAATATCGTATATCCTCTCGCGGACGCTTCGGCGTTTTCGGCCTGCGGCATCATCACGGATTCCTGGAAGATGCCACCATAGGTGGCTTATCGGGACGCGGAGACCATCCTCCGATGGTGATATCCGTATCTTCCGGTGGCCGGCCGCCCCCGGCCGACAAGCCCTGATGTCCTGGCCGACGACGCCAGCCATCACATAGCGTACAGCAAAAGCCAGGACAAGTCGACCCCGGCCGAGGGGGGGGTACTGGTACAGTTTGAATTGGGGAGCATCGGCCTCTGGCCGGTACGTAGGTCGAAAACGAGGATTTCGTACCGGCGGGACGCCGATGCTCCCCAAACGCTACCAGTACCGGCTGAAGCGCGGCAGAAAAAGCGGGGCCATGGCAGTTTAGGCGGCCTACGCTCTGTTTATAGCATTTCACGTTTGCCTGTGGCACCAGTGTGTCGGTAGACCGGGCGGAGGACCGCCCGGCTCGCTTTCGCCCCCAAACCATGTGCGACATGGCCAAGCGCACTGCCACACGTGAATCTGCGTGTAGCGTCGGCCCCCCGTGGCCGACGTATGCGAGGAGGAACCGCACCACATTTTACGTCGGCCACGGGGTACCGACGCTACACGCATGTTTTCGCGCGGCGATCCACTACGCCTTCAGCATCTTCCGCAGCACCATGTGCAGGATGCCGCCGTTGCGGTAGTAATCTACTTCCACAGGTGTATCCAATCGGACGGTCACCTCGAAACGCCTCTCGCCGCCGTCGCCATCGGCGATGACGGTCACGCGCTGGCGTGGTTTGACGGCGTCGGACAGCCCTTCGATCGAATAGGCTTCCTTGCCCGTCAGACCGAGCGATTCCCGTGTTTCGCCATCGAGGAATTGCAGCGGCAGGACGCCCATGCCGACGAGGTTGCTTCGGTGGATGCGTTCGTAGCTGGCGGCGATGACGGCCTTGACGCCGAGGAGCATCGTGCCCTTGGCGGCCCAGTCGCGCGAGGAGCCGGTGCCGTACTCGACGCCGGCCAGGACGATCAGCGGCGTGCCCGACTGCTTGTACTTGATGGCGGCCTCGTAGATGGACATCTGTTCGCCCGTGGGCATGTATCGCGTGACACCGCCTTCGGTGCCGGGGGCGACGAGGTTTCGCAGGCGGATGTTCGCGAAGGTGCCGCGCATCATGACGCGGTCGTTGCCGCGGCGCGAGCCGTAGCTGTTGAAGTCGTCGATCGACACTTCGCTGTCCTGTAAGAACCGGCCGGCCGGGCTGTCGGGGGCGATGTTGCCGGCGGGCGAGATGTGATCCGTCGTGACGGAATCACCAACCATGACGAGCACGCGGGCATCTTCGATCGGGCGAATCGGCGCCGGCTCTGGCGCGAGATCGACGAAGAACGGCGGCTCCTGGATGTAGGTGCTGCTGTCGTTCCAGTCGAAGACGGCGCCACCGGCGGCGGGGATGTCGTTCCATTTCTCGTTTCCGTCGAAGACGTTGGCGTACCGCTTCTTGAACATCTCCGGCGTGACGGCCTTGGCCGCCGTATCGGCGACCTCGCTCTGCGAGGGCCAGATGTCGCGGAGGTAGACCTTCTTGCCGGCGGCATCCGTGCCGAGGGCCTCGGTGTCGAAGTTGATATCCGCCCGACCGGCGATGGCGTAAGCGACGACGAGCGGCGGGGAGGCAAGGTAGTTCGCCTTGACGACCGGACTGATGCGGCCCTCGAAGTTGCGATTTCCGCTGAGCACCGACGTGGCGACGAGATCAGCCTCCGCGACGGCCTTGGCGACGGGCTCGGGGACGGGCCCGCTGTTGCCGATGCAGGTCATGCAGCCGTAACCAACCGTCTGGAAGCCGAGTTTGTCGAGGAATGGCGACAACCCGGCGGCGTCGAGATAGTCCGTGACGACACGGGAACCGGGCGACAGGCTGGTCTTGACGTACGGCTTGACAGTCAAACCGCGATCGACGGCCTTCTTGGCGACGAGCCCGGCGGCGAGCATGACCGACGGATTGCTCGTGTTGGTGCAGCTCGTGATGGCGGCGATGACGACGGCGCCGTGGCCGATTGCGGTGGACTGGTCGCCACCCTGCACCGTCGCGGTCTTCGTCAGGTCTTCCTCGGCGAGCGCGAAGCCGCGCTCCTTGACGGGAGCCATCAGCGACGACCGAAAGGCGCTCTTCATATCGGCGAGCCGGATGCGATCCTGCGGGCGCTTGGGGCCTGCGAGGCATGGTTCGACCGTGGATATCTCGAGATGGAGCGTATCGGTGTAGATGGGGTCGGGTGTGTTGCTCGTGCGGAACATGCCCTGTTCCTTGCAGTACCGTTCGACGAGGTCGCACTGCTCGGGCGAGCGGCCGGTGCGATGGAGAAATCGGATCGTCTCGTCATCCACGGGGAAGAAGCCCATCGTGGCACCGTACTCGGGCCCCATGTTGGCGAGGATGGCCCGGTCGGCGAGGCCGAGTTCGGCCGCGCCGTCGCCGAAGAACTCGACGAACTTGCCGACGACGCCCTTGGCGCGGAGCATCTGAACGACAGTGAGGACGAGATCGGTGGCGGTGGCGCCTTCCGGCAGCGTGCCGTTGAGTTTGAAGCCGACGACCTCGGGCGTGAGCATATAGATCGGCTGGCCGAGCATGGCGGCCTCGGCCTCGATGCCGCCGACGCCCCAGCCGAGCACGCCGATGCCGTTGATCATGGTCGTGTGGCTGTCGGTGCCGACGAGCGTGTCGGGTAGTGCCACGAGGGCATCACCTTCCTTCCGCGTCATGACGACTTGGGCAAGGTATTCCAGGTTGACCTGGTGGATGATGCCGGTGGCGGGTGGGACGACGCGGAATCCGTCGAACGCGCTCTTGCCCCAGCGGAGGAACTCGTAGCGCTCACGGTTCCTGGTGAACTCGATGTCTTCGTTCGCACCGAGGGCGTCGGCGCTGCCGAATTTGTCCACCTGAACGGAGTGGTCGATGACAAGATCCACCGGAACGAGGGGGTTGATCTTCTTCGGGTCGCCGCCGAGCCGGACCATCGCGCTACGCATCGCGGCGAGGTCCACAACGGCCGGAACGCCGGTGAAATCCTGGAGGATGACACGCGCGGGGGTGTACGGCAGCTCGCGTTGGGCAACCTCCTTGGCCTCCCAAGCGGCCAGGGCGCGGACATCGTCGGGACCGACGATGCCGCGGCCGGCATGCCGCAGGACGTTTTCCAGCAGGATACGAATGCTGAACGGGAGCTTGTCAACATGGCCGATGCCGTCGGCGGTGAGCTTGTCGAGCCGGTAGAGGGTGACGTTTCCGGCCTTGGTTTGCAGAGTTGCTCGGGCTCCAAACGGATCGGCAGTGTGGGTTGTGTTCATATTACAGTTTCCAGTCGGTAGACCGGGCGGAGGACCGCCCGGCTCGCTATGTTGTTGTAGTTTGCCCTGCCCGGGGCCGGCGGTCCAAACAATCACCGCGACTGCCGCGGGCGGCCGGATTATAAAGGGACCACGCCCATGTTGCGAACCGACGCGGGTATGTGTTTAGCTGGGGTGGTATGGGTTAGCGGAGCCGCGTTTGGCGGTGGCCCCCAAACGGCAAGCCATGTTGCGACGTCTGCATAAATCGCTACATTGTTGAGACACTACACTAGCGGGTGCGTCGGCGGCGGGGGGGCGTTGCGCTCTTGGCGTGGGTGCGGAGCAGGTCGATGATCTCGCGCATGTCGTTGGGGAGGGGGGCTTCGAGTTCGAGCGGGGTCTCGCGGATCGGGTGTTGGACCGTCAGCTTGCGGGCGTGCAACATCTGTCGCGTGAAATGCGGCTCGTCGGAATCGTCCGGTCGGCCTGTGACCTGGCGGATGGAGACGTGGCGGCCGCCGTAGAACGGGTCCCCAACGACCGGGTGCTTGATGTGCGACATGTGTATGCGCAATTGGTGCGTTCGGCCGGTCTTCGGGAACAGGTCGACGAGGCTGTAGCCGCTGAAACGCTCGGCGACGCGGTAGCGGGTGACGGCTTGCTTGAACAGCTTCTTCTCGAACTTGCCGCCCATACGTTCGGCGAAGCCGGTGGCGATGTAGCGGTCGTGGACGGTCGGGTGCTGTCCGATCGGCACGTCGATGATGTCTTCGTCGAACGCGGGTGTGCCGTGAACGACAGCAAGGTAGATTTTTTCTGTTTCTCGTCGCTCGAACTGGAGGGCGAGCCGCCAATGTGCCTCGTCGGTCTTGGCGACGATCATGATGCCCGTCGTGTTTTTGTCGAGGCGGTGGACGATGCCGGGGCGGCAGGGGTCGCCGGTCTCGGCCAGCGTCTTGCAGTGGTACGCCAATGCGTTGGCGATGGTACCGGACTGTGTTCTGGTGGCCGGATGGGCGATGATGCCGGTCTGCTTGTTGATGGCGAGCAGGTAATCGTCTTCATAGATGATGTCCAGCGGGATGTCCTCGGGGATGACTCTGTAGGGCTCGGGCGGCGGGAATGTGATGTCGATGACGTCGCCGGCCTCCATTTCGTAGCTGTTCTTGGTCGGCCGGCCGTTGACGAGGATGTCGCCACGCTTGATGAGCCGCTGAATGATCGTTCGGGACTGCTTTCGGAAGCGCCCGTGCAGGTATTTGTCGAGTCGCCGGCCGGGCAGCCGGCGACGGATGACAAGGCGAACGCTGGGAGTTCCGCTGTCGTCCGGGGGTGCGGTTCGCTCGACGAGGGCATCGTCGTCGGACGGGCCGCCGTTGGCGTGCATGACGTCGTTGGCGTCTGGCATCGACTCCGCATCATTCGGGTTTTGCCGGGGTGGTGTCGCGGTCATCGGCCTGGGGTTCCTTGGGTGGCTTGTTCATGGCTCGGATGGGTCGGGGCGCAGGATTGATCATACCAGGAATGACGGAATGGTACACCGTGCGGGCTTCGCTCTGTTTTGCGTTACAGCGCAGAGTTCTTCCGTCGCCCCCGTTGGGGGCTGAGGATTTCGTGGTCCGTTGTCCCAGGGCTCACTGCGCTTCGCCCTGGGCTTTATTCCGTCGCCGCTCCGCGGCTAAGGCGGGGGGACAAGGGGACCGGGGGATTGGGGATTAGAAGTAGCGGGCGTGATCGAGATGGAGACCGTATAATGCGTTTGTGTTTATCGTGATCGAGCGAGCGGTGGAGCCGGCCTGTGGACGTCGT
>JAUVGW010000298.1 GCA_030593565.1 Phycisphaerae bacterium | reverse complement strand
ATGGCCATGATCATGAGAACGCTCCTGTTCTGCTCGCCTTGGTATTGCGCAGGCGACAATCGGCAGAAAGGAGCGTTCTTTATGACTCAAAACCATCAAAAACCCCGTACGATAGTTAACGGCGTTGCATGCCACCCCGCTAAACACGTGCTGATTCTCGTACTAGCAGTAGGGTGGGCAATGCCCACCACATCACTGCTCCAGCAGCTTCTGCGTTCCGAAGTGGGCTTGATATGAGCGACGAGGCCACGAACATCGAAGCAGTTTTTAGTGCCGCTTTGGAGTTGGCAGATGCTGCCGAGCGAGCCGCTTATCTGGCGCAGGCCTGCGGAGACGACGCCGCATTGCGGGGGCGGGTCGAGGCCTTGCTGAAGGCCCACAGCAAGGCGGGCGGCTTTCTCCAGGAGCCTGCGCCAGGACCTGATGGGAAGTTGCCGGGGGCGTCCGAGGTTGGCGAAGGACCCGGCAGCAGGATCGGGCGGTATAAGCTGCTGCAACTGATCGGCGAGGGGGGGTTCGGGTCGGTTTATATGGCCGAGCAGGAGGAGCCGGTTCGCCGCAGGGTCGCGCTGAAGATCGTCAAACTCGGCATGGACACCAGGCAAGTGATCGGGCGATTCGAGGCGGAGCGTCAGGCGCTGGCAATGATGGAGCACGCCAACATCGCCAACGTGCTCGACGCCGGCGCGACGGAGACGGGACGGCCCTACTTCGTCATGGAGTTGGTCAAGGGCATCCCCATCACGGAATACTGCGACAAGAACAGCCTGACGACCTTGGAACGGATCCGACTATTCATGCCGGTCTGCCAGGCGGTTCAACACGCCCACCAAAAAGGCATCATTCATCGCGACATCAAGCCGTCGAACGTGATGGTGACGTTGCACGACGGGACGCCCGTGCCGAAGGTGATCGACTTCGGCATTGCCAAGGCAACCCACCACCGCCTAACGGAGAAGACGGTCTTCACCGAGTTCCGACAGTTCATTGGCACGCCGGAATACATGAGCCCGGAACAGGCGGAGATGAGCGGCCTCGACATCGACACGCGGAGTGACATCTACTCGCTGGGCGTGCTGCTGTATGAGTTGCTCGCCGGGACGACACCGTTCGATATGAAGGCGCTGCGCAAGGCCGCATACGGCGAGATTCAGCGTATCATCCGTGAGGAGGAACCGGAGAAACCCAGCACGCGGTTCAGCAGCCTCGGTCCGGCTTCGGCCACGATCGCGAGGAACCACCAATCGGATCCGAGTTCGTTAAAGCGCGAGCTTCGCGGCGATCTCGACTGGATCACTATGAAGTGCCTTCAGAAGGACCGTACTAGGCGATACTCGGCCGCGACCGATTTGGCTGCGGACCTTCATCGCCATCTCGCCAACGAGCCGGTGGTCGCGGGGCCGCCGGGCGCGACATATCGGGTAGGGAAGTTCGTTCGTCGCAACCGAGGGCTGGTGGTTGGATCGACAACGGTGTTTTTCATCCTCGTGGCGGCTGCCGTCGTGAGCGCTTGGTTCGCAATCCAGGCGACCCAAGCCAAGCAATTGGCCGTGGCCCGGTTGGGGGAAGTCGAACAAGCCAAACTCCAGACGGAGACCGAGCGTGATCGCGCGCTCGAGGCGGAACGGGATGCAGAAACACAACGCGCGGAGGCCGAGCGGCAAGCCGCCATCGCGATGCGCGCCAAACGGGAAGCCCAGCGCCAGGCCGCAGCCGCGGAGGCCGTCGCCGGATTCTTGAACGAAGATCTACTAGCGGCGGTAGACCCGCGAAACGCCCGAGGCCGCGAGGTGACGGTCCGCGAGGTCGTGGCCAAGGCGTCCGAGGCCATCAACGGCCGCTTTGCGAACGAGCCACTGGTCGAGGCGTCCACGAGGACGACGCTTGGCGAAGTCTGTCTGCACCTGGGTGAATACGAACGGGCCGAGACGCATCTGAAGCGGGCCTTCGACCTGCGAAACCGGGAGCAGGGCGAGGAGCATCCTGAGACAATTGTCTCCATGAACGATCTGGCCGTGCTGTATCAGACGCGAGGCCGCTACGACGAGGCGGAGGCGTTGCAGGTGCGATGCCTGGAACTCAGCCGCCGCATCCTTGGGGAGGAGCACCCGCAGACGCTCGTCATGATGAACGCCCTGGCGCTGCTGTACAAGAAACAGGGGCGACACGACGAAGCCGAACCGCTGTACAAGCGCACACTCGAGTTGCGTCGGCGTGTCTTCGGAGAAGAACACCCCAACACGTTGATCGCCATGAACAACCTGGCCGTGCTGTACAAGCATCAGGGACGGTACGACGAGGCGGAGGCGCTGTATGTGGAGACGCTCGATCTGCGGCGTCGCGTGCTGGGTGAGGATCATCCAAACACGATTCTCTCGATGAACAACCTGGCCGTGTTGTACCGCCGACGCGGGCGATATAACGAGGCGGAGCCGCTGTTGTCCCGGGCGATGGAGCTGAGCCGCCGAGTTTTGGGCGACGAACATCCCGGTACCATCAACCTGATGAACAACACCGCCAACTTACACGCACAGTTGGGTCGTCATGAAGAGGCCGAGCCGATATACCGCCGGGTGCTCGAACTTCGTCGACGCCTGCTGGGCGAGGAGCATTCCAGTACGCTGGGCACGATGAACGCCCTGGCAGGCACGTGTCATGGGCTTGGTCGAGTAGATGAAGCGGAAGCTATCTATGTCAAAGTGCTCGAGCTGCGACGCCGCGTGCTCGGCGAGGAACACCCGCAAACGCTCAGCTCGATCAACAACCTGGCCGTGTTCTATGCGAAGGAGGGCCGACTCGACGAAGCCGAGCCTTTATACGCGGCAGCACTGGAATCATACCGGCGGATCTCCGGCGAGGAGCATCCGGACACCCTGAAGTGCATGAAAAACCTCGCTCGACTGTATCGGATGCAAGGCCGAGACAGCGAGGCCGAGCCTTTGTATGCGCGGGGACTGGACGGTCGTCGCCGCGTGCTCGGGGGTAAACACGGCGATACGCTCGACTCGATGAATGACTTGGCGACACTTTACCTGGAACAGGGCCGCTTGACCAAGGCCGAAGCGCTCGCCATGGAAGCCGTCGCCGACGCGCGCGGTTCATTTCCGGATGGAGATCAACGCGTCGGCGAATACCTCGGCACACACGGTCGGATTCTGACACACCTCGAACAGTATGGCGACGCCGAGCGTGCGCTCCTCGAATCGCACTCCCTTCTCCACGCCGCGCTGGGGGCAACGGACGCCCTGACCGTCGAGACGATCCGCTCCCTCGCGAGACTCTACAAGGCGTGGGGAAAGCCGGATAGTGCTGCCCAATGGCAGGCGAAGCTGCCGACAACGAAGCCGGCCAAATCCGACACTGAGGAATGAGACCGTGCGCACAAAATATCTGCGCTCGCATGACCTGTCCGATGAAGTTCCCGGCACGGCATTCGGCCGCAACCCAAGTGCCCGAAGGCCGGTCAGAGCCGCCGCGTGTCGCGGCGGTGTCTTCCACCGCGATGAGGTTCTGTCTTTGGAAGGACACCGCCCTCACAGAGGGCGGCTGATGAGCAGTTGCCCCATCCCACTATCGTCGGTCCGGAGAGCCCCTCATACGGTGGCGCAGTGACTTGATGCGCCTCGTATTGTACGCGAGCGCATAAACCTTGTGCGCACGGTATGAGACGCCGCTATCGAGACTGCGGAAGCACGAAGTGGAGGCTCGCAGTTTCTAGTGAACGTCTACAGTTGTTTCTCCGCGACCGTAGTTCGCGTCCGCCGGCGGCGTATCAGGGACAACTACCGGTGACCAAGCAGTCTACAAACGCCTGTATATCAGCTTCATCGAAGGTGCCGTCGCCGACCATGTCGGCACAAGCACATCCCTCTGCGCCGGGATCACCACCAAGGTAGCAACTCACGAACTGACCGATATCACCGCCGTTGACGGCCGCGTCATCATTCACGTCACCCCGCGTGGCACACAAGCCGTCGTAGCAGGAAACATCGGCAATGACAATCGCATCGATGCCGCCTTCATTCTTGGAGTTGTTGGGAACGTCTGAAGCACCGAACCGGACCATCACCTGGGATGTCGGCGTCACATAGTCGCTGATGAAAACCATCCGCTCCACCCATTCGGCCACCGGGACCACTTCCGGATCCGGATTATCTTCCGCCACGCGCTCGATCAAGGTCCAGTTGGCCCCGCCATCGTTGGAGATCTCCACGTCAAGAGGATCACCGTCAAGATCGTCATTGAACCACCACCGGGAGTACTCGAGTACCGGATTGGTCGTGGCGCTCAGATCGACCATCGGCGAAATCAACCACGTCGGACCGAAGTCGACGTCTGCCTGTAAGGCGTTCTCGGTAAGGTAGCATTGGCCCGAACCATCATAATCGTCTAGCGGCGCGTTATAGCCAGGGCCAGGATTTGCGACGGGAACACCCCGCTCCCACGCGCCCTGCGTCAAGGCGGGATCATTCACGACGTTCCAGCCTCGTTCCGTTTCGAAGTCATCGTCAATCAGAATAGTCAGTGTTCCCACGATGGCCGTGTAGGAGGAGGACGGCGCCTCCTCGGGGCTCATCACGACAGATCCCTCGCCGCCCTCGGCGCTGAGGTAGTATTCCGGCACCGCATCGCACATTGCCGGGGGCAACGTCGCCTCGTAAAGCAAGCCGCCGATCGGCGTCAACGGCGATGTCACGAACGCACCGCCGTCATAGCGGCAGTGCAACGTCGCCGAGTCGTGCACATACGCTTCACTGCCATCCTCGATTTGGACCGTGATCGCGTTTTCGACTGCCGGATCGAGGTATTCGGGCAGGCCGTCCGGGAAAGTAATCTTCACCGCCGCTGACTCCACGACGCCGACAACCCGAAGCGATGGATCGCCGAACAGGATCCACGTGTCGAACATCGAAACCCCACCGCTGCCGTACTCATCCATCATCGAGCACGAACCGGCAAAGCACAGGGTTCCGTAGGCGTGGTAGGGCTCGCTGGCGTCGGAGAGAAGGATGTTGAACTCGTCCTGGCCCTCCATAGGCGGGGCCCATGACTGCGAGATCGACGACGCGTAGACGCCGATCGCCCCTGTGGGCTCACCATCGTGCGTCGCGCGGAGACAGGCTTCCCCATAACAGGTATCGTAGTTTTCAAACTCACCGGGATTGCAGGCCACGATGACCTGGAAGGACAACATGTTGTCGTTGGTCAGGTTGTTGACGTGGCTCACAGAGAAGCCGGTGGTACTCAACCCCTCCCACCAACCATGGCCGGTGTAGTTGAGAACGCCGCGACCGGCATTCAATGCGGCGGACACAGCGGAGGCCGAAGCCCCGGGATCGTAAATCTGGTCCACTTCGGTCCAGCCGTCAGCCAACAACCAGTCCCGTATCTCATTCTGGTGTTGGATGTCCGACTGATCCTCATCGCCGATTCCAGCGCCTTCCGCCGAGCCAATGCCGACCCCCTTCCAGTACCAGTCCTGCTCGGTAGCCGGCATCAATTCGTATTCGATGGTGCGCTCCACCTGTGTATCAACATGGGCAGGCGTCGATGCCGAGAAACGCCCTACAAGAATGTCCGGGTAGTCGTCGGCACCGGCGAGTTTCGCGTACGTCGGGTCGGAGGCGCCGCCGGACGCGAAAGGTGTGGGTACCTGGTCGACATCACCCACCAGCAACACGAACGCCAGATCGCTTGAATCATAGATCCCCTGGATGTAGGCCATGATCGCCGCAGAACTGGCGCCGGCCTCGGACACGGCCACCGCAGTCGTATCCATGCCGGTTGAATTCTTGTGATCCACAAAGGGTTGGATGTTGGGCAACCACGCGTCATAGCAAATAACCAACATGTCGCCTTCTTCATCCAGCGGATCGTACCGCGACGGCGGATTGTAATTCAGAAAATGATGCTCGTAGAGCTGGTGGAAGGCGAGGCTCAGTGCGCGCGAACGAGCTCCTCGATGCAGAGGATTGACCACGGCCGGTCCCGCCTTTACCACCTCGAGCGTCACTTCCGTATAGACCTGGAGCGTTTGAGTCACCGGGTTGTACTGAAATGGGTTCAGTTCCACGACCACTCCACGGTGGTCGCGCAGGATGTACGCCTCACGAAGAGAAGCCAGTTCACCCGGATAGAATCCATCCGTGCTGTAGGCCGCGCCGAACGTATAGGGGACGTCCGCGGGATCGGTCGTTCGCAAAATGTGGCCCTTATCCGGGGCAACGGCAATACCGGTCACCTCATGCCACTGTGACGAGACGACGTTCACGACGACTTCCGCATCGTCTGGAATGATGATGCTACGGCAGACGTTTGGAAGCGCCGGCGCCCCCCGCTTCTTGATCAGGCTTTCCGAACCCAGCGCGATGTGAACGTACTCCCGGCCGTCAATCTTCACGGCAGGCGTTGAGTAATCGCCCAACTCGTACTGAATAACGATGCGCTCGGGCGCGCTCTCCAGGATGGTCACGTCGACTACCGGATCGGTCGGGTTCGCGACGGCAGGCCCAGCCATCATTGCAACAACAACCAAGCCGCAGCCAAGGCCACAACACACGCGCACC
>JAUVGW010000343.1 GCA_030593565.1 Phycisphaerae bacterium | reverse complement strand
CCATGGCCATGATCATGAGAACGCTCCTGTTCTGCTCGCCTTGGTATTGCGCAGGCGACAATCGGCAGAAAGGAGCGTTCTTTATGACTCAAAACCATCAAAAACCCCGTACGATAGTTAACGGCGTTGGGTGGCATGGGTAACGAGTGGGGCACCCCGCAGGGTGGCCCACTCGTTACCCGTGGGAATACCTTGATGTTCGTTTCCCACGGGTAAGCTCCGCCGCTCAGCGCGGCTCCGCTAACCCATGCCACCCCGGCCAAACGCCAACCTCGTGTCACCCCGTCCCGAAAAAAGCACTATGCGAATCTGCTTGCATGTGGTGCAATGGCCGGGTGGTCTTTGCTAGTGCTCTGTCGCAGTTCAAAAGATGGGTGCCACTGGAATGATGGGTGCCACTGGCGGCTCGCCCGCCAGTGTTCACGGGCAGACAAGCTGCCCGTGGCACCCAACCGGGTCCATCAATTGACGGGCGACAGAGCACTAGACGCGTGCATGTGCTTGGTGCCCCCGACATCGTGTGCCGGTGTCGCGGGGGGAGGTTCTCGTGTTGCTCGTCGGATTTGCACAACCTGTCGCCATACTCGCCTCTGTTCCTGACGCAGGGTTGCTGTTCGGGTTGATGCTTGTCGCGGCAATCAGCGGCGGCTACGCAGCGCGAGCCTTGCGCGTGCCCCGGGTCGTCGGGTTCCTACTTGCCGGCGTCGTCCTTAAGCTGCTGCTCGGCTGGTTCCTGGACGCCGATTCGCACGAACTGGGCCATGCCGCCGCTCCGCTCAAGGCCGTCAAAGACCTGGGCCTCGGAATCATCCTATTCACGATCGGCGGTGTTTTCGAGACGCGACACGTCAAGAGCGTGGGCCGCAAGATGCTCAAGATGTCGCTAGGCGAAAGCGGGCTGACATGTCTGCTCGTCTTTCTGGGCACCGGGATCGTCGCCGTGCTGACTGGCGGCGAGGCGTCCATGGCGCTGGCGTTCGCCCTGCTGTTGGGCTTCGCCGCCATCGCCACCGCACCGGCCGCTACGATGTTTGTCCTCCGCGAGTATGACGCCAAGGGCCCCACGACCGACACGATCCTCAGCCTCACCGGCGTGAACAACGTCATCTGCCTCGTCACCTTCCACGTGTGCTTCCTGATCCTAGCGGCGAGCGGCGTCCTCGGGCCGGTCTCATTACCGCCCGGCAGCATTTGGGTTCACCTTCTCACGACCACACTCGGAAGCCTCGCCCTCGGTGTCGTCCTCGGCACCCTTGTCAGCATCATCCACGCGAAACTCCAACTTGCCGAAACGCTGCTCATTCTTGTCGCGATGTTGATCGTCCTCGGCGCCGGCGAAGGCTGGCTCCTCGAACACCACAACATCGCCTACACGTTTCTGCTGACGGCGCTGGCCATGGGCGCCACCTTCGCGAACATCGCCATTGATCCCGACCGACTCGAACAGGGCCTTCGCACGATGGCTCGGCCCGTCCTCGTCGGGTTCTTCGTGATCGCCGGTTACGAACTGCACCTCGAGAAGCTGCCCAGTCTGGGCTACATCGGCATCACCTATGTCGTCTGTCGGTGCGCCGGGAAGGTGCTGGGCGCGCGCTGGGGCATCCGAAGATCCAAAGCCTCGCGAGTACTCAGCCCCCACCTTGGCGCCGCCCTTCTGTGCCAGGCCGCCGTTGTCATCGGCCTCGCCGGCTTTGTCAAAGCCTACTGGGGCCATGCCATGGCGCAGCAGTTCGCCACCGTCGTCCTCGGGTCGGTTGTTATCTTCGAGGTCTTGGGACCGCTCCTCACGAAATGGGTCGCCGTCCGCGCCGGCGAGGTCAAGGCGGTCACGCTGCTGCGGCGGTCCCAGGCCCCGGCCGCCGGGGGTGCTTCGACCTTGACACTCACCTGGGAGGCGCTGCTCCGCACGGTCGGCATCGGTCCCAAGGCCGGCCCCGCCGCCCGTGAGGAGCTCTGCGCAAGGCACATCATGCGCGCAAACGTGAAGTGCTTGCCCGCAACCGCCGATCTCAACGAGGTGCTGCACTTCGTCGAGCGGTCCAGGTATAGCCATTTCCTCGTGGTCGACGACGACAAGAAGCTCGTCGGCGTCATTCACTTCAGTGACATCCGCGAGATGATGTACGATCCATTCCTGTCGCGTTTGATGACGGCCGTTGACCTTGCCGGCCCGAATCCGGAACTCGTCTCCGCGGACATGCCGATGGACGATGTGCTCGAAGTGTTCAAGGCCGCCGATGTCGGTTCGCTGCCCGTCGTCGAAAGCCCGGATTCGCGCCGGGTGGTCGGCTTGATCGAGCAGCGCGACCTGCTCAGGGCGATGCACCAGCGTCAGGCGGAAGGCTAGTGCTTTGTCACGCTTTAATCATCGGGTGGTACGGGCGTCCCGCCTGTGCGAAATCGGGTCGCCATGGTCTTGCACGGGCGAGACGCCTGTACCACTCAACCCGCAGATTCAGGTGTGAAGATACACTAGATCACAGTTGTGACTGATCGATCACCCGCAGATTTCCACCGGGCTGATCTTCCCCCCGCATTGGGGGCACCGATCACTCGCCGGATGATGCGAAAGCTCGACATCGCAACGACCGCAACGCGGATTGAGCTGCGCGAATAGCAGCTTGAGGCGGCTATGTTGACGCCGCGCCACCCAGCGAAACGTGAGTGTCGCCACGATCACATACAGCAACACCGGGGCCGCCACCACGGCCAGGAACATCCATCCCGTTGGTGCATAGGATGCCATTCGCCGCGTCAACGGCTCCATCTGCGCGAGCACCGTCACGCCGCCGCATATCACGCACATGAAGGCCCAGCGCAACAGAAGCGCCCGATACTGAATGCGGAGCATTCGTCGATCGGTCAAGCGCAGCGTATCTGGACGGACGTACAGATCGCCATACGTCAGCGGCCGATCACAATTCGGGCACGACGCCGGCAGTGACGGGCCTTTCTTGGCCAGTTCGGCCTGGCAGCCGGGGCAATGCGGCCCATCCGACGCGTCCAACTGCCGAACCATCCGCCGCGCCTGCCACGTCCATAGCCCGTGCAAGACGTGAAACACCGCCAGCAAGCCCACGGCGAAGGCGACGTGAATGAACCACGCCCCGCCGCTCGACAGTGTGCTGATCCAGAAGATCACGAAGACGATCACCACCGCCGCCATCTGCCTTGCCCGGCGCGAAAACAGGTGCAGCGTTTGGCGCTTAAGGATGTGTCGACGGTCTCGCGGATCGAACTCCGTCCCGCATTCCGGACATCGGTGTGATGCGAGACCCTGTAGGCGATACCCGCATTTCGCACAAATCCGCCGCCGCCGTGCCAGTACGGCGATGTGGCGACGAAGCCGTTCTTCCCTTGGTCCCATCTGCCTAGCGAACACCCACATGCCTGTGCAGGCAAACACCGCCGCCACCGCTGCCGCCCAGTAGGCCCAGTCCTGCCAGATCACGAAGCCGATCGATGCCCCCACGAGCACACCGTTCACCACCTGGGACAAGCGAAGGTCGGCCCGCCACAGCTTGGCCTTGCCGGCCTCGATCCGCGACAACCGCGCTTCCCGCACGGCATCCATTGCCAGCGGCGCACCGACCGCCCGATCGCCCGTATCATCCCGCCGTTGATCGCGAACCTGCCGCAACGCTTCGAGTGTGTTCGCTCGGTTGTCCACCGGCTCGCTGGACGGCTTCGATGCCTTCGAGGTTACCGCTGACATGTGGCCACCTTTCCTTTCAGGGGCTCGATGCGAGACCGAAGGTAGCGTCGGCCCCCTGCGGCCGACGTGAAGTACTGTGGGGTTCCTCCGCGCATACGTCGGCCACGGGGGGCCGACGCTACATCTCGCAGCACTGAAAGGTCCCGCCGAATCTGTCATCTTTCGTATCGGATCGGCAACCCACCGCGCATAAGCTATCGCCGCCGCGGCGGATCCGATCTCGAGATGTTTACAACGTCGTCCGGATCACGCATCTTACCGGGCTAAGTCACTTGTGTAGTGGCTATGGCATTTCACGTTTGCCTGTGGCACCGCCGTTTTGCCAGTGATCCCACCAGCGAGACGCCGGTGCCACAGGAGGCGTGCAATTCCGACCGTGAACTACTATAGCCGGCAGGGACGACGACAATGCAAGCAGACCTGAAATCACGACGGTCCGGCCTGTTGAAGGCGATCGGCCCCGGCGTCATGTATGCCGGTGCTGCTATCGGTGTGTCACATCTCGTGCAGTCGACCCGGGCGGGCGCCGGTTACGGCTTCACCCTCGTCTGGGCGGTCGTCCTGGTTCATCTGCTCAAGTACCCGTTCTTCGAGTTCGGTCATCGCTACACCGCCGCCACGGGCGACAGCCTGCTCGTCGGCTATCGGCGCGTCGGGCGCTGGGCGCTGATCGGCTTCCTGGTCGTCGCGCTGGGTCTCAGCATTCCTACGGCCGCCGTTCTGACGATCGTCACGGCCGGCATGGCCTCGCAGTTGTTCACTGCGGACCTGTCGACCATGACCTGGGCCATGATCGTGCTTGGTGTGTGCCTCGTTGTCCTGTCATCGGGCGGCTACCGGCTACTCGACCGGCTGATGAAGGCCCTGATGGTCTTCCTGGCCGTCTGCACCGCCATCGCCGTGGTGGCCGCCATCGCGCACGGACGCGCCGCCGCTCCGGAAGCCCATGTGCCGCCGCTGTGGGATGTCGCCGGAATCGGATTCCTCGTCGCCCTGATGGGGTGGATGCCGACGCCCGTCGACGCCTCGGCGTGGCCTTCGTTGTGGATGCAGGAGCGCATCATGCAGACCGGCCACAAACCCACCCTCCGCGAGGCGCTTTTCGATTTCAAGCTCGGCTACATTGGCTCGCTCGTGATGGGCCTGATGTTCCTCAGCCTCGGCGCGCTCGTCATGTTCGGTACGGGCGACGTCATCGCCGGCGGGGCGGCTGACTTCGCCGCACAGTTCGTCGGCATGTACACACGCGCGCTGGGCGGCTGGAGCCGTCCTGTCGTCGTGACGGCCGCCTTCATCACCATGCTGAGCACGCTACTCACCGTCCTCGATGGTTATCCCCGCGTCGTTTCCGCCGGCAGCCGCCTGGCTTGGCCGCGCGCCGAGAAACTCGGCGCGAAACCCTATTGGATCGTCGTCGCCGTCATGGTGGCCGGTGCGCTTCTGATCCTCCGGTACATCTCGGTCGTCATGACAACGCTGATAGACGTCACGACGACCGTCGCGTTCCTGTCCGCCCCGTTGTTTGCTTACCTGAACGTACGCGTCATGGCCGACAGGCGCGTTCCCAGCAGCGCCGCGCCGCCCCGGTGGCTGCTCGTCCTCGGTTGGGCCGGGATCGTCTTCCTGACCGGTTTCTCGATTCTGTATCTGGTACTGCACTTCGGCTATTGGAAATAAACGCGCCGGGCGACACGGTCGATATTAGGATGCGGCGGGATGGCATGGGCGAACAGCGGGGTGGCATGCAACGCCGTTAACTATCGTACGGGGTTTTTGATGGTTTTGAGTCATAAAGAACGCTCCTTTCTGCCGATTGTCGCCTGCGCAATACCAAGGCGAGCAGAACAGGAGCGTTCTCATGATCATGGCCAT